>JBKJUA010000185.1:0-2510 GCA_046590305.1 Bradyrhizobium sp.
TTCCCAGTCCGCGCGCAGCATGTGGGTGGAGAAATGTTCGGAGACGAAGCGCACCTTTCGCGTCGTCGGCCGCGACGGGTCGGAAACCAGCACGCTCTCGATTCCGGTTTCCTGCGAAAGCGCGGATCTCAGCACCGCGCCGGCGTCGTCCTCACCGATCAGCCCGACAAAAATGCAGCGCGCGCCGAGCGAGGCAATGTTGCGCGCGACGTTGCCGGCGCCGCCGATATTGGTCTCGCTGCGCCGCACCGCCATGACCGGCGCAGGCGCTTCCGGCGAAATCCGAGAAACCTCGCCATAGACGAATTCGTCAAGCATGAGGTCGCCGACGCAGAGTACCGTCTGGCTGGCCATCGCTCCCGACAGGGCTTCAAAATCAAACATCTTTTCTCGTCATCTGTTGCACCGTCAGCGGAAACGGTCGGTGCGGTTCAGAAAACCGCTGACGTAAGCCGAAACCGCATCTTCCAACGAAGTAAAGCCGCCATTGTAGCCGGCGCGCGTGAGCCGATCGACCTCGCTTTGGGTGAAATACTGGTAGCTGCCGCGAATTTGCTCGGGCATCTCGACATACTGGATATTCGCAGGTGTCCCGAGCGCGGCATAGGCCGAGAGAATCAGGTCCTTGAAACTGCGCGCGGTGCCGGTTCCGACGTTGAAGATGCCGCTGACGTCAGGGCTCGCCATCAGCCACATCATCACCCGCACCACGTCGTCGACATGGATGAAATCGCGCCGCTGATCGCCGTCGGCGATGCCGTCGCGGTGGGATTTGAACAACTGCACGACGTGGCCGGCCTTGATGTCGTCGAAGCGCCGCGCCAGCACGCTCATCATCGTGCCCTTGTGATATTCATTGGGGCCGAACACGTTGAAGAATTTCAGGCCGGCCCATTGCGGCGGCATCCGCTCGCCGTTAGCCGCGCGTTCGGCAACGACCATGTCGAACAAATGTTTGCTCCAGCCGTACAGATTCATCGGCCGCAGCGTCTTCAGCGCCGATAACGACGGATCGTCGGCAAAACCCTGGGCGCCATCGCCATAGGTTGCCGCCGACGAGGCATAGATGAATGGCGTCGAATTGGCGGTGCACCAGTCGAGCAGCCGCATCGACAGCCGGAAATTGGTTTCGATGACGAGATCGCCATCGGTGGCCGTGGTTTCGGAAATCGCGCCGAGATGGATGACGGCATCGAGCCGGCGGCCCCTCAGCCAGTCTATCAATTCGGCAGGCGGCACGAAGTCCGCAAGCTGGCGCTTGGCCAGATTCCGCCATTTGCCGTCATGGCCGAGCACGTCGCAAACCGCGATATCGGCGCGGCCGGCGTCGTTCAACGCGGCCACGAGGTTCGATCCGATAAAACCGGCGCCTCCGGTCACCAGCAACATGCCGTCCCCTGCCCTTGATGTTGGAAGCCAGCTTTGCCCCAGTCCTGCCCGGCAGGCAACTTGGGTCATGCCGTGTGGTGAAGGCGGCAGCCGGCCTCGGCCGGCGGCTTTACCTCGCCTCGGGGAGCCGTTACCGACAGGATGAAAATGCAGCCCCAAATCTCTAAAATATGAACACAGATTCAAAATATAAGGCAGAAACACAGGACACTGACGATGTCAGGCCGATCCTGATCGTCCCCTATATGTGGATCGGTGACTTCGTGCGCGGCCATACCGTGGTGCGGGTGCTGAAGCAGCGCTGGCCGAACCGGCCGGTAGACGTGCTGGTGACCTCGCTGTGCGCCCCGCTGGTCGATTATATGCCCGGCGTCCGCTCCGGGATCGTCTGGGACCTGCCGCGCAGCCGGTTGGCGGTGGCCAGGCAATGGGGTTTGGCGGAGCAGCTGCGGGCCAGGGGCTACGGCACCGCGCTGGTGCTGCCGCGCACCTGGAAGTCGGCGATCGCGCCCGCGCTGGCCGGCATCCCCGAACGGGTGGGGTTTGTCGGCGAAGCCAGGTTCGGGCTGATCAACCAATGGCGTTGGGGCGAGAAGGCACTGCCCCGCTTCATCGACAAGAACGCCGCGCTGGCGCTGCCCGACGGCGCGCCGCTGCCGGGTGAATGGCCGGTGCCGCAGCTCAGGGTTCCCGCCGAGGAGGCCAGCCGCTGGCGGCAGGCCAACGGGCTAGGCAGCGGTACGGCCGTCGCATTGGCGCCGGGCTCGGTCGGCGCCTCCAAGCGCTGGACCTGGTATCCGGAAGCCGCGCGGCTATTGGCCGAGCGCGGCTTCGATGTCTGGGTGGTTGGCGGTCCCGGCGAAAAGGCGCTGGCGGCGGAGATCGTGGCCGCCGGCGGGCCTGGCGTCCGCGACCTCACCGGGTCGGACCTGCGCAATGGCATCCTGGCGATGGCGGCGGCCAGCGTTGCGATATCGAACGATTCCGGGTTGATGCACATCGCGGCGGCGATCGGGACGCCGACCATGGGGATTTTCGGCCCCACCAGCCCCTATCACTGGGCGCCGCTGAACGGCCTCGCCGCGACCGTGCAAACCAGCACCGTGGTGCCGTGCCAGCCC
>JBKJUA010000356.1:0-12657 GCA_046590305.1 Bradyrhizobium sp.
TTGTCCGCAGGACAAACCTTGAGCTGCACCTATACCGGCACGGGCCCGGCCTCGACCGGCCAGTCGCTGGGCACCATCGATATCGCAGCAACCGCCAATGGCCCGCCGCCATACCCGTCCTTTACGAATTGCGCGGTGGTTGGACTGACGACGGGATCGGGGCTTCACGATACCAACTCGACGAATGACAAAGCGTGCGTGACGGTGACCAAACCGCCGATCGCCTGTCCGCCACCGATGATCCCCGGTCCGGTCGCCGGTCAGTGCATTTGCCTGCAGCCGATGCATCTGGTGAACGGCAAGTGCGTAGGCACGCCGCCTCCGACGACGCCGTGCACCCCGCCAAAGGTGCCGGGTCCGGTGCCGGGCATATGCATCTGCCCGCAAGGGAAGGTGGACAAGGGCGGCAAGTGCGTTTCGCTGATCGAATGCCGGTCGCCGCTGACCCCGAACGCGGCCGGCATCGACTGCGTCTGCCGACCCGGATTGGTGCGGAAGGGAAGAACCTGTGTCGAGCAGATCGTTTGCAACCCGCCGGCGAAACTCAATCGCCGCGGCGCCTGCGAGTGTCCAACCGATATGGTGGCGAAGGGCAAGGGCTGCGTCGAGCGCGAGCGCCCGAGGCCGCAGATCTCACCCGACATCATCCGCCCACGCTTCGATCGTGACAATCCGCGTGATCGCAAGGAAAACGACAATCCGCGCGGCGGTGGTCAGAGCCCGATGGATTTTCCGGGAAGGCGCTAAGGCTTTTCCGGGTGCGCTGATGTGTGCCGCAGCGATGCGGCACGCATCGCGTTACGACTTCCCGTAACTCTCCCGCATCTTCGCCTGGATCTTGGCCATGCCCGCGATCCAGCGGTCGTAATTCTCGGTCTTCTTGCGCATGTAGCCGAGCACCTGTCGGTGCGGCAGGATGACGAAGGTTTCCTGCTCAAGTCCCTTCAACACTTCTTCCGCCACCTGTTCGGGCGTCAAGTCGCCATCGCCGGATTGCGGGCCCTTCGGAATGGACCGCAGCATATTGGTGTCGACGCCTTGCGGGCACAGGATCGACACCTTGATGCCGTCGGCCTTATGCGAGATCGCGAGGTTTTCCGCGAAGCCCACGGCCGCATGCTTTGTCGTCGAATAGGCCGGGCTGCCGACTTGGGACAAGAGCCCCGCGGCGGAAATCGTATTGAGGAAGTAGCCGCCGCCGCGCGCCTTCATGCGCGGAATCAGGTGCCGCGCCGCATAGACATGCGCCATGACGTGGATGGCCCAGCTTCGCGCCCACGGCTCGTCCGAAGTGCCGCCGGCATTGACCGACATTGGGTCAAAACCGCCACCGATGCCGGCATTGGAGCAAAACAGTGCGATCGGGCCGAACTTCTGCTCGGTCTCCTCGATGAGGTGGCGGATGTCCTGCTCCTGCCCGACATCGCATTTGAACACCGCGCCGTCGACCGAGGCGGCGACGGCCTGCGCATTGGCCAGATCGAGATCGGCGATCACGACCTTGGCAGCACCGGCGCGATGGAAGGCTTCACACAGCGCCCGGCCGATACCGTTGGCGCCTCCGGTGACAACCACGACCTTGCCCGCGACCTGCATTCCCCCACTCCGATTTTGTTAAAAGCTTCAGGTCAATACCAGATCGAGCACGGCAGTGTAATGGCAGGCGGCGCCTGAAAGCACGAAGCCATGCCAGATCGCGTTCTGGAAACGCAGCTGCTGCCAAGCATGAAAGATGACGCCGAAACTGTACAGCAGGCCGCCGAGCGCGATGAACCACAGGGCCATCGTCGGCAGCGACGCCACCACGGTGTCCCAGACCATGAAGCCGCTCCAGCCCATCGCGAGGTAGAGGCCGACGGAGAGCCTGTCAAAACGACCCGGC
This sequence comes from Bradyrhizobium sp., assembly GCA_046590305.1. Lineage (GTDB taxonomy): Bacteria > Pseudomonadota > Alphaproteobacteria > Rhizobiales > Xanthobacteraceae > Bradyrhizobium. Next base: position 1,883 of record JBKJUA010000356.1, read on the forward strand.
AGCATAAGCTTGACCACGATCCCGGCAATCGCCACGCACCAGACGCCGATCAACAGCGCGATGGCGAAGACGTTGTCCTTCAACTGCAGGAAGATCGGCGTGTAGGTCGCTGCGATCAGCAGATAAATTGCCGAATGATCGAACCGACGAAGCACCCATTTGGCGCGCGAGACCGGCCACAGATTGTAGGTCGCCGACAGCACCAGCATGGCCAGCAGGCCCGCGACATAGACCGAAACCCCGACTATCTCGAAGGCCGTGGCGTAGACGGCAGTCAGCACCACCAGCACGGTGGCGGCGACCAGGCCGCCGAATACACCGATGCCGTGAACGACGCCGTCGGCGATCAGTTCTGCCCGATCGTAATTCCAGCGGGTTGCCCCGGCGCCGTCATGGGCCGGGGTGGCGGCGAGTGGCTTGAACTTAAAGACAGTCATGCGGGTCCGGATGGTTTGTTTGCCGAATATGCAGCTTTGGGGAGGCCAACGAAGCGTGAGACACTCGGTTCCAATCGCGACGGAAGTATGAAACTTGATTTTGTCCCGTCAATCGCCACTTTGCGGATAGTCTGTTACCTCCGCCAAACCGAGTTGTCCCCTCCCGCATGGCCCCCAGCTTTCAAGATATTGTAGAGGAAGCACGCCTGTCGGCGCGGGCCCTGAAGGACTATGGTGACCAGTTTTTCAATCCGACGGTCCGGCTCGGCGTCACCGGCCTGTCGCGCGCCGGCAAGACCGTCTTCATCACGGCGCTGATTCACGGTCTTACCCGCGGCGGCCGCTTTCCGATCTTCGAGCCGTTCGCCACCGGGCGGATCGCCCGCGCCCGGCTGGCGCCGCAGCCCGACGACGCGGTGCCGCGCTTTGCCTATGAAAACCATGTCCGCACCCTGATCGAGGAACGGCACTGGCCGAATTCGACGGTCGATATCAGCGAACTCCGTCTCGTGATCGACTACCAGCGCCAGAACGGCGCGGACCGCACCCTGACACTGGATATCGTCGATTATCCCGGCGAATGGCTGCTCGACCTGCCGCTGCTCGGCAAGAGTTTCGAGCAATGGTCGGCCGAAAGCCTCGCGCTGTCGCGGGGGCCGTTGCGCGCGCAGCTGGCGGCGCCATGGCACGGCCATCTCAGCACGCTGGTCGCGGAAGCCCCGGCGGACGAACAGGCGGCGCTGATGGCGGCCCGGCTGTTCACCGATTATTTGCGTGCCTGCCGCGACGAACGCTTTGCCATGAGCCTGCTGCCGCCCGGCCGCTTCCTGATGCCCGGGAATCTCGCCGGTTCGCCGGCGCTGACCTTTGCACCGCTCGACGTGCCGATCGACGGCGCAGCACCGGAGGGTTCGCTGTGGGCAATGATGGTGCGGCGCTATGAGGCCTACAAGGACGTGGTGGTCCGACCGTTCTTCCGCGATCATTTCTCGCGGCTCGATCGCCAGATCGTGCTGGTCGATGCGCTCTCGGCGTTCAATGCCGGACCGGAAGCGCTGGTCGACCTCGAGGCAGCGCTGGCGGGAATCCTGGATTGCTTCAGGATCGGCCGCAGCACGTTCCTGAGCAGCCTGTTCCGGCCTCGGATCGACCGCATCCTGTTTGCCGCGACCAAGGCCGATCATCTGCACCATTCCAGCCATGATCGCCTCGAAGCGGTGCTGCGGCGTATCGTCGGCAGGGCAGCCGCACGGGCCGAGGACACCGGCGCCGAGATCGACGTCGTGGCGCTGGCCGCAGTTCGCGCCACCCGCGAGGCGCAGGTCGCGCGCGGCCGCGACAAGTTGCCCTCGATCCTGGGGATGCCCGCGTCTGGCGAGATGGCGAACGGCGAGACCTTTGACGGCAACACCGAGGTCGCGACCTTTCCGGGCGACCTGCCGGCCGATCCGGAAGACCTGTTCAAGGGCGCAGCCGGGTTTCGCGGCCTCTCCAGCGCATCGGCCGAAAAAAGCGATTTCCGCTTTCTGCGCTTCCGTCCGCCCTTGCTCGAACGCGACGGCAGCGACGCGCCCGCGCTGCCTCACATCCGCCTTGACCGCGCTCTCCAGTTCCTGATCGGAGACAGACTGCAATGAGCGAGCGCCCTCCTCACCGGCGGCCGGCGACCTTCAAGCTCGACGACCCGGGCGTCATCGTGATGGATCCGGACGATTCAAGCCGCCCCTCGAAGGGCACGATCCAGGTCAGGCCTGAAGCCGATCCCGCGCTGCTGCCGGTTCTGGTCGAGGCGCCGCTCGTCCCCGTGCGCCGCGGCTTCCGCTGGGGCGCGATGTTCTGGAGCGCGCTCGGTGGGTTGATCACGCTCGGTCTCGGGCTTGGCGTCACCCGTTTGGTCGAGGATCTTTTCGCACGCAGCGAGAGCCTTGGTTACATCGGACTGGTCTTTGCGGTCGCTGCCGCACTGGCGTTCATTGTCGTCGTCGCGCGCGAGGCGCTGGGACTGGCGCGGCTTGCTATCATAGAAAAACTACATCTGCGCGCCAGCGCGGTGCTCGCCAGCGACGATCGCACCGAGAGCCGCGCCGTCGTTCAGGACCTGCTGGGCCTCGCGCATCACAACCCGCATCTGGCGCGGGCGCGCGCCGCATTGCAGAGCCATGCCGACGACATCATCGACGGCGCCGACATGATTCGCCTCGCAGAGCGCGAATTGATGACGCCGCTCGATCAGGAAGCGCGCCGGCTGGTCTCGTCAGCAGCGCAGCGCGTTTCGGTCGTCACCGCCGTCAGTCCGCGCGCCGTGATCGACGTTCTCTTCGTGTTCGTGGCGGCGCTGCGGCTGATCCGGCAACTGGCGCTGCTCTACGGCGCGCGGCCGGGCGCGCTCGGCATGTTCAGGCTGATGCGCCATGTCATCGCCCACCTCGCCATCACAGGCGGCATGGCGGCGGGCGACAGCCTGATCCAGCAGATGCTCGGCCATGGCATCGCGGCAAAGCTGTCGCAGCGGCTCGGTGAAGGCGTCCTGAACGGGCTGCTCACCGCGCGGCTCGGACTCGCGGCGATCGACGTCACCCGCCCGCTGCCGTTCAACGCCCTGCCGCGCCCCGCACTCGCTGACCTTGCCAAAGACCTGATGCGCAAGCGCGACGGCGAGGAGTGACTATCGAACCGAGGCTGCGATGACAAAGCCCTGGTTATCCCGCAATAGCTGCGGCTCACCCGCCAGCGTGCGCGGGCGATAGAGCGGCGAATCTTTCTGCGGCGAAAGCTGCGGCGTCCAGCCAGTCAGCTTTTCCAGCGCATAGGCATCCATTACAATTCCGCGCCAGCTGCGCTCGACCCGTTCGAGCGGCTGCCTGATCGCGGTCGTCGCTTTCCATACGGAGCTGACATGGTCGGGTTCGCGCCCGACATAGAGCCCAATGCGACCCCGGATCGCATTCATGCCGGGATCGCGAAAACCTTCGAACCTGCCGCGTTCGTTGATCTGAATGACCGGCACCCGATCGCCAAAAAACCAGCGCAGCATGGCGTAGGTCCGATAATCGGTCGTGGCGATCCAGCTCGCGCCGGTCGCTTGCAACTGGGCCTCCGCCCGCGCGACCACCTGCTGATAGCCGGCCTCGCCGCCGATCGGATCGGCCCGACCGATGAAATTCCAGGGAGCGACGACATAATAGAGAAAGACCGCCACGACGAAGGCGATCCCGGACGCGATCGCGACCCTGGCCCAGCGGATGGTCGATTGCACCATCCATGCCGGCCAGCCTTCGCGCGACAGCATCGTGATGTTGATGGCCGCGGCGGCAAATCCGACCGGCCAGATGAACATCGGCCAGGTATCGCCGATCCTCAAGGACAGCGACTTCCCGAAAAAATAACCGAGAGGGACGATTACAGCGGTCGACAGCAGAATAGCCAACGGGTCGCCGCGGCGGTATCCCCGCCACGCCGTCAGCGCCACGCCCGACAATACCACCGGCAGCAGGATGAATCCGACCAGCCCGAACTGCAGCCCGATATAGTCGCCGACGGTACGAAACGATAATTCATGCGTCGCGGTAGCGCGCACCAGCTGGAACCGGAACGACGCCCAGTCGTGCTGCGAATTCCAGATCAGGACCGGCGAGAATACGACCACCGCGATCAGCGCCGCCATCCACGGATACGGACTGGCCAGCCAGCGGCCGCGCCACTTCGGCACCAGCATGAAGGCCGCGACCGCCGGCAACAGCATGACCGCGGTGAATTTCGACAACAGCGCCAATCCGGCGAAGGTCCCGGCCGCCAGCCACCAGCGCGCGTCGTTGCTCTCGTGCAGCCGCACCAGCGCCCACACAATCGCGACCGCAAACGGGATCAGCGCCACGTCGGGCGAGACCTTTGCCATCAGCAGGCCATAGTAAAGCGCGGCCTCCGGCATCAGCACGGCAATGACGACCGCGCGGACATCATGCGTCACACGCCGAACGATATCGGCGAGCAACAGCTGCGTGACCAGCATCGCGACGATGCCGGCAAACCGCACGCCCAGATTGGTGTCGCCAAAGATCGCGGTGCCGAACCGGATGAACCACGCAATCATGGGCGGATGATCGAGGAAGGAGAGCGCACTCTCCTTCGACCAGGTCCAGTAATAGGCCTCGTCGGTGCGCAGGTCGATCACGCCTGCATAGACCACCCGCATGGCCGTCAGCGCCGCGATCACGGCGGCAACCGCCAGCCATTGCCGCGAGGCAATACGGTCCTGAATTGCGCGTTGGGGCGGGGCTGTCGTCACTGGCGCTTTCTTCCCGACTCCCAAGGGGGTGTCAACTTGCGGGGGTCCGCGACCAACTCCCCATGGCGCCTGGGCCGTTCCCAAACTAACATCGGCGGACCCGCAGGGCATTCCGATCGGACCACATGGCCTCACTCTCGCAACAGCTCCCTAGACTCCTCCGCGGCATCAGCATCCGGCAGGTCCGGCTCGGCTGCGGACTGGTTCTGTTCGCCTATCTGGTCAGCCACTTCCTCAATCACGCACTTGGCAATGTCTCGATGGAGGCGCTTGCCGGCGGCGTCTATTACCACATCCTGTTCTGGCAATTTCTTCCGGTCGCGATCGTGTTTTACGCCGCCGCGCTGATCCATGCCGGTCTCGGTCTCTGGGCACTCTACGATCGCCGCCAATTTCGCTGGAAGGCGATCGAACCGCTCCAGCTCGTGCTCGGCCTCAGCATTCCGGCGCTGATCATCAGCCACGTTGTCGGCGTGCGGCTGGGGCAGACGCTGTTCGGCCACGAGAAACTATATCCGCAGGTGTTTTTCGCCTTCTGGATCGTATGGCCATACAAGATGTGGCTGATGTTTGCCGTCCTGATCATCGCCTGGGTCCACGGCTGCATCGGACTGTATTTCTGGCTGCGGATGAAGGCGTTCTACAAGCACGTGGCGCCGTTTCTGCTCGCGGCGGCGGTGCTGATTCCGGCGCTGGCCATGCTCGGGCTCTATCAAGGCGGGCGAAGCGTCATCGACAGCGACAGCAAGGAGTGGCGGGCGGAAAACCTCTCGCGACAGCAAGTCGGCACATCAGCCGAACAAGCCGCGCTGAAGTCCATCGAGGAGTACTTCCTGATCGGCTATCTCGGCCTGCTCGGTTTTGTGCTGCTGGCACGGGGGGTGCGCGCCCTCAACGAGCGCCGGGCCGGCATGGTCAACCTGTCCTACGGCAATGGCAAGACGGTTCGCGTGCCGAAGGGCCTCAGCGTGCTGGAGGCCAGCCTGCGCCACGATGTCCCGCATGCCAGCGTGTGCGGCGGCCGCGCCCGCTGCTCGACCTGCCGGATTCGCGTGATCGGCGACTGCACGTCGCTGCCGGAGCCCTCGATGCGCGAAGCGTTCGTGCTCAACCGTGTCGGAGCCGGCGCCGATCCGGCGATCCGGCTCGCCTGCCAGCTCCGGCCGGAAGCCGATCTGTCGTTCTTCCAGATCTTCCTGCCGCAGACCACGGCGGCGACCTTGCGGAGGTCGAGTCCTTCCCGGATCGGCGAAGAACGCTATCTCGTCAGCCTGTTCGTCGACATGCGCGGCTCGACCAAGCTCGCAGAGAAGCGGCTGCCGTTCGACACCGTCTTCATCGTCAACCGTTTCCTCGGCGCGGTGTCGCAGGCCGTGCTGGAATGCGGCGGTCAGCCCAACCAGTTCGTCGGTGACGGTCAGCTGGCGCTGTTCGGGCTCGACTCGGACCCGCAAACCGCCTGCCGCCAGGCGCTGCGGGCAGCCGGCATGATCTCGGCCAATATCGACGAATTGAATCAATTTCTGCGCCATGACCTGCGCGAGCCGATCCGTTTCGGCGTCGGCATTCATGGCGGCGAAGTGATCATCGGCGACATCGGCTATCGCGATCACATGGTGTTCACCGCGCTCGGCGATGCGGTCAATGTCGCAGCACGGCTGCAGGACATGACCAAGGCTCTCGCCTGCGAAGTTGTGGTTTCGGAAGAAGTTCGCATCACCGCCGGCCTTGCAGAAGACAGTCTGCCGCAGCAGGAAGTCACGATCCGCGGGCGCGCCGAGGCGATGATCGTGCGCTCGGTCGATCAAGCCAGCGCGTTGTCTGCGTTGGTTAACGATTTGAATGCCGTCGCCGCCTGATTGCCGCGCGGCATCGCTGTGTGATGTTTTTCACACCTGAATAATCATTCAGAAAATTGTCTCCGAACCACCGGCTGTTTTCTCGAACCGCGCTCCTGAGGGGCGCGACTGATGTGCGATGGGTAGGAATGAAACGATCAACCCGCGCTACGGCGCACATTCAAGGAGAAACGACCATGCTTCGCAAACTGACCCTCGCACTTGTTGCCGCAACTTCCCTCGGCGCCGCGGCGCTGGCTCCCACCGCGGCCTCCGCCAGCCCGCTCTGGCTTCCCCACCACCATCATCACCACCACGGTCACCACCTTGGCCTTGGCTTCGTGATCGGCGGTGGCGGCTATGGCGGCGAAGGCTGCTATCAGACCCGCCGCGTGTGGACCCCGTACGGCTGGCGCTTCCGCGTCGTCAACGTCTGCGCCTGGTAATCGGAACCCAGTTTCGATCGGGAACCCCGGCCGCCACAAACGGCCGGGGTTTTTTCGTTTTGGCGGCTCCCAGCGCGGCGTCTGCAACCCGTAAAGTTCGAAACGGTCGGCATTTCACCGGATCAAATGACCGACAAACGGGGAAAACAGGCGAATGCACCGCGATATCGATCGTTTTCCGCCGAAATCGGGGTGTCGTTTGAGCTATCAAGCTTGCGTTATCCGGCGTATCCTGTGGCTTCGGGCATGCCGGTGTGCGGGGACCGGCGGCCCGTTAATTGTTTTGATCCCGCGGAGACGACGTGATGGCTAAAGGTACTGTGAAGTGGTTCAACGCGACCAAGGGTTTCGGTTTCATCCAGCCTTCGAGTGGCGGCAAAGACGTTTTCGTTCATATTTCGGCGGTCGAGAAAGCTGGCCTTTCCTCGCTCAACGAAGGACAGACGGTTGAATACGAAGAGGTTGCCAATCGCGGCAAGACCTCGGCCGAGAACCTCAAGGTTTAAGGCTGGCAGCGCGGTCTGCAACAGCGCACTCTCGGATCTGATCCGGGAGTGGGACTTCCAAGAACATCTCAAAAAAACAGAGTGCAATGGGCAGGAGCGGATAACGCTCTTGCGCGCAGCGAACTGGCGCAGAACGCGCCGGTTTGATCGTCAATCTTCCTTCACCCATTTTTGAACCGTCATGACGTCAGGTGGCTGCGCATAGCCGCGCGTCCACATGTCCACGACCCATTCGACCCTGGTGGCGCGATCGACCAGCACCGCGGTGTTGTGCGGGGTCTGCAGCACCAGCGCATTGCCCCGATAATGCGGGTCGCCCACCCCGTGAAATTTCAGCAGGCCCCATTGCTGCAGCACCAGCAGCAGGCTGGTGGTGTTGCGGGTGGTATCCCAGCAATCGTAATTATGCACATCGTCGCGGTGGCGGAAATCAGCCCGGGCGACGCGTTTGCTGGTGCCGAGGATCGGTGCCATGCGCCGATCGAACCAGATCACCGCTTTCCGCACCGCCGCCCGCTCCGCCGCGGCCGAGGCGCCGCCCGCCGCCATGATCTGCGTCAGCGCGTTGCGGTCGCCCGGGGTGAAATCGAGAATCACGCGGCGGCGACACACAAAACCGTAACAGACCGTCATGGATTTCGCGGTGGGCGGAAAGATCGACACCTTGCTGTAGAGTTCGGCGACCGGCGCCGAGAGTTCGGCTGCAAGCGCGGGCAGCGCGCCGAACGACGCGCCGGCGAGAACGGCCAGCACGCGCGCGAGACTGGTTTGCGGCCGGACGGGCCGTACTGGCGGATCGGCGTCTCGCATCGATGCACCTCCGAACCGGGAAAACGCTAGCGCAAGCCGTCGATGATGCCAACACTCCGGCACGCAGCTTCCGGAATGACATCCAACACCCCGTTGCATCAAGCACCCAACATGGGTCAAATGGCCCTTCATCCCTTTCGTTCGACGACGATAATTCCGACACACGGACAAAACCAACAAACTCCGGGGAGCGGCGGCACAATGGAAAAAGGCATCTTCGACGGCCTCAAGGTTCTGGACTGCGCGAGTTTCATCGCGGCGCCCGCGGCCGCCACCGTGCTGTCGGATTTCGGCGCCGACGTCATCAAGATCGAGCCGCCGGGCCTCGGCGATCCCTACCGGAACCTGCCGAACCTGCCGGGATACCCCGCCAGCCAGCACAATTTCGCGTGGCTGCTGGAATCCCGCAACAAGCGCAGCCTCGCGCTCGACCTCTCCAGGCCGGAGGGCCAGGCGGTGCTGCATCGGCTGGTGGCCGAGGCCGACGTCTTCATCACCAATTTCCCGCCGGCTGTGCGCGAACGCCTCGCATTGACCTTCGCGAAGCTCGCTCCGCTCAACGAGCGCCTGATCTATGCGTCCTTCACCGGCTATGGCGAAAAGGGCGAGGAGGCCAACAAGCCGGGCTTCGACAGCAACGCCTATTGGGCGCGCTCCGGCCTGATGGATCTGGTGCGCGCCGATGAAAACACCACGCCGGCACGCTCGATCGCCGGGATGGGCGACCACCCCTGCGCGATGGCGTTTTACGGCGCGATCGTCACCGCGCTGTACAAGCGCGAGCGCACCGGCAAGGGCTCGCATGTCTCGTCCAACCTGATGGCCAACGGCATATGGGCCGCCTCGGTACTGGCGCAGGCCAAATTGTGCGGCGCCAAGTTTGCCGAGCGGCGTTCGCGCGAGCATGCGCTGAACGCGGTCACCAACCACTACAAATGCCAGGACGGTCGCTGGGTCATCATCTCCCTGCTCAACGAGGACAAGCAATGGCCGGCGCTGACGCGCTGCATCGGCCGCGAGGATCTCATCACCGACGAGCGCTTCGCCACCAAGGCCGGACGCCATGCGCGGTCGATCGAACTGATCAGGATTTTCGATGAGACCTTTGCCACCAAACCCCTGGCCGAATGGCGGCAGATCCTCGACGGTAACGGCCTGGTGTTCGGCGTGGTCGGCATTCTCGACGACATTCCGGATGACAAGCAGATGCTGGAGAACGAGGTGCTGGTGCCGTTCGAGAACGACACCATGCTGACCATCAACAGCCCGATCTGGGTCGACGGCGCCAAGAAGGTCCGGCCGCGCAAGCCGCCGGGAATCGGCGAGCACAGCGACGAGATTTTGCGCAACGCGGGCTACGACGAGGCTTCGATCCAGAAGCTGCGGGCGTCCGGCGCGGTGGCGTGATCGCCGATGCCGGTCTATCGGCTGCATTACTTTCCGGAATCGGGGAACAGCTACAAGCTGGCGCTGATGCTCACGCTGTGTGGCGAGAGCTTCGAACCGGTCTGGACCGATTTCGGCGGCGGTGTCACGCGGACGCCGGAATGGCGGCGTGACGTCAACGCGATGGGGGAGATTCCGGTGCTGGAAGTCGACGGCGAGCGGCTGACCCAGACCGCGCCGCTGCTTTTGAGGCTCGCCGAACAATATGGCCGGTTCGGAGCCGAGACGGCTGACGAGGAATTCGAGCTGCTGCGCTGGCTGTTCTGGGACAATCACAAGCTGACCGGCTACATGGCGAGTTACCGGTTCATGCGGACCTTCACCCCGTCAGCCGATCCGCAGGTGCTGAAATACTTCCGCAAACGGCTCGACGATTTTCTCGGCATCCTCGAGACCCATCTGCAGCGGAACGACTTCGCCATCGGCAAGCGCGCCACCGTGGCCGATTTTTCAATGATGGCCTATTTGCACTATCCCGGTGACGAGACCGGATATGATTTCGCGGCGAGCCATCCCGCCGTGAAGGCCTGGCTCGATCGCATCGCCAGCCTGCCGGGCTGGCGATCGGCATACGATCTGTTACCCGGCAAGCGACTGCCGCACTACGCATAAACTATTTGTTCTGCAGCAACACCCAGCCGACGGCGGCAAGGCCGATGACCACGGCGACCGCGATCGCCCATACGCTAACCCTGATATCGCCGACCGTCTGCCGGTCGGCCTCGTTCCCGGCGATCTCGCGATTGCGCGCCTTGTCTTCACTGTTCGGGTCGTTCATCGGCTGCCCTCCCTCGATCAAGCGACCGCCACGTGGCAATGCCCATACTAGCGGCGATCCCGGACGAAGCACACCGGCTTTGCGGGGGAGGAAAGATTCGTTTTCAAACGGCAAACGCAGATTCGCGATCTCGCGGCGCGTTTCGCCCGAGGTTTGCTGGTATTTTCCTTGCCCTCCAATCAGAGGGCGCGGGAAGTGCCGGGCGCCCGATGCGCCCGATAGCCACGTG
>JBKJUA010000270.1:0-5752 GCA_046590305.1 Bradyrhizobium sp.
GTCATCTCGCGCGAGGTCCAGGGCGTGCGGATGCGGCCGATGAAGAACAGCGAAGCATTGCCCGCCTTCGGCAGATCGACGGCGAGTTCGCCGTCGCGGACGTCGGTCTTGGCCACCATGTCGTCAGTCCAGTGAGATATTCAGTTTCTTGATCACCGCCGACCATCTGATACGGTCGGCATCGATGAACTCGGTAATCGCCGCGGCGCTGCGCGGACGAAGCGCGGGAAACCCGATCTTCTCCAGCGAGGCCCGGAAGGCGTCGTCGTTCAGGGCGCGGTCGAGGCTGGCGCTGACCTTCTGCGCGACATCGTCCGGCAGCCTGGCGGGCGCCGCGATGCCAAACCAGACGCTGACGCGGTAATCGGGATAACCGCTCTCGGCGATGGTCGGCACGTCGGGCAGATCGGGGCTTCGTTTCTCCGAGCTCACGCCCAGTGGCCGCAACAGCCCGCCTTTCACCGGCGGCAACGCCGTGCTCAGCGTGTCGAACATCACCTGGATGTTGCCGGCCAAAAGGTCGGTCAGCGCCGGCCCCGCTCCCCTGTACGGCACGTGAACCATGTCGACGCCCGCGATCTGCTTGAACATCTCGCCGGCCAGATGAATGGTGCCGCCGGTGCCGGCCGATCCGAAATTGACTTTGCCCGGGTTCGCCTTGGCGTAAGCGACGAACTCCGCCACCGTCTTGGCCGGCACCGAGGGATGAACCTCCATCACCACGGGCAGATCGGTCAGCAGGGCCAGTATTCTGAAGTCTTTCACCGGATCGTAGGGCAGCTTCTTGTACAGCATCGGGTTGAGCACGATGATCGACGCCGCCGTGACGAACAGCGTGTAGCCATCGGGCTCGGAACGGGCCACGATCTCGGCGCCGATCGCGCCCTGCGCGCCGGCCTTGTTCTCGACGACGACAGGCTGCTTCAGGTCGCGGCCGAGAAACTCGCCGACCAGCCGGCCGAGGACGTCGGTGGGACCACCCGCGGCGTAGGGCACCACCAGCTTGATCGGGCGCGTCGGATATTCCGCCGCGATGGCGGCCGGCGTCGCGGCAACGGCTGCAACAGTCAAAAGACAGCCAGCCAAAGCCGACCTAGCGCGCGAATTCATTCCCGATTCCCCATGATGCGTTTGAGTGAGCGGACAGTATCAGCCCAGCCACCATTTGCCAGCCAGCATGACGGCCTCGCCGCCGACCACGCCGGCAAAAATCGACCGCCGCGTCAGCATAAACACCGCGAATCCCGCTGCCACCGCGCCGTAACGCAGCCCATCCGGCACGCTGGCCAGCGCGCCGGGCGGCAATACCAGGATTTGCGCGATAACGCCTGCGAGAATCGCGGTCGCGACCGCCCTCACCCACACCAGCAGCTCGGAGCCCTCGTCGATGCCGCCGCCGAACCAGAGGCCGAGCATGCGCCAGACTTCATTGGGCAGGAAGCCCGCGATCACGAGCACCAGCAGGGCATGCCAGTCGCCCAGGAAACTCGAAAACCAATCGCTCATTTGCGTTCCCGCCACCGGTGAACGCCGTAGGCAATGGTGCCAGCCGAGATGCCGCTGATCAGGATATCGACGCCTGTCTGCAGCAGCGATACCAGCGGAAACAGCGCCAGCCCGAGCACCAACGCCAGCACATCCGAAAGCTGCCGGCAGTTGCGCGCGGTGGAGAGCAGGAACGCCAGCGGCGTCAGCAGCAGGATGGCAGCGCCGAGCAGCGGCGGCAGGTTGGCAGCCAGACCATAGCCGAGCGTGGTGGCCGAAAGACAGACCAGACAGAGCCCGATGCCGAGCCCATGCGTGAACGCGATGCGACGCTCGCGCGGCACCTGCGGGAACAGACGAAAACATTCGACCCACAGGGTCACCGCGATGAAATGGGTCGCCAGCACCAGATGACGCCGTTTTGTCCGTGGCGTGCGCATCATCGGCAAAACCGACACCACCATCGGAAACAGCCGGATGGCGCTGACGGTGACGGCTATCGCAGCCTGCACCACCGTGGCCCCCGATCCCAGCGTCGAAATCAGGATGATCTGCGCCGGCCCCGCCCAGACCAACACCGTGCTGGCCAGCACCCATCCGAGGCTGAAATGGCTGTCATGCGCCAGCGCCCCGATGCCGAGATAGGTCGCAAACAGCACCAGCGTCAGCACCGTCGAGGCGACCGAGCGCATGCCCCATGCGAAGGCTCGCATGGGACTTTGCCAACTCGGGGAGTCGAGCGCTGGAAGGGCCAAGGCTGATCGGACCATGTGAGTCGTCTCGGGGCATAACGATGGCGAAAGCGATGTGCGTCAAGCGAAGCCCGGGCAGAGCAGCCATCCTCGGGAGAGGCGCGGTCAGTCCGATCACCCCCTGACGTTCATATTTCGCAACACCAGGCACGCCCCGCCGGCGCGGCGGATGCGGCTGCAGAGCTCGTCGGCGGCGGGCCGCGTGTCGGCGCCGATTCGCACCTGATAGAACGTTCGCGTGCCCCGGCTGCGCCAGATCCTGCCCGAAAGGCTCGGGTCCTGATCGCCGATCACGGCGTTCAATCGCTTCATCGCCCGTGAATACATCGCGAGCGCCCGGTCGCGATTGAAGCCGGCGGCGAGTTGCACGCCCCAGAGCTTGTCTGCGCCAAGCTTCACATGCTGCTCCAGCTCGGTGACGAAAGGATTGGGCGCCCGCCTGAGCAGAGCCATCAATTCGCGGCAGGACGAATTCGGCGCGCGGCCGGGCAGCCCATCTTTCGTGCCAGGCCTCGCCCATTCATCGACCGTCGTGCCGGTGATGGCTGCCACGTAATTGCGCGTCTCCTGCGGCATATAGCCGGAGCCATCAAGCCATTCCCGCACCCGCCGCGGTCCGGCATTATAGGCCGCCGCCGCCAGACCGAGATTACCGAACTGCCCGCGCAATTCGCGCAGGAATTCCGCGGATTTGGGCAATGCCTGCACGGGATCAAAGGGATCGAGCAGCCGGCGCTCGCTGGCAGTGCCCGGCATGAATTGCGCGATGCCTAGCGCGCGCTGGCCGCTGCGCGTCACCGGTCCCACTGCATCGGATTGAAAGCGGCTCTCCTGCCAGATCACGCGAGCGAAAAACTCCAGCGGCAGGTCGTTGGCCTTCGCCGCCGATTCGATCATCAGGCACATCGCCTCGCGGGTGTCGGTCTCGCGGGCGTTGTCCGCGGGTTTCGCCGCCCTGTCCTTGCTTTCATTGCTCGTCGCGGATTCTTCGGCGCCGGGCTTGGCGAGTTCGCCGCCGGCCGCCGCGGGCGCCACCTCCTCGGCCAACGTCCTTCCCGCGGGCTGCGAGAGTGTCATGATGACAGCGCAGAGCGCAGCCCGCAGACCAATGACCGTTCGCATGGGAGCTCTGCTATCCCGCAAGCCGCGCTTGACACAGGGAACCGACCGTCTAGCTATCAAGATGCAGCTATCGGCAAAAATGATGGCGCGCATGTGGAGCGCAAGGCATGACGGCAGCATCGGACGACCAGCTCGGCTTCGCGCCCGACGACGACGCGCCGATCCGCTATATGCAACGGACGCGCGACTATTATGCGGCCATCGGCTACACCACGCCCTATCGCTGGGCGCATAACGCCGAGGCGCCGTTCCAGCCGCTGAGGAAGCCTCTGGCGCAATCCCGCGTGGCGCTGATCACCACCGCAGCGCCGTTCGATCCCGCCAGGGGCGATCAGGGCCCGGGCGCCAAGTACAATGGCGGCGCCAAATTCTATACGGTCTATGATGGCGACACCTCCCGAAATCATGATCTGCGGATCTCGCACATTGCCTATGACCGCGTGCACACCAGCGCCGACGACAACGGCACCTGGTTTCCGCTGCCGCAACTGCGGCGGCTGGCGAGCGAACGGCGGATCGGGGAATTGGCGCCCCGCTTCTTCGGCGCGCCGACCAACCGCAGCCACCGCGTCACCATCGATACCGACGCCCCAGAAATCCTGGCGCGCTGCAAAGCCGACAACGTCGATGCCGCCGTGCTGGTTCCGAACTGCCCGGTCTGCCACCAGACCATCAGCCTGGTCGCCCGGCACCTCGAGGCCAACGGCATTTCCACCGTCGTGATGGGGTGCGCCAAGGATATCGTCGAACACGCCGCGGTGCCGCGGTTCCTGTTTTCCGATTTTCCGCTCGGCAATTCGGCAGGCAAGCCGCACGATCCCGCCTCGCAGGCTTTTACCCTGGAGCTGGCCCTGCGGGTGCTGGAAACCGCCCCGGGCCCGCAGACCACGGTGCAGTCGCCGTTGCGCTGGAGCGCGGACGCGATGTGGAAACGCGACTACAGCAACGCCAATACCCTCAGCGCCGAAGAGCTGGCGCGGCTGCGGCGAGAATTCGACGCGCAGAAGGAAATCGCCCGCGGATTGCGCGAGAGCGCGGCCTGAGGGTTTGGGTTCGATCGAACTCACCTCGTCATGCCTTAAAAAGCCCTGAAATAGCGGCTTCTTTCGCTATCATCAATTTACGTTAACGGCGCATTTTGTCGGCCATGGTCTTTCGCCTGATGCGAAGCCGGGTATGGTCCCCCTCTTGAAGGGGAGATTATTTCCATGCTGGATCGGCGCCAGAACGCTCGCGACAAGGTAATTTACGGCGGCGTTGCCGAAAGCGACGGTGCGACACGTGACTGCGTGGTTCGCAACATTTCCGAAAACGGCGCCAGCCTGGAGTTCAGCAACGTCATCAAGCTGCCAAGGGAACAGATGTCGCTGAAGATCGCCCGAAAGGGCCAATCCTTCCTGGCCAAAGTGATCTGGTGGCGCGATAATTTTGTCGGCGTTGCCTTCCGCGCGGAAGCTCCTGTCGAACTGCCGGTCTCCGATCTCGAGGAGCGGCTGCGCAAGAGCGAAAAGAAAAAGCGCCAGCTGCAGCGCCGGATCAAGGAGCTGATCGGCGAAGGCTGAACAGGGCGCGCGCCCGAGCACCCTATCCATCAAAAAAACCGGCGGTCTCGCGACACGCCGGCTTTCTGATTCTTGACCTTACCGGCTCACACCTTGACCAAGGGGCCTCGTGAGGCCGGGCCCTTCGATCCGCCGCCGGGACCGCTGGGTTTCGGCTTGCGCTTGCGCGCGCCGGGCAATTTCTCCGGCTTCGGGGTCACCGGTCCCTCGACATACTCGAAGCCGATTTTCTCGTCGCCCGCCTCCGCGCTCGCTTCGTCCGCGACCAGCACGACGCGGACATGGCCGCCGCCCTTGAGCTTGCCGAACAGCACCTCGTCCGCCAGCGGCTTCTTGATGTGCTCCTGGATCACGCGCGCCATCGGCCGCGCACCCATCTGCTCGTCGTAACCATGCTTGATCAGCCACGCCTTGGCCGGCTCCGACAATTCGATGGTGACGTCACGGTCGGCAAGCTGCGCCTCGAGCTGCAGCACGAACTTTTCCACCACCATGCCGATCACGTCGGGATTGAGATGCGCGAACGAGACGATGGCGTCGAGCCGGTTGCGGAATTCGGGCGCGAACTGGCGGTTGATCGCCTCGTGATCGTCGCCTTCCCGCTTGTTGCGCGTGAAGCCGAACGCCTGGCGCGCGAGGTCGGCGGCGCCGGCATTGGTGGTCATGATCAGGATCACGTTGCGGAAATTGACCTGCTTGCCGTTATGGTCGGTGAGCCGGCCGTGATCCATGATCTGCAGCAGCACGTTGTAGAGATCCGGATGCGCCTTCTCGATTTCGTCGAGCAGCACCACGCAGTGCGGATGCTGGTCGACGCCGTCGGTCAACAAC
>JBKJUA010000355.1:0-2699 GCA_046590305.1 Bradyrhizobium sp.
AGCGGCAAGATTTTCAAGGGCAGGCTCAGGGATCTCTATGGTCAGGGCGGCTTGCGCGCCGTCACGTGACAGGAACGGAAAACCGAACTCCGTTTTAAACATCATGGCTTTTGCAAAACGGTCATCGACGGAGACAATGATCGCGGGCGGGAAAACAGCCGGGATCGAACGGATGACGTCCACCGACTTCATCGTTGCACGAAATGACCTGCAGGGCGACTATCAGGCGCTGCTGCGGCCGCTGTTCATGCTGTCGTTTCTGGTCGACGATTATCTCGCCGAGAACGCGTTCTTCGGCGCGCGCAGCGTGCTGCTCTCCAGCGCCTCCAGCAAGACCGCGTTCGGGCTGGCGCATCTGCTGCATACCCTGCGCAAGGACATCAGGGTGATCGGGCTCACCTCGGCCTACAATGTGGCGTTGGTGAAATCGCTCGGCTGTTACGACGAGGTCGTGACCTATGACCGCGTCACCTCGCTGCCGCCGGATTCGCCGGTCGCCTATGTCGACATGGCCGGCAACAGCGCGTTGCGCGAAACACTGCACCAGCATTTCGGCGAGCAGATGAAATATTCCGGCCGCGTCGGGCTCACACAACGCAGTTCCTCGCCGGACGAGCCGGCACTGCCCGGCGCCAAGCCGGCGTGGTTCTTCGCGCCCGACCAGATCCGCAAGCGCGCCAAAGAGGCGGACCCGCGGCATCGACGTCAGGTTCGGCGCGGCGTGGTCCGGCTTCGCTCCGACGCTGGACCGGTGGCTCGCCGTGACCGAAGGCCGCGGGCCGCGGCGGTGAAACAGGTCTATCTCGACACGCTGAACGGCCGCGTCGCGCGGGAACAGGGGCATATCCTGTCGCTTTAGGGAATAACCGGCATCTCTTCGCGGCCTTTCTAGACGATCCCAAATAGGTATAGGGTCCGTTTCAGGGAAACCGCCGCACAGACGGCCGGTGCAGAGAAACGCGCATGCTCGATAAAACGGATGATCTTTCAGTCGAAGTGGAAAACTGGCTGGCGCAATTCGAAGTCGCGCTGGCGAAGCCCGGTGATGGTTTGCTGAAGGCCCTGTTTCACCCTGACAGCTATTGGCGCGACGCACTGGCGGTGAGCTGGACGCTGCAGACCATCAACGGCCGCGACGCCATTCTGGAAACGCTGAAAGCGCAGGCGCCCCAGGCAGCGCCTTCGGGCTTCGCCATCGATCCCGACCGCGCCGCGCCGCGCCGGGTGACCCGCGCCGGCACCAGCTCGATCGAGGCGATCTTCAGGTTTGAAACCGCACTCGGCCGTGGCGACGGAATTCTGCGGCTGATCCCGGATGCCGCCGACGGCAACCGCTTGAAGGCCTGGACGCTGCTGACCGCGCTTGAGGAGTTGAAGGGCTTCGAAGAACAACTCGGCGTCGCGCGACCCCGCGGCAGCGCCTATTCGCGCGATTTTCGCGGCCCCAACTGGCTCGATCTGCGCAAGGCCTCGGTCGACTATGCCGACCGCGACCCGACCGTTCTCGTAATCGGCGGCGGCCAGTCCGGACTTTGTATCGCCGCAAGGCTGAAACAGTTGCAGGTCGATACCCTGATCGTCGACCGCGAGCAACGTATCGGCGACAACTGGCGCAAGCGTTACCACGCGCTGACGCTGCATAATCAGGTGCAGGTCAACCACCTGCCCTACATGCTGTTTCCGCCGAACTGGCCGACCTACATCCCGAAGGACAAGCTCGCCAACTGGTTCGAATCCTATGTCGATGGCATGGAGCTGAATTTCTGGACCGGCACGGAATTCGAGGGCGGCAACTATGACGAGAAGGAAGGCCGCTGGACCGTGACCCTGCGCCGCGCCGACGGCAGCCAACGCACCATGCATCCGCGCCATGTCGTGCTGGCCACCGGCGTCAGCGGCATTCCGAGCCTGCCGGATATTCCCGGTCTGAAGAGTTTTTCCGGCACGGTGAT
The DNA here is from genome assembly GCA_046590305.1 of Bradyrhizobium sp. Taxonomy (GTDB): domain Bacteria; phylum Pseudomonadota; class Alphaproteobacteria; order Rhizobiales; family Xanthobacteraceae; genus Bradyrhizobium. Next base: position 1,953 of record JBKJUA010000355.1, read on the forward strand.
CCATTCCAGCCAATACACCGACGGCGAGGAGTGGAAGGGCAAGAAGGCGATCGTCGTCGGCACCGGCAACAGCGGCCATGACATCGCGCAGGACCTGCATTCCAGCGGCGCCGAAGTCACGATGGTGCAGCGTTCCTCGACGCTGGTAGTCTCCATCGAGCCGTCGGCGCAACTGGTCTACACGCCCTACAATGAGGGTACGCTTGACGATAACGACCTGCTCGCGACCTCGATGCCGCTCCAGCTGGCGCGCAAGAGCCATGCGCTGACTTGCGACAAATCCAGGGAGCTCGACACGGACCTGCTCGCGGGGCTGGAGCGCGTCGGCTTCAAGCTGGATTTCGGCGAGGACAACACCGGCTGGCAATTCAAATACCTGACCCGCGGCGGCGGTTATTATTTCAACGTCGGTTGCTCTGACCTGCTGATCAGGGGTGAGGTCAAGCTGAAGCAGTTTGCCGATATCGAAACCTTCGTCGTGGAAGGCGCCGTCATGAAGGACGGCAAGACCATCGCCGCCGACCTGATCGTGCTGGCAACGGGCTACAAGCGGCAGGAAGAGCTGGTGCGAAAGCTGTTCGGCGAGGAGATCGCCGAACGCGTCGGGATCATCTGGGGTTTCGGCGAAGAACAGGAACTGCGCAACATGTATGTGCGCACCGGCCAGCCCGGCCTCTGGCTGATCGCCGGCGGCCTGGCGCAATGCCGGATCGGATCGAAGCAGCTGGCGCTGCAGATCAAGGCGAT
>JBKJUA010000124.1:0-5711 GCA_046590305.1 Bradyrhizobium sp.
GAACCATCACATCACCAAGCCGGTGTTCATTGGCGAAATCAAAGCCAATGGCCAGTTCGACGTGGTGTGGAAGACCCCGGGCCTGGTGGCCGGCGATGCATGGTCGAAGGAGCTCGACGGCTCCAAGGATCTGATCGGCGACTGGGTTGGCAAGAAGTGCGGCAACTACAACACCAAGACCAACAAGTGCGGCGGTCAGGGTTCCTGATCTCCCGTTAATACCATGAGACTGGAGAAGGCGGCGCTAATGCCGCCTTCTCCTTAACTCCTGCCGGGGTCATCAAGTGTTTGCCAACGTGCTTGACCGTTTTCGTGCGCTTGCCCTCTCGCTCCTGTTGATCGCCGCCGTCGCATCGCCAGCGCTGGCGGGTCCGTTCGAGGAGGCGGTCGGCAAGTTTGCCAATGACGAATTTTCCGACACCGACGAAGCGATCGGCGCGGTGGCCACATCAGGCAATCCGCTCGCCTTTGCCATTATCAGCGCGCTGCAGGACGGCCGGCTGATGGCTGATCCCGACAGCAAGAAAGTCTACGTCACCCAGCCCGACGGCAAGATCATCGATGTCGTCACCGGCGAACAGGTCGCCAGCCCGCCAGCGACGGCGGCCGCCGTTCGCCTCAACAACCGCCTGCGCCGCACCGTCGAAGCCGCATTGGGCGGGCTGACCCTGCTGTCGCCCGATCCCGTCAAGCGGATCCAGGCTGCCCAGTCGGTGTTCAAGACCCACGACGAAGCCATGCTGCCGCTGGTCGACGAGGCCTTGAAGAACGAAACCGTCAAGGCCGCCAAACTGGCCTTCACCGAGGCGCGGGCGGCCATCCTGCTGTTCAAGCCCGACGCGACGGATGTCGAGAAGCTCGAGGCTATCGCCACCATCAAGGCGCGCGGCGATCAGGAAGCGATGGCGCTGCTGACCGGACTGACCGGGGACCAGCCGGCTGCGATCGTGAGTGCCGCGGCGAACGCCAAGGCGGCCATTCAGCGCAGCCTCGCGCTGTGGTCGATGGTGCAGAACGCCTGGTACGGGCTGTCGCTCGGCTCGGTGCTGCTGCTCGCGGCGATCGGACTCGCCATCACCTTCGGGGTGATGGGCGTCATCAACATGGCCCATGGCGAGATGGTCATGATCGGGGCCTATGTCACCTTCGTGGTTCAGGAAACCATCCGCACCAGCTATCCCCATTTGTTCGACTACTCGCTCTTGATGGCGGTGCCGCTGGCTTTCATCGTCGCAGGCGGGATCGGCATCCTGATCGAGCGCAGCATTATCCGCTTTCTCTATGGCCGTCCGCTGGAGACGCTGCTGGCGACCTGGGGCCTGTCGCTGGTGCTGCAGCAGGCGGTACGCACCATGTTCGGCCCCACCAACCGCGAGGTCGGCAATCCCTCCTGGATGAGTGGCGCGTTCGAACTTGGCCAGGTCACGATCACCTACAACCGGCTCTGGATCCTCTGCTTTACGCTGGCGGTGTTCGCCATCCTGCTCGCCATGCTGCGCTATACCGCGCTCGGGCTGGAGATGCGCGCGGTCACGCAAAACCGACGGATGGCGGCGTCGATGGGGATCGCGACCTCGCGCGTCGACGCCCTGACCTTCGGCCTTGGCTCCGGCATCGCCGGGATTGCCGGCGTGGCGCTGTCGCAGATCGACAATGTCAGCCCCAATCTCGGCCAGAGCTACATCATCGACTCCTTCATGGTGGTGGTGTTCGGTGGCGTCGGTAATCTCTGGGGTACCTTGGTCGGCGCCTTCACGCTCGGCATCGCCAACAAGTTCCTGGAGCCGGTCGCCGGCGCCGTGCTCGGCAAGATCGCGATCCTGGTGCTGATCATCCTGTTCATCCAGAAACGACCGCGCGGCCTGTTCGCGCTCAAGGGCCGGGCGGTGGAAGCATGATGCCGCATGCGCTCACGCGTTCGCTGGACCGCAGCGCGACCATATTCCTCGCAGTGGTCGCTGCTATCGGCATCCTGATCCCGCTGTCCAACCTGTTGCTGCCGGCGGGCTCGATGTTCCAGGTGCCGACCTACCTGGTGGCGCTGTTCGGCAAATATGTCTGCTACGCCATCCTGGCACTGTCGATCGATCTGATCTGGGGCTACTGCGGCATCCTTTCGCTGGGCCATGGCGCGTTCTTCGCGCTCGGTGGCTATGCAATGGGCATGTATCTGATGCGCCAGATCGGCAGCCGCGGCGTCTACGGCAATCCGGTCCTGCCTGATTTCATGGTGTTCCTGAACTACCCGCATTTGCCCTGGTACTGGTACGGGTTCGACATGTTCTGGTTCGCAGCGATAATGGTGCTGCTGGTGCCGGGGCTGCTCGCGTTCTGCTTCGGCTGGCTGGCGTTCCGCTCCCGCGTCACCGGGGTATATCTCTCGATCATTACGCAAGCGATGACCTACGCGCTGTTGCTGGCGTTCTTCCGCAACGATTTCGGATTTGGCGGCAACAACGGCCTGACGGACTTCAAGGACATCCTCGGATTCAACGTGCAGGCGGACGGCACAAGGGCGGCGTTGTTCCTGCTGAGTTGTCTGGCGCTGATCATTGCCTTTCTGATCTGCCGCGCGGTGGTAACGTCAAAACTCGGCAAGGTGCTGATCGCGGTGCGCGACGCCGAATCCCGCACCCGATTTTTGGGCTACCGCGTCGAATCCTACAAGCTGTTCGTGTTCACCCTTTCGGCCTGTATGGCCGGCGTCGCCGGCGCGCTCTATGTGCCGCAGGTCGGCATCATCAATCCCGGCGAATTCGCCCCTGGCAATTCGATCGAGGCGGTGATCTGGGTTGCCGTCGGCGGCCGCGGCACGTTGATCGGGGCCGCCCTCGGCGCCGTCGTGGTCAACTACGCCAAAACCGTGTTCACCTCGGGTCCGCTGGCGCCGTACTGGCTGTTCATGCTGGGCGCGCTGTTCATCCTGGTGACGTTGTTGCTGCCGAAGGGCATCATCGGCACCTTCAACGCCTGGTGGGAGCCGTGGAAGGCACAGCGGATTTCGGTCAATGCCGAGAGTGCCGCGCTCGAAGATGGCGCCAACATCAGCAAACCGAAGCCGGCGGAGTGAGCGCATGAACGCCATGGAAACCCGTACCACCTCGGCGCTGCTCTATCTCGACGGCGTGCACGTCTCGTTCGACGGTTTTCACGCCATCAACAATCTGTCGCTGACGCTCGAGCCCGGCGAGATGCGGGCCATCATCGGCCCCAACGGCGCCGGCAAGACCACGATGATGGACATCATCACCGGCAAGACCAAGCCGGACGAGGGCGAGGTGCTGTTCGATGGCGTCACCGACCTGACCCGGCTTGACGAGACCCGGATCGCCGAACTCGGCATCGGGCGCAAATTCCAGAAGCCGACGGTGTTCGAGAGCCAGACCATCCAGGACAATCTGCTGCTGGCGCTCAATGTCGATCACAGCGTCAGGGGTACGTTGTTCTGGCGCGAGACCCGAGACGAGTCCGAACGTATCGAGCGCGTGCTGGAGACCATCCGCCTGAAGGATGCGCGCCACAAGCTGGCCGGCAGTCTTTCGCACGGCCAGAAGCAGTGGCTCGAAATCGGCATGCTGCTGGCGCAGGATCCAAAGCTGCTGCTGGTCGACGAGCCCGTTGCCGGCATGACCGACGTCGAAACCCACCAGACTGCCGAGCTGCTGAAGGAAATCAACAAGGACAAGACCATCATGGTGGTGGAACACGACATGACCTTTGTGCGCGAACTCGGCGTCAAGGTGACGTGCCTGCACGAAGGCACTGTGCTGGCCGAGGGGACCATCGATCAGGTTTCGTCGAACGAGCGCGTGATCGAAGTGTATTTGGGAAGATAGAAGTGAAAGCAGATCTTCCCCTCCGTGTCCCGGGCGCAACGCAGCACGCAGTGATGCGCTGCAGAACCGGGACCCATGTCGCACCCGTTCGAAATGATGGGTCCCGCATCTGCGGTGCATCACTCCGTGCTGCACCGCGCGCGGGACACGAGAGGTCCCAGCGATGCTGAAGGTCGACAACATCAGCCTCTATTACGGTGCGGCGCAGGCGCTGCGAGGCGTCTCGATCACGGCCGAGCCCGGCAAGGTGACTTGCGTGCTAGGCCGCAACGGCGTCGGCAAGACCTCGCTGCTGCGCGCCATGGTCGGCCAGTATCCAATCGCCTCCGGCTCGATCAGCTTCGACGGCGACGATATTTCCGGCCTCAAGCCCTATGAGCGGGCCCGCAAGGGCATCGGCTTCGTGCCGCAGGGCCGCGAGATCTTTCCGCTGCTGACGGTGGAGGAAAACCTCAAGACCGGCTTCGGGCCGCTGAAGCGCGACGACCGCACTATTCCCGACGATGTGTTTTCGCTGTTTCCGGTGCTGAATTCGATGCTCGGCCGCCGCGGCGGCGATTTGTCCGGCGGCCAGCAGCAGCAACTGGCGATCGGCCGGGCGCTGGTGATGCGGCCGAAATTGCTGCTGCTCGACGAGCCGACCGAAGGCATCCAGCCGTCGATCATCAAGGACATCGGCCGCGCCATCTCCTATCTGCGCAGCCTCGGCACCATGGCGATCGTGCTGGTCGAACAATATCTCGACTTTGCCTGCGAGCTCGGCGACAATTTCGCGGTCATGGACCGGGGCGCCGTAAAATATGCCTGCGATCGCAGCGCGATGGATCCCGCTGAAATCAGCCGCCAGATGGCGCTGTAAACCGGCGTTGCGAAGATTTTGAGGGCGGATGCGGGCCGAACCCACGAGTGCTGCCTCTGCGATTTTCGCGGCCAACCGGGCGCAGGGCTCGGTCACATTCGATGTGCACCAGGTCGAGGGCGTCACCCGCCGCCGCCAGCTGCATGAATCAGGCTCCTTGCGCGTCCGCTTTCCGTCTCCCGAGGCCGAAGGCCTCTCGGCCATGTTCGTCAACACCGCCGGCGGCATTGCCGGCGGCGACCGGTTCGATATCGACATCGCGGTCGGCGAGGGCTCCAGCCTCGCGGTGACTACGGCGGCGGCGGAAAAAATCTACCGGGCGCAGGGGCCGGCCGCGGAAGTCAACATCAGTCTGAACGCCGCTGCCGGCGCGCATTTGAGCTGGCTGCCGCAGGAAACCATCCTGTTTGATCGCGCGCGGGTCTCGCGGCGGATCGATATCAACCTCGCCGAAGACGCCTCGCTCCTGCTCTGCGAGATCGCGGTGTTCGGCCGCGCCGCGATGGGCGAGCGCCTGCTGCAGGGCGAGTTCGTCGACCGCTGGCGGCTGCGTCGCGGCGGCCGGCTGGTGTTCGCCGAAACCGTTCGGCTCGACGGCGACATCGGCGCCAAACTGACAAAACCCGCGGTCGCCAATGGCGGCGTCGCCATCGGCACGGCGCTGATCGTGCCCGGCGACGAGGCGCTTGTGGAGCGGATTCGCGAGGTGGCAAATTCGTTCGGTGGTGAGGTTGGTATCTCCTGCTGGAATGGATTTGCAATGGCCCGGTTCTGTGCCCAAGATGCGGCAAGGCTGCGCGCCGACATGATGGCGGTGCTCGGCTGCGCCTCGGCGACAGCGCTGCCGCGGATGTGGCTCAAATAGATCGTTCAATAAAGAGTGTTCGCATGAATCTCTCTCCCCGCGAAAAGGACAAGCTGCTGATCTCGATGGCGGCGATGGTGGCGCGGCGCCGGCTGGAGCGCGGCGTCAAGCTCAACCATCCCGAGGCCATCGCCATCATCTCCGATTTCAT
>JBKJUA010000076.1:0-2878 GCA_046590305.1 Bradyrhizobium sp.
ATTCGGAAATCCGGGCGAGGATCTGGTCGTTTTTCATGGGCCGGGATATCGAGCCGGGATTGGGACAGGCTGGTGGGCAGCCACGGATGGCGCGGCTGTCCTAGCACTGTCTGCCCACTCTTGGAAATGCAGGGCGAACGACCCCTGGACACCGTATCGCCAGGCCGACAGCGGGTTGACGATGCAAGGTCTGAGGGAACGATTTCGGTACAGCCGAACGGCAATTCAGTCTAGAGATCGGGATCGATGGGAGCGCTCAAGTTCTGGCGAAACCCGACTGCTTGTTTCAATACCTTCCACATCAAAGGCATGCGCTTGACTTTATCCGACGCCGCAATGAATTCCGCACGACCAGTCCCCACGGACTCGATCGAGCTTTCCAGTCAGCGCAAACGCGACCTGCTCGAGCACTTTGAGGGCAACAGCGAGGAACTCGATCGCTGGCGCGAATTCAACGCCGCCTATCACGACGACGACCGCAAGTTCATGCGATTTCTGATTCCGCCCGGCAAGCGAGTGCTCGAACTCGGGTGCAGTCGAGGAGACTTGCTGGCGGCCCTGGAGCCATCTTATGGTGTCGGCGTCGATTTTGGCGCCAAGGCGATCGCGAAGGCGAAGGCCCGGTATCCCCACCTGCATTTCGTTTACGGGGACATCGAAGATCCCGCCACGATGACCTCAATCGAGGGACCGTTCGACTACATCGTGATGGCTGACACGATCGGCATGTTCGACGATATCGACGGCACATTGCGGCTGACCCAGCGATTGTGCTCGCCGTCAACGCGCATCATCATCGCCTATTACTCGCACATGTGGGAACCGGTCCTGAAACTCGCCGAGGCGTTACGCCTGCGCAGCAAGCAGCCCGAAATCAATTATATCGCCACCGCCGACTTCCTGAACCTGATGGACCTCGCCGACTTTGAGGTGATCAGTCAGGAGCAGCGCCAATTGCTACCGCGGCGCTGGCTCGGGCTTGGGCCGTTTATCAACCGGTACATCGCGCCGCTGCCGGGAATCAGGCAGCTGTGCCTGCGGACCTACATCATAGGACGGCCGGTCCGCCATTTTCCTGACCGCAAATTTTCCGCCAGCGTTCTCATTCCCTGTCGCAACGAGAGGGGCAACATTGAAAACGCGATCCGGCGCATGCCCCGATTCGGCAGTTCTCAGGAAATCCTGTTCGTGGAAGGAAATTCCAGCGACGGCACGTTCGAGGAATGTGAGCGCGTGCGCGAGGCCTATCGGGACAGCTGGGATATCAAGGTTCTGAAACAGGACGGCAAAGGCAAGGGCGATGCGGTTCGCAAGGGTTTTGGCGCCGCAACCGGCGACGTTCTGATGATCCTTGATGCCGATCTGACGATGCCGCCGGAGGCCCTGCCGAAATACCACGCTGTGATCGAGAGCGGAAAGGCCGAATTCGTCAACGGCACCCGGCTGGTCTACCCGATGGAAAACGAGGCGATGCGGCCGCTGAATTTCATTGCCAACCGCTGCTTCGCCTATCTGTTCAGCTATCTCGTCAATACCCGCCTGACCGATACGCTGTGCGGCACCAAGGTGTTGCTGCGAAAGGACTACGAGGTGCTGGCGCGGGAGCGCGCCTATTTCGGCAATTTCGATCCGTTCGGCGATTTCGATCTGATTTTCGGCGCCGCCAAGCAGAACCTGAAAATCGTCGAGACGCCGATCCACTACAAGGCGCGCACCTTTGGCGAAACCCAGATCTCGCGCTTTCGCGACGGCTGGCTGCTGTTGAAAATGGTCTGGTTCGCCTATCGCAAGCTCAAGGCTATTTGATTTCTGCCGGGTCGGCGCATCCGAGCTTTGTAGGTGGCCGGCCTCCCTAAGCCGGCCAGGAAAAGCGCCAGCCCTACTTGCCCCACACCTCGTTGGCGACATCGACCACCAGCTTGAGCTTGGCCCACTGCTCTTCCTCGGTGAGGAGGTTGCCCTCTTCGGTGGAGGCAAAACCGCATTGCGGCGATACCGCAAGCTGATCAAGCGGCGCGAATTTGCTCGCCTCCTCCAGCCGCCGCTTGATGTCTTCCCTTTTTTCCAGCTCTCCCGATTTCGAGGTGATGACGCCGACCACCACGATCTTGTTGCCCTTCGGCAAATAGCGCAGCGGCTCGAAGCCGCCGGCGCGCTCGGAATCGTATTCGAGGAAATAGCCGTCGTAATTGGTGCCGGCCAGCATGGTCTCCGCCACCGGCTCGTAGCCGCCGGACGAAATCCAGGTGGAACGGAAATTGCCGCGACAGACATGCGTGGTGATGGTCATGTCGGCAGGCCGCTCGGCGATCGCGTAGTTGATAATTCGGGCGTAGATTTCCTGCAGGCCGTCGGGATTGTCGCCACGCTCGCGCGCCTTCTTCAACTCTTCCTGCGAGCAGAGATAGGCCCAGACCGTATCGTCGAACTGAAGGTAACGACAGCCGGCATCGTAGAACGCCTTGACGGCCTTGCGGTAGGTCTTGCCGAGATCCTCGTAGAAGGCGTCGAGATCGGGATAGACATCCCTGGAGATCGACTTGCGGCCGCCGCGGAAGTGCAGCACCGCCGGCGACGGGATCGTCATCTTCGGCATCACATGCGCGGTCTCGCACTGCTTCTTCAGGAAGCGGAAATGGTCCAGCATCGGATGATCGGCGGGGAAATCGAGCTTGCCGATCACCCGTACCGCGTCGTGCCGGGTCTCCACTCCTGCGAACTGAATGCCGGTCTCCGGATGAAACAGTTCGCATCCCGTCAACTTGGCGAGAAAGTCGAAATGCCACCAGGAGCGGCGGAATTCGCCGTCGGTCGCGAGCTTCAGGCCGATCGAGGCCTGCTTGTGCACGACCTTTTCGATCTCCATGTCCTCGGCCTT
>JBKJUA010000100.1:0-10973 GCA_046590305.1 Bradyrhizobium sp.
ATTCGTGAGGTCGCGCCTGCCATACAGGCGGAAGGCGTAAACAAGCTCGCCATATTCGGATCGCGAGCGCGTGGTGATGCACGTCCCGACAGCGATCTTGACGTCTTGATCGATATCAGGCCGGACGCCACTTTTGGATGGGAAAACTTGACTGGCGTCATGGCGATCTGCCAGGAAGCAACGGGCATACCGACGTATGTCGCCATGCGCAGCGAGTTGAAGCCACGCTTCGCTGAACGGATCGCCGACGACCTGACCGAGGTGATCTGAATGCCGCCCACCGTTGAAGATCAGCTGCGGGACATCCTGGAAGCCGTTGCCGCGATTGATGATATGCTCTCGGGCCTCAGCCTCGATCTGTTCACGGCTGACAAAATGCGTCGAATGGCAACCGAACGCTACCTCGAGGTAATATGTGAGGCGACGCGCAGACTCACCGACGATATTAAACGAGATGCGCCCAATATCGAGTGGCAGAAGCTGATCGACTTCGGCAATCAACTCCGTCATGCCTATCATGAGACCGACGTCAGTATTGTCTGGAATGTAGTCCAGCTTCACTTGCCGCCGTTGAAGGCCTTCGTTGAACGCCGCATAGGTGCATAGTGCGGGTTATCGTCGCGCTGAGGTCGTGAGAGAGCGGCGGCGTGCTAATATGACGTTAGTTTTTGGAGGGTCCGGCAGATCGGGGCACGACAAGCATCGCCCTTACGGCGCTCACGCCTTGCGACCGCAGCACAAAGCTGACTAGAATGGCCGCATCATAAGAGCGCCGGATTTCACCGGCGCCACGGGAGGAACTCATGCCCAAAATTACCCGCCGCGCTTTCTCGGCTTCATCCGTCGCTGCAGCGGCTGTCGCGGCCTTCGGTTCCAGGCCGGCCCTGGCGCAGGCCTATCCGGCGCGTCCCGTCACCGTGGTCGTGCCATGGGGCGCGGGCGGCGGCACCGACGCGACCGCGCGCATCGTCGCAGCATTGCTGGAAAAGGATCTCGGCCAACCCTTCAACGTGGTCAACCGCACCGGCGGCTCCGGCGTGGTCGGCCATACCGCGATCGCCACGGCACCGCCCGACGGCTACACCATCGGCATGCTGACGGTGGAAATCTCGATGATGCACTGGCAGGGGCTCACCGAGCTGGCGCCAAAGAGCTACACGCCGCTCGCCCTGATGAACGAAGACCCGCCCGGCATCCAGGTCAGCTCGACATCGCCCTACAAGACCGTCAAGGAACTCGCCGACGCCATCAAGGCTGCCCCGGTCGGCAAGTTCAAGGCCTCGGGCACCGGCCAAGGCGGTATCTGGCATCTCGCGTTGGTCGGCTGGATGCAGGCGATGGGACTTCCCGCCAACCAGGTCGCCTGGGTGCCGTCGAACGGCGCAGCACCGGCGATGCAGGATCTCGCCGCCGGCGGTCTCGACCTCACCACCTGCTCGGTCCCGGAAGCCCGCGCCATTATCGAGGCCGGCAAGGCGCGCAGCCTCGCGATCATGGCGCCGGCGCGCAACCCGGTATTTCCCACTGTGCCGACGCTGAAGGAAGCGATGAACATCGACTATTCGACCGGCGCGTGGCGCGGCATTGCGGGGCCGAAGGGCCTGCCCGCCGACGTCGCGACCAAGCTCACGGCGTCGCTCAAGAAGGTCTACGACTCCAAGGAATACAAGGATTTCATGAGCAATCGCGGCTTCGGAGTGGTGTGGGGAGACGGTGCCCAATTCGCGAGCTTTATGGACAAGGGTGACGCCCAGATGGGTGTGGCGATGAAGGCCGCCGGTCTGTCCAAGGCCTGATCTGTCTCTGCGCACTTCCTCGGATACCGTGGGGCTCGGTTCATGCGTCTTCCCGATCGCGTCACGGGATCGTTTCTGGTTGTCCTCGGCGCAGCTGCCGCCTATGGCGGCTGGCTGCTGCCGCCGGTGCCGGGCCAGCCGGTCGGCCCCAACGTATTCCCGCTGGTGATCGGGACCGGCCTGGCACTTTGCGGGCTCGCGATCACGTTCGGCATCGGCAGTACTTTCGAAGAGAAAGAAGAGATCATTCCGATCGAGGACGGCGACAAAAAGCCGCCGCCCGGCAAGCTCTACGGCCTGCGCGCCCTGCTGCCGCCGGCGCTGCTGTTCTTCTATGTGGCGGTGGCCGACCGGCTGGGCTTCATCATCACGGCCGCGCTGATCGTGTACGCCACGGCCACCGCGCTCGGTGCCCGCTGGAGACTTGCGCTGCCGCTCGCCGTGCTGGCGCCGATCGGCATCCATCTGATTTTCAGCAAGCTCTTGCGCGTGCCGCTGCCGATCGGGCTGCTGCCGATGCCGTGGTGATCCATGCTTAACACTTTGATGGAAGCGTTCGCCCTGATTTCGACCTGGGAGGTGATCATCGCCTTGCTGGCGGCATCGGTCTACGGGCTGGTGATCGGATCGCTGCCCGGCCTTTCCGCCACCATGGCGACCGCCCTGCTGGTCCCCGTCACGTTCTACCTCTCGCCGATCGCCGCAATCGCCACCATCGTGGCGGCGTCGACGATGGCGATCTTCTCCGGCGACATCCCCGGCGCGCTGCTGCGTATCCCGGGAACCCCCGCCTCGGCGGCCTATGCCGACGAAGCCTACGCCATGACTCGCAAGGGCGAAGCCGAACTGGCGCTCGGCGCAGGCGTCTGGTTTTCCGCCGTCGGCGGCATCGCCGGCACGCTCTCGCTGATGATCCTGGCGCCGCCGCTGGCCGAAGTCGCGTTGTCGTTCTCGACCTTCGAGTATTTCTGGCTCGCCTTCCTCGGCCTGATGTGCGCCACGCTGGTGGCGCGCTCCTCCCCGGTGAAGGCGATCGCCGCCATGTTCATCGGCCTGCTGGTGGCATGCGTCGGCATCGAAAACCCCGGCGGCGTGCCTCGCTTCACGTTCGGCCTCACCGACCTGTTCGGCGGCATCGAACCGATCCCGGCGCTGGTTGGCGTCTTTGCGGTGGCGCAGGTGATGCGCGCGATGCTGACGCCGGAACCGCCGCCGATCCCGAAGCGCAAGTTCGGAAGCATCCTGGCAGGCCAGTGGAAGCTCACCAAAAAGTACAACGTGCAGATGACGCGCGGCAACATCGTCGGGATCATCATCGGCGTGCTGCCGGGCGCTGGCGCCGACATGGCGGCCTGGGTCAGCTACGCGATGTCCAAGCGCTTCTCGAAGGAGCCTGAAAAATTCGGCACCGGCCATGTCGAGGGCCTGGTCGAGGCCGGCGCCAGCAACAATGCCAGCATCGCCTCGGGCTGGGTGCCGTCGCTGCTGTTCGGCATTCCCGGCGATACCATCGCCGCGATCGCGATCGGCGTGCTCTACATGAAAGGGCTCAATCCCGGCCCGACGCTGTTCACCGAGAAAGCGTCGAGCATGTACGCGATCTACCTGATGTTCATTATCGCCAACCTGCTGATGATCCCGCTCGGCATCGTCATGATTCGGCTCGCCAGCCATGTGCTGCGGGCGCCGCGATCCTCGATCATGCCGGTCATCATGTTGTGCTGCGCCGTCGGCTCGTTTGCGATCGGCAATAACATGTTCGGCGTCGTGACGGTCGCGACCTTCGGGATCATCGGCTACGTCATGGAGGAGAACGGCTATCCGGTCGCCGCCACGGTGCTCGGGATCGTGATGGGCACCATGGTGGAACAGGCGTTCGTGACGTCGCTGATCAAGTCCGACGGCAGCATCCTGCCGTTCTTCGAGCGGCCGATTTCCGCGATCCTCGCGGCCCTGGCGATCGGCGCGGTGATATGGCCAGTGGTGCTCTGGCTGTGGCTGCGATTAAAGCGCAAATCGCCGGCTGCCACGCCGGCCGGTTGAGGGCGCGCCGAGCCCCCTCGCCTGCCGCGTCCGGCCGTTGTAGACCAAGGCATGACCCTGCCGAAAACTGCCTCCGTCGACCTCAAGACATTGGCCAAGGACCTCCGCGCCGGCAGCCGCGCGGCGCTAGCGCGCGCGATCACGCTGATCGAGAGCCGCCGCGGCGATCATCAGGCCATGGCCCGCGATCTGGTTCAGGCGCTCTTGCCGGATACCGGCAAGGCGATCCGAGTGGGCATCACCGGCTCGCCCGGGGTCGGCAAATCCACCACCATCGACGTGCTCGGCATGTTCCTGATCGAACGCGGCCACAAGGTCGCGGTGCTGGCGGTGGATCCCTCCTCGGCGCGCACCGGCGGCTCGATCCTCGGCGACAAGACGCGGATGGCGCTGCTGTCCGCCTCCGACCACGGCTTTATCCGGCCCTCGCCGGCCGCCGGCACGCTGGGCGGCGTCGCCGCGAAAACCCGCGAGGCGATGCTGCTGTGCGAGGCCGCCGGCTTCGACGTCGTGCTGGTGGAGACCGTCGGCATTGGTCAGTCCGAGACCGCGGTATGCGACATGACCGATTTCTTCCTGGCGCTGATGCTACCGGGCGCCGGCGACGAATTGCAGGGCATCAAGAAGGGTCTGGTCGAACTGGCCGACATGATCGCCGTCAACAAGGCCGACGGCGACAACATCAAGCGCGCCAACCTGGCGGCGGCCGAATATCGCGGCGCGCTGCATATTCTCACCCCGCGCTCCGAACACTGGCACCCGCCGGTCGAGACCTATTCGGCGCTGACGGGAACCGGCATCGACGTGCTGTGGCAGAAAATCCTCGATCACCGGACCGCGATGAATGCGTCAGGAGAATTCGCCGCGCGGCGGCGGCAGCAGCAGGTGAAATGGATGTGGTCGATGCTGGAGCAGCGGATGATGGCGCGGCTGCGCGCCGATCCGGCGGTCCGCGGCAAAGTGAAGAAGATCGAGGCCGAAGTGGCCGACGGCCGTATCGCGCCGGCCGTCGCGGCCGAGCAGATCGCGGACATGTTGAAATAGCGGGAGCATGACGCGGACACGGCACAACGACCTGCTGCGGAGCCTTTTTCAAAAAACGTGAAAACAACCCCATGCAATGGCAATGATAGGTATTCAAATACCTGCTACAGCGTCGTATCGGGGCATGAGCGGAACAGCGATCCGTGGTCGCACCGCCACCTGATCCGATGCGCTTCAGCTCACTAACGGGGCATGCTCAGGGCCGGTCCGCCGGCATCAACAACGAGACGGCATCGACGACCTGACCGGCATCGGCAAGCAAAATATACTCGCCGCGATGCAGTGTCGTTCCGCTGGCGACGACAACGGCCCGCTTGGGGCAGATGCCAAAACAACCGGTCATCACGAGGCGCGGGCGCCGGCCCGGCTGCACATCGCGCAGGCTCTCTGCCGCCGAATTCAGCGCACGCTTGATCCTGGAGCCGCCCGGAATGCGCTTGAAGCATTTCCTGCAAACCAGGACGGGCTCGCGACGGGAGCGAACGGTGACGGCAGATGCGTTTTTGGTCATCTTTGTTATATAGGCATGACTGTCGAAATGTCGCCGGCACCACGGCGTTGCTTGCAGCACGGGAACACCGGGGAACAATTTGAACAGCAAACTCCGTATCCTCATCACCGGCTTCGGCCCGTTCCCCGGCGCACCCTGCAATCCGACCCAGCCACTCGTGGCGCGGCTGATGCGGCTGCGCCGTCCAGCGCTCGCCGATGTCGGGTTGCACGGCCACATTTTTCCGGTGACCTACAGAGCGGTTGACCGCGAACTGCCTGAAATTCTGAAAGCGCACCGGCCGCAGGCGCTGCTGATGTTCGGCCTCGCCGCCCGCACGCCTTACGTCCGGATCGAAACCCGCGCGCGCAACGCCGTTACCACGCTGTGGCCCGACGCCGATCATACAAGGGTACGCAAGGGATCGATCGCGGGCAGCGCCGACGCCATGACGTTCGGCCCGCATACCGCCAGACTGCTGCACGCCGCCGTGGGCACCGGCGTCGATGCGCGGGCCTCGCGCGATGCCGGGAGTTACCTCTGCAATTATCTGAGCTGGCGCGCGATCGAGGCGACCTGTGGCGACACCGGTCCGCGCCTGGCCGCCTTCGTCCATGTGCCGCCGCTGGCGCGCGGTGGCGCAATGCAGCGCAAGAGTGCTGTTCACCGGGTCACACTGGAAGAACTGGTCGACGCCGGCGAAGCGATGCTGCTGGAGATGGTGCGGCTCGCGCGACGGGCAGCCATCACTTCGTAGGGCGGGCAAAACGCAGCGTGCCCACCAGCCCTGAACTTACAACGGTGGGCACGGCGCCAACGCGCCTTTGCTCACCCTACCGACGCTATGAGTTCAAATCGCTAATTCGCTCGCCAACGATTAACCCTACCCCCAACAATCGCACGCTTCCGCCCTCACCCTCACCATGCCGCGCCGCATTTTTGCGGTACTCCAGAGCTTGCGGACGCGTGTCCGCCGGAGACGCGATCATGGACGTCAATCGCCGCCATCTCATCGGAGTATCCGCCGCCGGCGTGGCCGGGGCGCTGGCGATGTCGCCGGACGCGGCGCGCGCGGCGCCACCGACCTCGGCGCTTGGCCGAGACGCCACCCAATATGGCGTGCGGCCTGGCAGCCCCGACGATCAGACCAGGTCACTGCAGCGTGCGATCGACGAGGCCGCGCGGACACAGGTCCCGCTGGCACTGCCGCCGGGGGTCTATCGCACCGGCATGCTGCGCCTGCAGAACGGCACGCAACTGGTTGGCGTCCGCGGCGCCACCAAACTGGTCTTCACCGGCGGCGCGGCGATGTTGCAAAGCGAAGGCGCCGGCAGCATTGGCCTCACCAATATCACGCTCGATGGCGGCGGCATTCCGCTGCCGACACGGCGCGGCCTGGTGCATTGCCTCGGCGGGCGCGATATCCGCATCACCGATTGCGAAATCACCCGCAGCGGCGGCAACGGCATCTGGTTCGAAAACTGCTCCGGCGAGGTCAGTGGCAACATCATTTCGAAAATTGCCGTCACCGGATTCACCTCATTCGACGCGCGGGGCCTGCTGGTCTCGCGCAACACCATTGTGGACACCAACGACAACGGCATCGAAATCCTGCGCCACGCGATCGGCGACGACGGCACCCTGGTGCTCGACAACCGCATCGAGGACATCAAGGCCGGCCCCGGCGGTTCCGGCCAATATGGCAACGCCATCAACGCGTTTCGCGTTGGCAACGTCATCGTGCGGGGCAACCGTATCAGCAACTGCGACTATTCCGCGGTGCGCGGCAATTCGGCTTCCAACATCCATATCACGGGCAACAGCGTCTCCGGCGTGCGCGAAGTGGCGCTGTATTCCGAATTCGCGTTCGAGGGCGCGGTGATCGCCAACAACACCGTCGACGGCGCGGCCCTGGGCGTCTCGGTCTGCAATTTCAACGAGGGCGGACGCATCGCGGTCGTGCAGGGCAACATCATTCGTAACCTGCTGCCGAAGCGCCCCATCGGCACCGCGCCGGACGACGACGCCGGCATCGGCATCTATGTCGAGGCCGACACATCCGTGACCGGCAACGTGATCGAGAATGCGCCGTCGTTCGGCATCATCGCCGGCTGGGGCAAATATCTGCGCGACGTCGTGATATCGGGCAATGTGATCCGCAATGCCTTTGTCGGCGTCGGCGTGTCGGTGACGCCGGGCGCGGGCACGGCACTGGTCAACAACAACATGATCTCGCAAGCCCCGCGCGGCGCCGTGGTCGGGCTCGATCACGCGCGGCCGATCACGCCGGATTTATCCGCCGAGGGCGCGCAGCGTTTTGCCCAGGTGGTGGTCGGCACCAACGCGGTGCGGAGATAGCATCACGCGACCGTTCTGCGGCGCCGCCGGACCATCAGGGCGAAGACGAACGCGAGCGCAGACGCCACCGTGTACATCGTGAACGCGTTGAGATAGCCGATCATCACCGACTGGCGCATGATCTCCCGCGCGACCCTGGCGAGGCCCGGCACCGTGTCGAAGTTCCACGCTCCCGTCACCTCCGGCATGGTGATCGCCCGATTATAGGGCGTGATCATCTCGGTCATGCGGCTGTAATTGGCGCCGGTCGTGCGCACGATCTCGGCGATCGACAGCGAGATGAAGAAGCTCGATCCGATGTTGCGCAGCAGGTGGAAGATCGAGGACGCCTCGGCGTAATCCTTTGCGTCCAGGGTGTCGAACGCCACCACGGTGATCGGCACCCAGACGACGCCGACCGCAAAGCCCTGGATGGCGCTGTTGAATACCAGGATCTGCATGGTCACGTTGAGATCGAAGGTCAGCATCCATAACCCGGCCACGGTTTGAAGGCCAAAGCCGAGCGCCATGCTGATGCGCGGATCGATCCGGCTCATCAAGCCCGCGGCCAGAAAGCCCAACAGCATTCCGAGACCGCGGCATCCGATCACCTGCCCGACCAGCGCGTCCGAAAATCCGACATGCTGCTGCAGCAGCGGCGGCAACAGCACCATCGGCGTGAAATTCAGCATGCCGTAAATCGTCACCAGCGCGAGCCCGATCGCGTAATTGCGGTCGGTCAGCAGCTTCAGGTTCAGGAAAGGTGCGCGGGCACCGAGGCTGTGTACGATGAACACGTAGAACGCGATCGCCGCGACCAGGCACTCGATCACGATCTCTGTCGAGTTGAACCAGTCCAGCCGCACGCCGCGTGCGAGCACGAGTTGAATGGCGGCAAGCGCTATGGCGAGCGCAAGAAAGCCGGTCCAGTCGAAGCGAACTTTTTCCAGTTGCACGGTAGACTGCAAGGTCAGGTGCATGCCGATGGTGGCGCAGACACCGATCGGCACCAGCATGTAGAACGACCAGCGCCAGCTGTAGATCTCGGCGAGATAGCCGCCGAAAACCGGACCGAAAACCGGCGCGACCGCAACCGCCATCCCGAAGATCGACATCACCATCGTATGTTGATGACGCGGGAACGTGGCGAACAGGATCGACTGCGATAGCGGTACGACCGGCGCACCCGCGCCGCCCTGCAAGATGCGCCACAGCACCAGCATTTCGAGCGATTGCGCCATCCCGCACAGCAGTGTTGCGATCGTGAAGCAGGCGATCGAGTACACCACCACGCGCTTGGTACCGAAGCGGGACACCAGCCAGCCGGTCATCGGCGTCACCACCGCGGTGGCGAGGATGTTGAATGTCATCGCCCAGGCGATCTCGTCCTGGGTTGCCGACATCGCGCCTTGCATCTGCGGCAGTACGGTCGATGTCGTGAGCAGCGCCGTGCCATAGAGCGAGGACCCCAGCACCACGGTGGCCAGGGTCCAGTATCGCTGCGTCGCGGTCAGGGCCGGAGCCTCGGTATCGGCGCTTGCTGAGCTCGTGGCCATGTCCCCTGCGGCGCCCAATGGCAGATAATAAGCTGGCTTACCAATTAATAACCTAGCTTACTAATTCGCCGGCGGCTACAATTGCGGCATGCCGAATACCGACGAATACATCGGCGTCGTGATCTCTGACGTCGCCCGCCTGTTGCGGACGGAATTCGATCGCCGCGTGCGCCGGCTCGGGATCACCCGGGCGCAATGGCTGGTGTTGACCCGTCTGCACCGGCATCCGGGCGCCTCGCTTTCGGAGCTTGCCGAGATGATGGAGGTTGAAAAGGCGACCGCGGGCCGCATGATCGACCGGCTGGTGGCCAATGGCTGGGTAGCGCGCCGGATCCAACGTGACGACCGCCGCGTCAAGCGGGTATATCTCACGCCGGAAGCCGAGCGCGTGCACAAACGCATCTGGCGCGTCGCCGAAGCAACGGTGGAAGACGCCCTCACCGGCCTCTCGGCGCAGGAAAGCAGGCAACTGATGACGTTGTTGCAGCGCATCAAGAAGACACTGGTTGCTGCCGTGGATGACCTCCCGCCGGGGAGAGCCGTGGCTGCCGGCCGGAGACCTGCTTCGCGTGGCGCACGCGGCCTCAATGGGAAGGCCGTGCCATGAGCAAGCGCCTGCGGCCATGGGCGCTGATCGGCGTGCCCGCGCTCGTCCTGCTCGGAGCGCTGATGTTCTGGCTGCAGGGCGGCCGGTACGCCTCGACCGAGAACGCGTTCGTCAAGGCTGACATCACCCAGGTCGCAGGCGAAGTGCCCGGCCGGATTATCGACGTGCGGATTCGGGACCATGCGCTCGTCAAGGCCGGCGACGTGCTGTTCCGTCTCGATCCCGCCCCCTACCAGCTGGCCCTCGCCAAGGCCGAAGCCGAGACCGATTCCGCGCGTGCCGCTGTCGAGCAACTCAAGGTCAGTCTGCGCGAGATACGGGCCGAGGCCACCGAGGCCGAGAACAAACTGGCGTATCTTCAAACCCAGGCCAAACGTCATCGCGATCTGTCCGGACGCGGCGTCACGTCAGCCACCAGGGTCGAACAGGCCAACAGCGAAGAACAAGAGGGGCACGACCGTCTTGCGGTGCTGCACCAGCGCATTGCCCGTGTCGAAGCAGCGCTCGGCGGCAAGCCGGACAGGCCGACCGATCAATTTGCCGCGGTCCGCGAAAAGCAGGCGCTGCGCGATCGCGCAGCGCTGGATCTTGCCTATACCGAGATCAAGGCTCCGCGCGCCGGCGTGGTCGTCAATTTCAAGCTCCAGCTCGGCGAGCAGGTCAAGGCGCAGACGCCGCTGTTCGCCGTTGTCACCGACCGCCGGCCCTGGCTCGAAGCCAACTTCAAGGAAACCGATCTGACCCACGTGACCGTCGGACAAAAGGCGAGGGTCATCCTCGATATGCATCCCGATATCAGTTGGGATGCCGAAGTGGAAAGCATCAGCCCGGCGACCGGGGCCGAGTTTGCGATCCTGCCGGCACAAAATGCCTCCGGCAACTGGGTGAAGGTCGTGCAACGCCTGCCGGTGCGGTTGCGGCTGCTGGAGCGGCCGGGCGAGCCGCCGCTGCGCGCCGGCATGACTGCCTATGTCAGCATCGACACCGGGCGCACCCGCGACTTGTCGAGCATATTCGGCAACAGCGCTGCGATTGCGGCGCGTCCCCATCTGCAAGAGACGACCAAAACGCAATAGCTGGCTTGCGGCCGGGTCTTACAA
>JBKJUA010000135.1:0-7576 GCA_046590305.1 Bradyrhizobium sp.
GATTGCTGTGTGAAGAGATCAAGGTGACCTGCACGGTCCAGATGCGGCGGTTCGAGACGCTGCTGGATGCGATCGCCAGCAACCGCGGCGACGCCATCATCGCCTCGCTGGCGGTGACGCCGCAATTGCGCGCCCGGGTCGATTTCACCGATCCCTATTACCGCGCGCCGGCGCGCTTCGTGTCGCGCCGCGATGCCGTGATGCCGGAAGTTCGTCCCGAATATCTCGAGGGCAAGAAGATCGGCGCTGTCGCCGGCTCCTCGCACGAGGCCTATCTCAAGGCGATGTTCACCGACGCCGAGCTGCATCCCTACGCCAGCGACGAGGCGCTGCGGCTGGCCTTGCGGCGCGGCGAGGTCGACTTCATCTTCGGCGACGCGATCTCGCTGGCGTTCTGGATCAACGGCACCGACTCCGCCGAATGCTGCGCGTTCTCCGGCGGGCCGTTCGTCGAGAGCCGCTATTTCGGCGAGGGCATCGGCATCGGCGTCCGCAAGGGCAACGACCTGCTGCGGCAATCGCTGAACTGGGCGCTGTTCCGCCTCTGGGAAAAAGGCCGCTACACCGATCTGTGGCTGCGCTATTTTTCGGTCAGCCCGTTCTAGAAACAGACGCCGTCATTCCGGGATGGTCCAAAGGACCAGACCCGGAATCTCGAGATTCCGGGTTCGATGCTTTCGCATCGCCCCGGAATGACGGCGTACCGCCATCATTTTGCATTTGCCCGCGGAAGCGCTAGTTTCCGCGGCCCTGGAGACCACTGATGTCCACGATCGATCTTGCCGAAAACCCCGGCGACCTGCGCACGCTCGCCGAACAATCCAACGCCTGGCCGTTCGAGCAGGCCAGGGCGATCGTAGCTAGGCTGAAGAAGCAGCCAAAGGACGAGGTGCTGTTCTCGACCGGCTACGGGCCATCCGGCCTGCCGCATATCGGAACCTTCGGCGAAGTGGCGCGCACCACCATGGTGCGCCATGCCTTTCGCGTGCTCACCGAGGACAAGATCAGGACAAAGCTGATTGCGTTTTCCGACGACATGGACGGCCTGCGCAAGGTGCCGGACAACGTGCCGAACAAGGAATTGCTGGAGAAGCATCTCGGCATGCCGCTGACGCGTGTGCCCGACCCCTTCGGTACCCATCCGAGTTTCGGCGCGCACAACAACGCGCGGCTGCGCGCATTTCTCGATACATTCGGCTTCGACTACGAGTTCGCCAGTTCGACCGACTATTACACATCGGGCAGGTTCGACGCCGCGCTGCTGCGCGTGCTGGAACGGTTTGACGCTGTCATGGCGGTGATGCTGCCGAGCCTGCGCGAGGAACGCGCGGCGAGCTATTCGCCGTTCCTCCCCATTTGTCCGCGCACCGGCATGGTGCTGTATGTGCCGATCATCGAGCATGACGTGAAGGCTGGCACGGTCTCCTACGACGATCCCGAAACCCGGGAGCGCGTCACGCTCCCTGTCACCGGCGGTCACTGCAAGCTGCAATGGAAGCCGGACTGGGCGATGCGCTGGTACGCGCTCGGCGTCGACTATGAAATGGCCGGCAAGGACCTGATCGATTCGGTAAAGCTGTCGGGCAAGATTTGCAGCGCGCTCGGCGGCCTGCCGCCGGAGGGATTTAATTACGAGCTGTTCCTCGACGACAAGGGCCAGAAGATTTCGAAGTCGAAGGGCAACGGGCTCACCATCGACGAATGGCTGCGCTATGCCTCGCCGGAATCGCTGTCGCTGTTCATGTATCGCGAGCCGAAGGCGGCGAAGCGGCTTTATTTCGACGTCATCCCGCGCAACGTCGATGACTACCAGCAGTTCCTAGACGGTTTTTCGCGGCAGGACGCCAAACAGCAACTGGCCAATCCGGTCTGGCATATCCATGCCGGCCAGCCGCCGCCATCCGACATGCCGGTTACGTTCCAGCTGTTGCTGACGCTGGTGTCGTCGTCGAACGCGGAGAATGCCGAGACGTTGTGGGGGTTCATCGGGCGCTACCGTCCCGGCGTGACGCCACAGACCCAACCGAAGCTCGACGCCATGGTCGGCTACGCCATTAATTACTATCGCGACTTCGTCGCGCCGACCAAGAAATTCCGCGAGCCGACCGAGAGCGAACGCGTCGCCCTGCAGGACCTGCGGGATGCGCTTTCGAACATGCCGCCGGTGTCCACCGCCGAGGACATCCAGAACGTGGTCTACGAAATCGGCCGTCGCGAGCCGTTCCTAGATCCCGTGAAAAAGGGCAAGGACGGCCGCCCGGGCGTCTCGCTCGACTGGTTTAACATGCTCTACCAGGTGCTGCTCGGCCAGGAAAAAGGCCCGCGCTTCGGCTCGTTCGTCGCGGTCTATGGCGTTCCGAATGCGGTGGCGATGATCGACGGCGCGCTTGCAAGATCGGCGTAGCGTATAGGGGTATCGTAGCCCGGATGGAGCTAGCGGTCGGCGCAAAGCGCCGTCCGCTGGCGCAATCCGGGAATCCCGCGGAAGATCGTGCAGCCCCGGATTTCGCAAGAGCTCCATCCGGGCTACGGACCCTCGCGCTGCGACAATTCGAGATGGCAGGCCCGCTCGAATTTCAGCCGGGCTCCCGTCCAAATTGCGCTATACTGCCCGCAATCAAACGCCCAAAGCCTCCGTCGAGAGGCGGGCAGCCGCAATTTCAGCAGGGAGGATGCTCATGCAGTTCAGGGTTTCGCCGAAAGCGCTCGACAATTACAGCACCGAGGAATGGCAGGCGCGGGTCGATCTCGCCGCCGCGCACCGGCTGGCCTTTAATCAGGGTTTCAGCGAGGGCATCTTCAACCATCTGACCCTCACGGTGCCGGGCCGCAGCGACCGTTACTACCAGATTCCGTTCGGCATGCACTGGTCCGAGGTGACGGCGTCGTCCTTCATGGAAGTCGGCATCGACGACGGCGAGGTCAAGCGCGGCGAGGGTGACGTCGAGCGCTCCTGCTATTGCATCCACGCGCCGATCCACAAGGCGCTGCCGCAGGCCAAGGCGGTGTTTCACACCCACATGCCCTATGCCAGCGCGCTGACGCGTCTGGAAGATCCGCGCATCAAGGAGATCGGCCAGACCGAGGTCGGCCTTTCCGGCAACATTGCCTATGACGACGAATACACCGGCCCGGCGCTCGATCCCGCCGAAGGCGCCCGGCTCGCGGGGGTGATCGGCGACAAGTCTGTGCTGTTCATGGCCAATCACGGCATCTCCACGGTCGGCGCCACCGTCGCCGACGCCTATGACATGCTCTATTATGTCGAGCGCGCCGCCCAGGTGCAGATCTATGCGATGTGGACCGGCCAGCCGCTGAAGCAACTGCCCGACGCCGTGGTGGAGAAGACCAAGCGCGATTACGGCGGGACCAGTCTGTTCGAGGGGCCAAGCCCGGCGCAGCGGCACTTCGATGCGTTGAAGCGCATGCTGGATCGCAAGGAGCCGGACTACACGACGTAGGCTGGCGGCGAACGATAGGCTCGGCACTTTCTTTTCTCTCCCCTTGTGGGAGAGGGTGGACGCGATGCGAAGCATCGCGGACGGGTGAGGAGTTAGCTCAACGGGCAAATTGCGGATAGAGACCCCTCATCCGGCGCGGACTTCGTACACGCCAAACAACCCGGCCGAAAATCCGCCGCATCAGCGACGGTCACCGCGCTCAAACCGGCAACCATCCGCTTCGATCCGCCGCCATGTCCCGCCGATCTCGGCGAACCTGAGCAGGCAATTTGGGATCACGTCCATCGCGACTAAGTGCTGAATTTTACCGGCGTTGACGTGCTGGCGGCAACGCTCAGGGCGCACCAGCGCAGCCGCCAGTGCAGCGAACAGATCGAGCGCGAGGGCAAGATGATCGAAGATCGTAATGGAAATCCCCGTGCTCATCCGCTGTTGAGTCATGAGCATTCGAACTTCTCAGCATTTCTCGCAGGACTGCGCGCCCTGAACGTGGAGATG
Source organism: Bradyrhizobium sp. (assembly GCA_046590305.1). GTDB lineage: Bacteria > Pseudomonadota > Alphaproteobacteria > Rhizobiales > Xanthobacteraceae > Bradyrhizobium. The sequence continues at coordinate 3,960 of JBKJUA010000135.1, forward strand.
TAGGCCATGGCACCACGTAGAGACGGCACGAGCGACGGGCGAATCGTTCAGAAGCCTTGGGAGGATAATGATCTCGACACCACGTTGAGCGCGAAGGGCTGGGCGATACATCGCGAGACCATGATGGCGGAAGCCTCGCCGGGCACACGGCCTTATGAATGGTGGCTATACGAACAGCACATGGAGCCGCCGCAAGATGACACTTGGTTCTTGCGGCGCAACGGCCACCTCAGCGATGCTGAAAAATCTCACGTCGAAAGTTGGTGGCGTGCCACATATAATCGCGGCGTTGAAAGCGAAACGTCGCACCTGCGTTTTCCTCGCATCATGGGCAAGAACCGCGACAAGCGCGAAAATTCCTATGGGTGGAAAGATATTTTGCCTGAACTGATCGAGCGCTGGGATGCTGATCATGAGCGCAATGCCGAAACCGTCCGCGCTCTGATCGATGGCCGAGCAGCCGGACAAGCGGTCAAGGAATAATCATGCTGATAATTTAAACGGACCACTTCCGCTTCACCCTCAAAAGCTGACATGCACTACTTCGCTAGGTAGCCGCGATTTGCATATGGAAAATTGCTGAGTTGGCAGTCTCTGCTATCGTCATATTGATAGTAGGCTCGAACTTCCTCAATCAGTTGGCCTTTAACGACGTACCATTCAGTTCCTCGGAACATCAGTCGATCGCTATTCGACGGTAACGTGTAAGCGCAGCTCCATTCACTGACTACCTCGTTGCCGCTCGCAAGTGTGTGATCAATTTTCCAAGTTGGATGATATATCTGTTTGAACTTCCGCCAATACTGCGCCAGGTGGTCTGAGCCTCGGATCGGCGGGTGAATCTGAGGTAGGAAATAGTGAACTACGTCGTCCGCCAAGGTGCTCTTCAGCTGCGCGACATCGCCCGTATTGCAACCGTCGAAGTATTTGAGAACCAGTTTGACGTTAGCTTCCGGTGGCATATCGATCTCCAAACTCAACGGAGCGGTCTGCATTCAAAACGCAGTTTGCCATACCTCTCGATTGTCAGGCAACTGACACTTCGCCTTCGGGTCAAAAGCTGACTTGCGACCCGGCCTCAGGCACTTCCGCATTGCCCCCAATACCAGACATCCGCCAAGGGCTGGCGACCCAAAATAAATCCCAACCCGCAAAATGACAGTACCATTTGACAGTATCGCCGACAGGCCATATCAAGGAAACCCCTGATAACAAAGGGGTTTCAAGATTATTTCCTCTTCCACAAGGGGAGAAGGGAAATGCGACCTACTGACTCACCCACACGATCCGTGCGATCCATTCGACGTCGCCTGATGCCAGCGTGCGGTCGACATGCGCAGGGTTGAGCGAAGCCAGCTCCAGCGTCTTCGCGGTGCGGCGTCTCAATTCCTTGACCATCATTTCGTCGCCGGTGGTTTTCACCACCACACGGTCGCCGCGCCGGATCGGGGTGCCCGGCGACACCACGATGACGTCGCCGTCGCGATAGACCGGCTTGATCGCGTCGCCTGATATCTCCAGCGCATAGGCGTGTTCGTCGTTGACGGCGGGCAGGCCCAGTTCGTCCCAACCCTTGCCGGTGGGGTATCCGCCATCGTCGAAATGGCCGCCGGCGCCCGCCTGCGCAAAACCGAGCAGCGGCACCGACTGCACGGTCCGCGGGGCGTCGCCGATCAGTTGCACGAAGGTATCGATCGAGGTGTTGGTGGCGGCGAGCGACTTGGCTACCGATTCGGTGGAGGGCCAGCGTTCGCGGCCCTCGACGGTGATCCGCTTCGACTTGTTGAAGGTGGTGGGATCGAGCCCGGCGCGTTTCGCCAGCGCCGACGTGGTGATCCCGGCGCTCTCGGCCAGCCGATCCAGCGCGGTCCAGATCTGGTCGTGGGTGAGCATGCCCTCTTTCGGAACTTTGGCCATGGCCCGGCTCGAACGCTTAGGAATTATTACCTTAGTAAACCCGTTTCCGGCGCTGGCGCAAGGCACCATAAAAGGGGGTCGAAAGCGGCCCTTGAAGTGGGCAGGGTGCGCCGATACGGTCGGCGCGCGATCCGGCAATTTCCGGAAAAGCCACAAAAAACCACTGGAAATTCAAGCAACAGGCAGGACGTTCGGCAGGTGCGCAGGATCTACAAAATTTGTCCCGCCTCAGCCTGGCGCGAGGCCGAGCGGCAGGGCGTGTACCGGGGCAGCGCCGACGATGCGCGCGACGGCTTCATTCATTTCTCGCAAGCAGCACAAGTGGCCGAGACGGCCAGGAAACACTATTCCGGGCAGACCGGCCTGTTCCTGGTCGAGGTCGATGCCGATGCGCTCGGCGACGCGCTGCGCTTCGAGCCGTCGCGCAGCGACGAACTGTTTCCCCACCTCTATGGCGAACTCGATCTCGGCGCGGTCACCGCCGTCCACGAGATGCATGCGCGGCCGGACGGCCTTCACGACATCCCGGAGCTTGCGCCGTGATCCGCGCCTTCGACACTTTTTCCCTGCCGCTGCTGCGCTGGTTCGATCCGGAGGACGCCCATCGTCTGGCGATCCAGGGCTTGCGGCTGCTGCCGCCGGTCCGGCCGAGGCCGAGCGACCCAAAACTGGCGGTGCGCGCATTCGGGCTGAATTTCCCCAATCCGGTCGGCATGGCCGCGGGCTTCGACAAGAGCGCGGAGGTCTCCGATGCGCTGCTGCGGCTCGGCTTCGGCTTCGTCGAGATCGGCACGGTGACGCCAAAACCGCAAATCGGCAATCCGCGACCGCGGTTGTTCCGGCTGGAACGCGACGAAGCCGTCATCAACCGCATGGGTTTCAACAATGACGGCGCCGACGCGGTGCTGCGGCGGCTCGCGGCGCGCGCGCATCATGGCGGCATCGTCGGGGTCAATGTCGGCGCCAACAAGGATTCGGCCGATCGCGTCGCCGACTACGTCAGGCTGATCGAGACCTTCGCGCCGGTGGCGAGCTATTTCACCGTCAACGTCTCGTCCCCCAACACGCCGGGCCTGCGCAATCTGCAGCAGGCGGCAGCGCTCGACGACCTGCTGGCCAAGGTGATCGACGCCCGCGAACGCGTGCGGCAGAACGCCGGCGACTCGCCGGTGCTGCTCAAGATCGCGCCCGATCTCAGCCTCGCCGAACTCGACGATGTCGTTCATATCGCCCGCTCCCGCCGGGTCGACGGCATGATCGTCGCCAATACCACGCTGGCGCGGCCCGCGACCTTGCGCGAAACCAGCCGCGCCAAAGAGCAGGGCGGTCTGTCGGGCCGTCCGCTGTTTCGATTGGCGACGCGGATGGTGGCGGAAACCTATGTGCGCGCCGAGGGCGCATTTCCACTGGTCGGCGTCGGCGGCATCGATTCCGGCGGCGCCGCGCTGACCAAAATCCGCGCCGGCGCCAGCCTGATCCAGTTGTATTCGTCGCTGATCTACAAGGGCCTCGGCCTGGTCGAGGACATCAAGAACGACCTTTCCTCGACGCTATTACGCACCGGCCGCGACTCGCTGTCCGAAATCGTCGGCGCCGATGCCGCGACGATTACGGCCGAGGACTGGCCGGTTTAGGGGAAGGTCATTGCGAGCGCAGCGAAGCAATCCATTTAACAGCGCAAAGAAAGAAGATGGATTGCT
>JBKJUA010000153.1:0-8207 GCA_046590305.1 Bradyrhizobium sp.
GTAAGGGTGAAAAGGTGCGGTAAGAGCGCACCGCGGGTCCGGCAACGGAAACGGCATGGCAAACCACACCGGGAGCAAAACCGAATAGGGACGGCAACGCGGGATGTTCGCTGCAGAGCGATAACTCCGCAGGGCGATGTCAGGCTCGCTGTCCGGGTAGGTTGCTCGAGGCCCTGTGCAAACAGGGTCCCAGAGGAATGGCCGTCACGTATCGCCGGCGCAAGCCGGCGGTGCCCTACAAAACCCGGCTTACAGGCCGGCTGATATCTTTGTGCGAAAGCGTTTTCGAACAAAACGCGTCTTGTTGAGAATGAGGGGTTCGGCGTAACACGCCGGACCCCTCGCCATTTTCTATGGTCGTCATTCCGGGGCGACGCGAAGCGTCGAACCCGGAATCTCGAGATTCCGGGTTCGTGCTTCGCACGCCCCGGAATGACGGTGCTTCACAGCGCTCAATCCCGCTTGAACCGGTAATCGAACCTATCCCCATCGGCCCTGATCAGCCCCACCGTCGGGGTCGGAAAATGAACCGGCAGGATCAGCGTGTCGGTATCCGCCACCTCGGCGAAAAATTTTCGGCGCGAGACCGCCGACTGTTTTGGATCCCAGTCCGGCCGCGCCGACCAGTCGGGCTCGCGGCACTGGATCGCGTGGTGCATCAGATCGCCCGCCACCACGGCGCGCTGGCCGCGCGAGAAAATGTTGACGCAGCAATGGCAGGGCGAGTGGCCCGGCGTCGGTGTCAGCGTGATGGTGTCGTCGAGCGCGTAGTCGTCGTCGACCAGCAGGGCCTGGCCGGCCTCCACGATCGGCAGGCAGTTGTCGCGGAATACGGTGCCGGGCGGATTGGCGCCGCGGGCGTGCTCTGCTTCCCAGACCGCGTATTCCTTCTTGTGAAACACGTATTTCGCGTTCGGGAAGGTCGGCACCCAGCGGCCGTCGCGCAGCACCGTGTTCCAGCCGGTATGATCGATGTGAAGATGGGTGCAGAACACATAGTCCACGCTCTGGTAGCTGACCCCGAGCGCGAACAGCTCGTTGCGCCAGCGCTCCTTGCCGGGGAAATCGAACGGCGGCGGATGGCCCTTGTCCTCGCCGGTGCAGGTGTCGACCAGGATGGTATGGTGCGGCGTCCGCACCACGAAAGTCTGATAGGTGATCACCATCAGTCCCAGCGCGGAATCGAAAATCTCCGGCTCCATGGTCGCGAGATGATGCTTGAAGACGGCGTCGTCATAGGCCGGGAAAAAATCCTGCGGCCGCCGCCACGGGCCTTCGCGTTCGATCACCGCATCAATGGTGATGTCGCCGATCCTGAGCTGTCTCATCGCTTCGACTCCGTCGCGATCTTTTCCAGCAGCGCCATCAGCGCCTCCGGCGCCGTGACGTTGGGCGAATGACTGGCGTCGATTTCGTAATAGCGCCAGGCCGGATCAGTTTTGGTTTGCTTCGCAAAACGCCCAAAAGTGTCCGCCGGCGTGATGCGGGTGGCGTAGATATAGCTGCGCGGCAAGGTCAGCGCGCCGCCCTGCAGCTTCAGCGCGGTCTCGAAACACTTGATCGGCATATCGACGCGGCGCGTGCTCAGCCATTGCTGGTCGGCGGGCGATGTATCCGGCGGTGTCGGGTTCGGTGGCACCCGCCAGCCATCGCCGCTGTTCTTGAGTTCCTGCATACGCGGCCGCGCCACCTCGTTGAGGTCGAGCAGTGACTGGCCGTCGGCGGGAACAAACGCGTCGATATAGATCAGCTGCGTGACGCGATCCCGGGCGCGGTCGGCGATCCCGGTGGCGACCATGCCGCCATAGCTGTGGCCGACCAGCACGATGTCGCGCAGGTCTTCGTATTTGATGACGTTGAGGACGTCTTCGATGTGGGTTTCGAGATCGATCGACGGATTGGCCAGATGCGCGCGCTCGCCCAAACCGGTGTAGGTCGGTGTCACCAGCCGGTGCCCGGCGGCGGCCATCAGCGGATGCATCTTCTTCCAGGCCCAGCCGGCCGACCAGGCGCCGACGAGAAAAGTCTTCGGGAACGGAGCATTCATCGGGCGTTTCCATTTGCTAGTTGCTATTGGACCGGAGTCAATTGCGAGTGTACCCGCCTGCTCCGTCGTGTAAATGTCGCGGCAATCACAACGATAAAAGAACAACGATGACCACTATCGCCTACGCACTGGTCCTGCTCGGCGCGCTCTCGGGCGGGTTCGTCTCCGGCCTCGTCGGATTCGGCACGGCGATGACGGCGCTGGGGATCTGGCTTTATGTGCTGCCGCCCACGCTCGCGGTGCCGCTGGTGCTGATCTGCTCGGTGGTCGCCCAGACCTCGACGATGCCGGCGATGTGGCGCAGTTTCGACCTGACCCTGGTCTGGCCGTTTCTAATCGGCGGCCTTGCCGGCGTGCCGCTCGGCGTGCTGCTGATTGCCTATGCCGATCCGCAGGTCTTCAAGCTCAGCATCGGCGTGCTGCTGCTGGTGTTTCCGGCCGCACTGTATTTCCAGCGTAACCCGATGGCGTTCACGTTCGGGGGCCGGTGGGCGGATGGCGCGATCGGATTTGCCGGCGGCATCCTCGGCGGCCTCGCCGGCCTGTCCGGCGCGCTTCCGACCTTGTGGGCGAGCGTGCGCGGCTGGGGCAAGGACGAGCGGCGCGGCGTCTTCCAGACCTTCAACTGGACCGTCCTGTTCACGGCGTTATGCCTGCAGGCCGGCATGGGCCTCGTCAGGCTGGACGTGATCTGGCTGGCGCTGATCGCGTTCCCGGCAACGATCACCGGCGCGTGGCTCGGCGCACGGGCCTATCGCGCGCTGAGCGACCGCAACTTCAGGGATCTGGTGCTGGCGCTGCTGTTTCTGTCCGGCGTCGGGCTGGTCTGGAGCAGCATCGGCGCGAAATAGCCGCGCAATGCTCCGCCGGCTCAGGACTGATGCGAAGCCACGGGTTCAGAATCGCGCCTCGCCCCGAGCACCATGCCGCCGGCGACGCCGACGCCCAGCACGTAGATCCAGCCTTCGTGAAAATCGAACAGATGCGAATTGAACAGCGAGGTGAAGATGTTCTGCACGACCACCAGCAGGCCGATCCATGCCGCGAGGCCCTCGCCGCGAAACAGCGTCAGGTGCTTCCACCACAACGCAAACAGCACGACGATCCCGAACACGCCCCACTGGATCGCGACGGCCAGGGTCTGATTGTGCGGGTTTGCCACGACCTCGGCGCGGAAGCCGACCTGGCCGGCTGCCGCCTTTTCGAACAGGCCGCGCGTCGATCCGGTGCCATGCCCGATCACGGGAGCTTCCGCAATAAAGCGCAGCGACTTCTGCCAGAATTCCAGCCGGGAACCGACTCCGCTCGGATTGTTCTGGACCGTGGTTTGCTGCCAGTCGGCAAAAAACTTCTTGCCGGTGGTGCGCAGGTCCGGCGATACGTTCCAGACCATTCCCGCAAGCAGGATAGCGGCGAGTGTTGCAAGGATGGTCGTTCGCCATTTCAGATGAAGCAGCGCGAACACCGCGAGCATGACGGGAATGGTCACCAGCGCGGTTCGCGAAACCACCACGAACACCATGTTGGCCAGCAGACTGAAGGCAACGACAGAGAGCAGCACCGCGAGCCGCGTCCTGCCGGATCGCACCGCCATCATGACCGGATAGGCCAGCGCCACCGCGCACAGCGCGAACTCATGGCTTTGGGCGATATAGTTCTTGACAAAGATCCCCCGCATCGTGGCGTCGGCCTTGAGCGTGAGGTTGGGCTCGAAGGCAACGGCCCAGGACACCATCATCAGGAGCGTGCAGGACACCAGAAAGGCAATGAAGACCCACAGGCCGCGCGTCGAGCGTTCGAAATGATGGAACAGCAGCGGCAGCAGCAGCAGTTTGGCGGTCGGGCTGACCGCATGAAGCCGGGCGCCCCAGGATGCGTCCGACCACAGGGTTCCCACCAGCGCCAGCGCGAACAAGGCGACCGGCAGCACCGAAATCGGCCGCAGCAGCGACCGCAACAAAGCGCGCGGCTCGATGGTCGGGATCAGCGCGACGAGCCAGAGCACCGCGGCGATCGCGACGCCGGAGGTCGACCACGGCATCAGGAGCGCGATCAAGACCGCCAGCAGATCGATAGTGAGGATCCGCGCGGCCGGGTCATTCCGCGCGGACCAGATGGCCGAAAGCCGGGAGGCGCCGGGCTCTCTTCGTATGGCATCAGTCATCCATGTTCCCTTGCGACCCGCGACGGTTTCTCGATGCCCGCAGTCTACGCGGCCCGCGAGGTGTCCGCAAATTCAAGGACGTCATTCCGCCGCCGAAATGCGACCGAACTCCGTCGCCTGCCGTTCGAACAGGCCGCGATAGATTCCGCCCGCGCGATTGGCCAGCGCGGCATGGCTGCCCTGCTCGACGATCTCGCCGCGGTCGAACACCAGAATGCGGTCGAGGCTGCGCACCGTCGACAACCGATGCGCGATCACGATCGAGGTGCGGCCTTTCATCAGCCGTTCCATCGCCTGCTGGATCAGCGCCTCGGATTCGGAATCCAGGCTCGATGTCGCCTCGTCGAGAATCAGCACCGGCGCATCGGCCAGAAACGCGCGCGCCAGCGCTACCCGCTGCCGCTCTCCGCCTGACAGCTTGACGCCGCGCTCGCCGACCAGCGTGCCGTAGCCTTTCGGCAGCCGCAGGATGAACTCATGGGCATTGGCCAGCCGCGCCGCCTGCTCGATCGCCGCCATGCTGGCGCCCGGCCGGCCATAGGCGATGTTCTCGGCCAGTGAGCGGTGAAACAGGATCGGGTCCTGCTGCACGATGGCGATCTGGCTGCGCAGCGAATGCTGCGTCGCCTCGGCGATATCCTGACCGTCGATCAGGATATGCCCGGCGCTGACATCGTGGAGCCGCTGCACCAGTTTGACGAACGTGGTCTTGCCGGAGCCGGAGCGGCCGACCAGCCCGACGCGCTCGCCGGCGCGGATGTCGACCGACAGGCCGTCATACAGCGGTTCACGGTGGCCGCCATATTGGAACGTGACGTCATCGAACACGATGCGGCCGCCCTGGATGTCAATCGCCTTCGCATCAACCGCGTCGGCAATGCCGATCGGCTCGTCATGGATGGCGACGAGCTCCTCCATGTCGTTGACCGAACGCTGCAGATTGTTGATGTGCATGCCGACATCGCGCAGATAGGCGTGGATGATGTAATAGCTGGTCAGCACATAGGTGACATCGCCCGGCGTCGCCTTGCCGGCGATCCACAGCAGCAGCGCGCCGCCGATCACGGAGCCGCGCAGGCACAGCAGCACCGCGAGCTGTGCCGTCGAAGTGTAGTTATACCGCAGCCAGGTCCGGCGCACGCGGCGACGCCACCGGGCGATGACGCGCGCCAGCCTTGAGTCCTCGCGCGCTTCGGAGCCGAACGATTTCACCACCGCGTTGCAGGTCAGGGCATCGGCCAGCGTGCCGCCGACCCTGGTGTCCCAGGCATTGGAGACGCGCGCGGCCGGCGCGATAAAGCTGGTCGAGAACCAGACCGTCATCGACACATAGACCAGCGCGCCCACCGCAACCACGGCTCCGAGCGAGGTCCAGTGCAGCCCGAGCAGGATCATCGATCCCACCAGCACCGCCAGCGATGGCAGCAACGCCATCAGGATGGTGTCGTTCAACAGATCGAGCGCCCACATGCCGCGGGTGACCTTGCGCACGGTCGAGCCGGCAAAGCTGTTGGCGTGCCAGTCGGTCGAGAAGCGCTGCACCCGCATGAAGGCATCGCGCGAGACGTCGGACATGATCTTGAGCGTGAACGGCACGATCGCATGCAGCCCGATCAGGCGCAGCGTCATCGAGACCAGTCCGAGCGCCACGATGGCGCCAAAGGCGATCCACGCCGCGCGCTGCGCCGCCGGATCGGCGGCGCCTTTCGTCAAGGCATCGACCAGATGCCCGGAGAATAGCGGCATGAACAGGTCGGCGACGGTCGCGCCCAGCAGGCCGCCGGCCACGGTCATCGCCCGCACCGGCTGATTGAGCCAATGGCGGAACACGAACGGAATCACCACGCGGATCGCGGTGGGGCGTTGTTTGCGTTGGGCGGTCATGACGTCATCCTCGCGCTTGATACCGCTGATGGCAGCAGCCGCTTCCTGAATTCCAGCCGCAGCAACCAGAGGCTCAACCCCGCCTGCAGCGTGGTGGTTGCGATCGACAGATACCAGGCGTGCTCGATCCGGAAGCCGGGCATCGCGGACAGAAAGATCAGGGGCAGCGTATTGGTCACCAGCCGCGCGCCGGAGCTGAGCAGCACCGGCCTGGTGTTGCCCAGTCCCTGAAACATGCTGGAGCAAACGAAGTTCACCCCTTGCGCGACATTGTTCAGTGAGACCATGCGCAGGAACAGCGCACCGACCGCGATCGTCTCGGCGTCTTCGGTAAAGCCGCCGAGGAAGAACTCCGGCCGCCATTGCGCTGCTATCGTGAAGCCAATCATCACGGCGGTGACCAACAGCAGGACCGTCCTGAACGTCCTTCTCACACGCTCAGCGTTTCCAGCGCCAAAATTCTGCCCGGCGATGGCACCCGCCGCCAGGGCAATCGATATCCCCGGCATATGAATGACGCCAAGCAGGCGCGAGCCGATGCCAAAGCCGGCCTGGGCAGCCGCGCCAAAATGCCGGAGCGCATAGTAGATCACCGCCATGTTGACGAAGATGATGGCGAACTCGCCTCCGGCAGGCAGGCCGATGCTCAATATTCGCTTCCATTGCCCCAGTTGCGGACGGCACAATGCCCCGTTGATGGCGACATAGTGCTCGTAGCGGTGGAAATAGATCCACATCATCACCACGCCGATCGCGACCGCGATCGTGCTCGCCAGACCGGCGCCGGCAACGCCCAACGCCAGACCTGTGCCCCAGCCCGTGATCAGGACCGGCGCCAGCAGCATATTGAGGATCACCGTGGTGACCTGCACGATCACGGTGGGGCGCACGATGCCGGTGCCGCGCAAGGCAGAGCCCATTACCAGCACCACGAATTGCAGCGCCAGTGCCGGCATGAACCAGATGAGATAGGTGGTGCCCGCCTCGATCACGGCATCGTCGACGGCAACCGATCGCATGTAGCTGCGCGCCAGCAAGCATCCCGCGATCAGCGTGAGCAGGGTAGCTAGCGCCGACAAGCCCAGCGACTGATTGAATACCAGATTGGCGTCGGCCCGGTCCTTGCGTCCGACCGCCTGCGAAATCAACGAAACGGCGCCGACGCTCAGAATTTGTGTCAGCGCGTTGATCAGGAAGCCGGCATTGCCGGCGGCGCCGACGCCGGCGATCGCGGCCTCACCGAGGCCCCCGACAAAGTACAGATCGATCAGTCCGCACAGCATCATCAGGATCATGCCGGTGAATATCTGCGGTGCCATGACCGAGACGTGGCTCACGATGGATCCCTGGGTGAGGTCCTTCATAGGTCGCATCCGGCTGCGCCTCGGCGCGGGCCGGCTCCATTTTGACTCGCGGCGGCATCGGGCCGACCACGCGCGTCGTTGAAAAAAGTCGTTACGGACTGGGAAGTTAAGGGGATCGGGAGATCAGGCCCGATCGATGCTGGCGGAGATGGCCCTCAATGGGCCGCGCGGGCATCCAAAAAAGGCATCGGACGCGAGGACGCGATCTGCGAATACAACGAAATCATGCAAATCTCCCTCGGTTCGAGCCACGATGCGCCGCTTATAAAGGCGTCGCCGGGTTTTGGCAACCTGACAAGCGCTTGATCGCATTCAATGGCTTGGCTCCGACAGCAGCCCGGCGGGCTTCTTCAGGAACACCAACAGAATGATGAGGCCGAAATAGAACACCGCCAGCAGGAAGAAGGCGTCGCCGAAGCCCATCACCACCGCCTGGCGATGCACGATCTGCGACAATTGCTTCAGCGCCATCAGCGAGGAATCGCCCATGCCCTTCATGCGCTGGGTCAGCATGTTCAGCGTCTCGGTCGCGGTGGCGTTGCCCCAGGTCACCCGTTCGTGCAACCGCGCGATATGCAGATCGGTGCGCTGGTTCAGTACCGAATTGATGACCGCAAGCCCGAGCGCGCCGCCGAGATTGCGCGTCAGGTTGAACAGGCCCGAGGCGTTCTTGACCCGGTCGGGCGCCAGCGTCCCCAGCGCAATGGTGTTGGTCGGCACCATCGCCATCATGATGCCGACGCCGCGC
>JBKJUA010000282.1:0-4434 GCA_046590305.1 Bradyrhizobium sp.
TGTTTCCGCTGGACCTGTATGCTCGTGTGCGTTTCTACCACTTTACTTGCACACGAGACCGCGGGTGCCAGCGCGCATCCGGCTTTCCCTGCGCCCTCTGACTGGAGAGGGCGTGAAATGGATGGCAAACCTCGGGCGATTTGCGCCGCGAGATCGCCAAGTCATGTCATCGTAAAGCCATGTCAGTGCATCATTGCGCTCAGATCGCGCTGCCGCCCATGTTCGGGCTGCCGGCCTCCGGCGCCGCGGCGGAACCGCCGAGTCGCGCTTCCAGCGCCGCGATGCGCGCCTTCAGGGCCTCGTTCTCCTCGCGCGCCAGCCGCGCCATGTCCTTGACCGCCTCGAACTCCTCGCGCTTGACGATGTCGAGATCGTTCAGGATCTTCTCAGCCTGGTTGCGGACCACAGTGTCGACCTCGCGCTTGACGCCCTGGGCGGCGCCGGCGGCATCGTTCATCAGGCGCCCGATCTCGTCGAAAAACCGATTGCTGGTCTGGGTCATCTGAATCTCCGGTCTGCGAAGGAAAACGCTTGCCATGACAATGGCGATCCCGGAGGCGAGGTTCAAGCCCGACAAGGGCCAACTTGCCTTGTCATGACCCCGTTTCCTTGCAATCGTATCGCATTGCCCAAACAACAAAACCGCCCACCGGAAACGAGAAGAAACGTCCCATGATCGACCAGCAGATCGAAATTCCAACCAAAGACGGCACCACCACCACCTTCATCACCCATCCCGAGCGCGGCGGCCCGTTTCCTGTCGTCCTGTTCTACATGGACGCGCCGGCGATCCGCGAGGAACTGCGCGACATGGCGCGCCGGCTCGCGACCTCAGGCTATTACGTGATGCTGCCGAACCTGTATTACCGCTCCGGCGTCATGGAGCTTGGCCCGATCCCGCCCGACCCTGACGCGCCCGAGCGCAAGGCGATGTTCGGCTACATGAACTCGATCAACATTCCCCTGGTGATGGAAGACACCACCGCCCTGCTCGCCTTTGCCGGCACCCAGAAGGCGGCGAACACCAAAATCGTCGGCGCCGTCGGCTATTGCATGAGCGGCCGCTACGCCATCAACGCGGCGACGCATTTTCCGGAAAGCGTCAAGGCCGCGGCCTCGATCTACGGGACCCATCTGGCCACCGACCAGCCCGACAGCCCGCATCTGGCCGGGCAGAAGACCAAGGCCGAGCTCTATTTCGCCTGCGCCGAAACCGACGTCTACGCGCCGCAGGAGATTATCGACAAGGTGACCGCGGGCGTAAAGGGCGCCAATGCCGAGGTCGAAGTCTATCCCGGCACCCATCACGGTTTTGCCTTTCCCAAGCGGCCGGTCTACCACCGCGACGCGGCGGAGCGGCACTGGGAGCGGCTGCTCGCGCTGTATAAGCGCAACCTGACGAAATGAGTCCCGGTGGTGCACTGAATCGTTTTCCATTCCGCCTCAGTCGGTGCACTCTTCTTCTCCCCTCCCCCCGCGCAGCGGCGGGGAGGGGTCGGGGGTGGGGGGTCTATCGGCAGGAAGCGCTGCTTCGGAATATGCCGCGTCACCCCCCACCCCCGACCCCTCCCCGCCACGCGCAAGGGCGCGTGGAGGGAGGGGAGAAGAGTGCGCCGAATTGCGCGCTAGCACGGAAGTAGTATCGACGATGTCTGCGATCGCGGTCCCGCTCACCATCGCCTTTCCGGTGTTCGATCCGATCGCCATCGCGATCGGGCCGATCGCGATCCGCTGGTATGCGCTGGCCTATATCGGCGGCATCGTGCTGGGCTGGCTCTATGCCCGCTCCCTGATCAAGAACGAGAGGCTGTGGGGCGGGCCGGCGCCGATCACGCTGCCGCAGATGGACGATTTCATCCTCTGGGTGACGCTCGGCATCATCATCGGCGGCCGCACCGGCTACGTGCTGTTCTATAATCTGCCGTTCTTTATTCAACATCCGGCCGAGATCTTCGAATTGTGGAAGGGCGGCATGTCGTTTCACGGCGGCTTCCTCGGCTGCGTCGTCGCGGTGATGTGGTTCGCGCGCCGCAATGGCATTCCGATCCTGTCGCTCGGCGACATCACCACGGCGGTGGCGCCGATCGGGCTGCTGCTCGGGCGGCTCGCCAATTTCATCAACAGCGAATTGTGGGGCCGCACGGCGGATGCCAGCGTGCCCTGGGCGGTGGTGTTTCCCAATGGCGGGCCGCTGCCGCGCCATCCCAGCCAGCTTTACGAGGCGGGGCTCGAGGGCATCCTGCTGTTCATCATCCTGGCGGTGATGGTCCGGATGGGTGCGCTGAAGCGGCCGGGCCTGATCCTCGGCAGCTTCATTGCGATTTACGCCCTGGCCCGCATCGCCAGCGAATTTTTCCGCGAACCCGACCCGCAGCTCGGATTTTTGTGGGGCGGCCTGACAATGGGTATGCTGCTGTCGGTGCCGATGGTCATTGCCGGAGCGATCCTGATCGTGGTGGCACGGCGCCGGCCGCCGACGAACCAACTGGCCAGCCAAAGGACAGTATAAGAAACACCATAAGGGACCCCGTGACCGAATACTCGCCGCTGCAGTCCGAGATCAAGAAGCTGATCAAGTCGTCCGGCCCAATGCCGGTCTGGCGCTACATGGAGCTGTGCCTGACGCACCCGAAGCACGGTTATTATGTCTCGCGCGATCCGCTGGGACGCGAGGGCGATTTCACCACCGCGCCCGAAGTCAGCCAGATGTTCGGCGAGTTGCTCGGGCTGTGGGCAGCATCGGTGTGGAAGGCGATCGGCTCGCCGCCACTGCTGCGGCTGATCGAACTCGGACCCGGCCGCGGCACCATGATGGCGGACGCGCTGCGCGCGCTGCGGGTGCTGCCGCCGCTCTATCAGGCGCTCAACATCCATCTGGTCGAAATCAATCCGGTGCTGCGCGAAAAGCAGAAGGCGACGCTGTCGGGCGTGCGCAACATCGCCTGGCACGAGAGCATCGACGAGGTGCCCGACGGCCCTTCGGTGATTTTCGCCAACGAATATTTCGACGTGCTGCCGATCCACCAGGCGGTGAAGCGCGAGACCGGCTGGCACGAACGCACCGTCGAAATCGACGACACCGACAAGCTGGCGTTCGGCGCAGCGCCGCAGCCGACGCCGCGTTTCGAAGTGCTGCTGCCGCCGCTGGTGCGTGCCGCCCCTGTCGGCGCGGTGTTCGAGTGGCGGCCCGATGCCGAGATCATGAAGATCGCAACGCGGGTGCGCGACCAGAATGGCGCGGCGCTGATCATCGATTACGGCCATCTGCGCAGCGACGCCGGCGATACCTTTCAGGCCATCGCCCGCCACTCTTTTACCGATCCCCTGAAAAATCCCGGCCAGGCCGACGTCACCGCCCATGTCGATTTCCAGGCGCTGGCCCGCGCCGCCGAGGATTTGGGCGCACGCGTTCACGGCCCGGTGCCGCAGGGCGATTTTCTCAAGCGGCTCGGCATCGAAACCCGCGCGGTGACCCTGATGGCGAAAGCCAGCAACGAGGTATCCGAGGACATTTCGGGCGCGCTGAAGCGCCTGATCGGCGGCGGCCGCGGCGGCATGGGATCGATGTTCAAGGTGGTCGCGATCTGCGAACCCCACCTCGACGACGTCGCCGGCTTCCACGACGACACCGACGAGGCGCACGACGCCGGAGCGGCGGCGCCATGATGCTGGAGTCGCCGCTGCTCTCGGCCATTCCCGGCCTGCGCCACGCCTTTTTCACCCGCGAAGGCGGCGTGTCCGGCGGCCTCTATGGCAGCCTCAACGGCGGCGTCGGCTCGAACGACGATCCTGTTCATGTCGAGGAAAACCGCCGCCGCATGGCCGAGCGGCTCGGCGTCGCGCCCGCGCATTTTCTCAGCCTGTGGCAGACCCATTCGCCCGACGTCGTGGTGGCGTCGGAGCCCTGGCAAGGCGGATCGCGACCGCGCGCCGACGCCATCGTCACGCGATCGGAAGGCCTCGCCATTGGCGCCACCGCGGCGGACTGCGGACCGGTATTGTTCGTCGACCCGGCCGCGCGCGTGATCGGCGCCGCGCATGCGGGGTGGAAGGGCGCGCTATCCGGCGTTCTGGAATCCACGGTCGACGCGATGGAAAGGCTCGGCGCCGAACGCCGCGGCATCGTCGCCGCCATTGGTCCCCTGATCCGCCAGCACTCCTACGAAGTCGGCGGCGAATTCGTCGAACGCTTCATCGAGGCCGATGCGGAGAACGGGCGCTTTTTCATTCCCTCGGCACGCGAGGGCCATGCGATGTTCGACCTCGGCGGCTTCATCCGGATGCGACTGGAAAACGCGGGCATCCTGGTGATCGACGACACCGGCATCGACACCTATTCCGACCAGCGCTTCTACAGCTACCGCCGCTCGGTGCATCGCAAGGAGCCGGATTACGGCCGGCACGTGCATTCGATCGCGCTGGAGCGGGAGTGAT
>JBKJUA010000362.1:0-3330 GCA_046590305.1 Bradyrhizobium sp.
CTGAACAACATCCCCTTCACCAAGCAGTCGCTGCAGGCGATGCTCGAACGCATGGGCGTCAACATCCGCGGCGCCACCATCCGCACCGGCAACGTCGCCGCCGTGATGGTGACCGGCAACCTGCCGGCGTTCGGCACCCAGGGCACCAGGATGGACGTCACCGTCTCCGCGCTCGGCGATTCCAAGAATCTGCAGGGCGGCACCCTGCTCGTCACTCCCCTGCTCGGCGCCGACGGCAACGTCTATGCGGTGGCACAGGGCTCGGTCGCGGTGGCCGGTTTTGCCGCCGAAGGCGCCGCCGCCAGCGTCGTCCGCGGCGTGCCGACCGTCGGCCGCATCGCCAACGGCGCCATCATCGAGCGCGAGATCGAATTCGCGCTGAACCGCCTGCCCAATGTGCGTCTCGCACTGCGCAATGCCGATTTCACCACCGCCAAGCGCATCGCCGCCGCGGTCAACGACTTCCTCGGCGCCAAGACCGCCGAGCCGATCGACCCTTCCACCGTGCAGATGAGCATTCCCGCCGAATTCAAGGGCAATGTCGTCGCCTTCCTGACCGAGATCGAGCAGTTGCAGGTCGAACCGGATCTCGCCGCCAAGATCGTGATCGACGAGCGCTCGGGGATCATCGTGATGGGCCGCGACGTCCGCGTCGCCACCGTCGCGGTGGCGCAGGGCAACCTCACCGTCTCGATTTCCGAAACCCAGCAAGTCAGCCAGCCCAACCCGCTGGCGCGCGGGCGAACCGTGGTGACGCCGAACTCCAGCGTCAAGGTCACCGAGGACGGCAAGAAATTTGCGCTGGTCAAGGACGGCGTGTCGCTGCAGCAGCTGGTCGACGGCCTCAACGGCCTCGGCATCGGCCCGCGCGACCTGATCAGCATCCTGCAGGCGATTAAGGCCGCCGGCGCAATCCAGGCCGACATCGAGGTGATGTGATGGCAAGCAGCGCGATCAATTCGACCATCGGCGCTACGGCCGCCAACGCCGTGCCGCCGATGCGCAACGGCCGCCCCGACTATCAGCTCGCCGAAGCCCTGACGAAGGTATCGCCGCAGGCGCAAGCCAAGGCCAGGGCCTCGTCGCAGGACTTCGAGGCGATGTTCCTGAATTCGATGTTCTCGCAGATGACCAGCGGCATCAAGGGCGACGGCCCGTTCGGCGACACCCAGAGCACCGGCGTGTGGCGCTCGATGCTGACCGACCAATATTCGAAAAACTTCGCCAAGGCCGGCGGCATCGGCATTTCCACCGACGTCTATCGCACGCTGATTCTGCAGCAAGCCAACCGCGCCGGCTAATCAGGGGACCCGACCATGAACCAGCAAGCTCCACGGCCGCAGGCGCCCGCACCGATTCCGGCCGCCTCGACACTCGCCGAGGCTCGCAAGCTCGCCGAGTGCCTGATGGAAGCGATGAACACGCTGCTCGGCGTCATCGAGCGCGAAACCGAACTGGTGCGCGCCGGCAAGGTGCGCGAGGCGATGATGCTGGAGACCGACAAATCGGACCTGTCACGCCGCTACGTCGGCGCGGTCGCGCAGCTCAAGGCCAGCCAGAAATACCTGACGCAGAACGCGCCCGAACTCCTGACCTCGCTGCATCGCCACCACGACACCTTTCGTGCCATGCTGCAGGTCAACCTCACGGTGCTGGCTACCGCGCACGCGGTGTCCGAAGGCATCGTGCGCGGCGTCAACACCGAGATCCAGCGCCGCAATATCCCCAACACCTACACCGCGGCCGGACAGCGCGCGCAGCCGGGTCGGGTCAACCTCACGCCGCTGGCGGTCAGCCGCTCGCTCTGAGCGGCCCGAACTGCAGACAATTTTCATCAAACTGCCGCGTTGATTTCAGCGCGGCATTCATCGCGTTCTCTAACTCAGTGTTGAGAGGTGTCAGGCATAGTTGCGTCTGACGAGGGGTTGGGATTTGACTCGAAGCAAGCCAGGAGGCTGCCATGAGTATGGATTTCAACATCAAACCGGTGGGGGCACCGGTTGCCACACCGGTCGCTCCGCCCGTAAGCGAAGCGGCCAACCATGCGGTCGCGACCGTACTGCCATCGCCGCAAAGCGTCACGGTGGTGGACGCCAGCGTGCGCGCGCACATCGATTCCGGCGTCGCCACCCCTTCGGTATCGCATCAGGTGGTGATTGATCGCGCTGCGGCGTCGATCGTCTATCAGGTCGTCGACGAGAAAACGAGCCTTGTGGTCCGGCAATTTCCCGAAGAGGCCATTCTGCGCCGCCGCGCCTATTTCCACAGCCTGGACCAGAGCAGGGGCGTACCGACGCGGATGCTCGCCACCGACCGCAAGATCTGAGCTGGGAAGGCTGGAGAAGGACCCAGGCCGAAGAGGCCCGCTCTAGCGGGCCGATTGCAGTTTGGCATAGGCGGTATCGAGCAGTGTCTGGCCGGTCGAGGGATCGGTGATGACGTTCTTGATTTCCGCCGTGCCGATCTTGGTCAGCTTGAATTTCGTATCGCCGATCCGGAACGCATTGTCCTTGATCAGGACATCGGCATATTTGTTGGTGCCGGCGCTCTGGTACTGAACCTTGGCGCGAAAGCCGGTGACGTTCGAGATCGAGATCTTGAACGCCTTGTTGTCGGCATATTTCCCGGTCCAGTCGCCCTTGTAGAGGCTGGCATCGACCGGCACATACGGCGTCTTCGACGGAACGGTCGCTCCCACGGTCTTGTAGTTGGCCGACAGGATGGCGAAGACGTCAGCCATTTACCGCTCCGTTCCCATCAGCCGCGGCCTGACAGCCCTGCCGC
Organism: Bradyrhizobium sp.; assembly: GCA_046590305.1. Lineage (GTDB taxonomy): Bacteria > Pseudomonadota > Alphaproteobacteria > Rhizobiales > Xanthobacteraceae > Bradyrhizobium. The sequence goes on from JBKJUA010000362.1 coordinate 2,785, forward strand.
GAGATTGCAATTGATGTCGATCAGCGACTTCAGCTTGGCCGGATCCGGGTTCAGCTGCATTTCCACGGTCTGGTTCATCACGAACACACCGATATTGGCGATCTTCTGCCTGACTTCCGCGGGCTGCGGGTTCTCCTGGTTGGTCGCCGCGCTCATGAAAATCGACCACAGCCGGCGATTGAACAGCAGCGCTTCGTGCAGGTTCTTGTCGGGACCGGTCCAGTTGTCCTGCACGTCACGAAGTTGCCGTGCGGCCTTCAGCAGCGCCTGCGCCTCGATTTCACGGGGAGAAGATGTGGTCTGGGAGGTACGCGCATACGCCTGGGCTGCATTGGACATTCAGGACCTCGAAGGAAGCGGCTCGCAGAACCGCGGGGGGCTTTGTGACTGCCCAACTTTCATACAGACCGCCCCTTTAAATATGGTTATCGAAGGTTACCAAATGCGTCGGGAACCCGACAAAAGATGCGCCGGCATTCGGCCAACGAAAAAGCGGCGCGGTTGCCCCCGCCGCCTTGATTGTTGGCTCCGAAGTCGAACTTAACG
>JBKJUA010000026.1:0-5090 GCA_046590305.1 Bradyrhizobium sp.
CATCTGCTTATTTTCTCCGATGCCACGCCAGAACGGCCAGCCCGGCGAAGATGTCGGTGAGCAGGATGCTGGCGAGAAACGGCAAGGTCGTCAGCACCGACAGCGCCGCGGTGACGCCGGCGAGCAGCAGCGGCCGGCCGCCGAAGCCCACCGCGCGCAGCACCAGGGCGAGCACCCAGACGGTCAGCGCCGCTTGCACCACCAGAGCGGGCCAGAAATCCAAGGGCGACAGGACGTTGAGATAGAGGCCGAACACGGTCGACCGGCTCGGCACCAGATAGCCTTCATACCAGCGCACCAGATAGCCGCCGGTGTCGTACTGCAGCAGCGGATAGCCATTCCACAGCGCCGGGGCGATCAGCATAAGGGGAATCGCGATGGCCGAGAGCCAAACCCATGCCGTATCTGCCGCGCGCGCGCGCAAAACCCGCGTGTTGATGCCAATTTCCCCCATGTCCGGCCCACCATGTCCTGATTAGTCGTAAACCGGAAATCCACAAATAGTTGGAACCCGGATGGCTTGATTTCCAGAAATTGCAGACCACCTTGAGCCAACGCTTTCGGCAGACCGGGTTTCGACCGCGCAAGGAACTGTGCCGCTTCAATGCATTAGCGCACGTTCCTGACCGGGTTCAAGGTCCATGCCGGCCGAACGCGGGACAGCCGTCCGCCCGCCGTGCTATGGTGCACGCCGAGAACATCAGAATTTGCGAGAGCAGCCCATGGCAGTGCATCAGATCAATCCGCAAGGTGCCAAACTGGCGGCGCTCGATCCGATCTGGGATCGGGTGCGCACCGAGGCCGAAGATATCGTCCGCCGCGAGCCCGAGCTCGCCTCCTTCATCTATTCGACCGTGCTGCATCACGACCGGCTGGAAGCCGCCGTGGTGCATCGCATCGCCGAGCGGCTCGACCATTCGGCGCTGTCGGGCGATTTGATCCGCCAGGCCTTTGATGAGGCGCTGCGCGACGATCCCGATCTCGGCAATGCCTTCCGCGCCGACATGGTGGCGGTGTTCGACCGCGATCCCGCGACCTCGCGGTTCATCGATCCCTTGCTCTACTTCAAGGGCTTTCATGCGATCCAGACCCATCGTCTGGCGCACTGGCTCTATCTGAAAGGCCGCAAGGACTTTGCCTATTATCTGCAGAGCCGCGCCTCGGCGGTGTTCCAGACCGACATCAATCCCGCCGCAAGAATCGGCCGCGGTATCTTCCTCGATCACGCTACCGGCTTCGTGGTCGGCGAGACCGCGGTCATCGAAGACGACGTCTCGATCCTGCACGGCGTCACGCTCGGCGGCACCGGCAAGGAGAACGAGGATCGCCATCCCAAGATCCGGCGCGGCGTGTTGATCGGGGCGGGCGCGAAAATTCTCGGCAACATCGAGGTCGGCCACTGCGCCCGCATCGCCGCGGGCTCCGTGGTGGTGAAGCCGGTACCGCACAACGTCACCGTAGCGGGGGTTCCCGCCAAAATCGTCGGCGAGGCCGGCTGCGCCGAGCCATCGCGCACCATGGACCAGATGATCAACGCGATCGGAATTTGATTTCCAGCGGACATTCCGCCAAAGCGTGATTCCGCAGGGAATCGCGTGCCGAATTCTGCAAGTTGGGCTGGCAGTTCGGCGCGTCCCGGCCTAGAACTTCCCGAAACCTCAATCGTATTGGAGACTGCCGTGGACGTTCAGGAAGTCAGGAAACTCGACGCCTATCTCAAGCGCGTGTTCGGCAATCAAAAGCTTCGCGTGGTGCCGCGGCCGAAAAAAGACGACTCGGCCGAGGTCTATATCGGCGAGGAATTCATCGGCGTGCTGTTCGTCGACGATGAAGACGATGACCGCTCATTCCAGTTTCAGATGGCGATCCTCGAAGAGGATCTGGTCGACCAGGGCTGAGCAGCGTCAAGCTGAATTATTACTTCGGCACGTGCAGCTGCAGCGTCAGGCGGTCCATGGCATTGGCGACATCGCGCCATTGCGCCAGCCAGCTCCTTGGAAAGCGAAACGTCAGATCCGCGCCGTCGATGCGGCGCTCGCTCAGGCACATGCCGGGGGTGGTGGCGTCGCGCGTGCAGCGCGCGTAGAGGTTTGGCGCCTTCGCGAGGAACAGATCCTCGTTGCCGTAGGGCGTGCCGTCGCGAAATGCGCGCACCGTCAGGCCGTCCTGCGCGGGCGGCGAGGCCTGCTCGAGATAGCGCGGATAGATGGTGCGCACGCGAGCGTCCGGCGCCAGGATGTCATGATGCGCCGACATCGACAGGAAGATCCGGTCGATCGGCTGTATCGAATCCTCAACGGTATCGGCGCTGACATGCTTCGGGGCGTCAGGAGCCTGCAGCGCGGGAAACGTGAAGCTGAGATCGACGCGTTCCTGCGGCCCTGAATGGCGCTGGATTTTCCGGCGCACCGCCATGGTCGGCACGTTGAAGAGGGATCCTCCGACGCTCACCGGCAGCCGCGCCGGACTGCTCGAAGTCTTGGGCCCGAAGGTCGGCCACAGCAAATAACCGACCACGGTGATCGCGCACGCCATGATCGCGCTCCCAACCATGACCGGAATCATGTGGCTGCGGCGACGCCGTCGCGAACGGCGGGCGATGTGCTGGACCGACGAAAGGAAGGTCATGAACCAAACGGCTTGAGGTGGCCCCGGGGGGGTCGAATCACCCGCAAATATGCCACGCGCCAGCGGGCTTCCGCACGATTTCGCGCGGTTGGCACCGGCGCGAGCCATGTCCGGGGGGCGGTTCCGGCCGCCGGCGTTAACCTTTTCTTAAGGATAGTGTGGCGGCAGCCGGCCAATTTTGCGATGCAGGGGGAGTTGGCTGAAGCCGGTTGTGTAGCGGAAGTGCCTTTCGATGTCGCCTGATGCGTTGAATTCCCTGTTCTCCCTTTGCGTCGGCTTCGCGCTGGCGGGCGCGCTGGCCAGCGGATATCAGGCCCTGGTGCAGCGCCCGGCGGGCTTCGGACTGCTGCAGGAAGGCGTGGCGCCGAAGGCTTTTGCCGCCGTTCCGTTCCTGGTGTTTGCCGCACCCTTCATCATCATGCGCAACACGCTGCGCGGCGCGCGGATCGAACGCCGCCGCTTCCAGTTCGTGATGATGGCGACCATACTTGCGGGGTTCTGGAGCATGATGTCCGGCACGTTCTTCCTGATGACGCTGCGCGCGGCCGGGGTGCTGGCCTGAGCCAAACGTCTATGCCAATGTCGCCGCGAACCGGAGACTGATTGGGCATGGCGATCTACGAACTTGACGGGCAGGCGCCCGAACTCCCCGCGGACGGAAACTTTTTCATCGCCGACACCGCCACGGTGATCGGCAGGGTGCGTTTGCACAATTCCGCGAGCGTGTGGTTCGGCGCGGTGTTGCGCGGCGACAATGAGTGGATCGAGATCGGCGAAAATTCCAATGTGCAGGACAACTCCACCTGCCATACCGACATGGGTTTTCCGCTCACGATCGGAAAGAACTGCACGGTCGGTCACAACGTTATCCTGCACGGCTGCACGATTGAGGATGACGCGCTCGTCGGGATGGGTTCGATCGTGATGAACGGCGCCCGGATCGGCCGCGGCAGCGTCGTCGGCGCGGGCTCGGTGATCACGGAAGGCAAGCAGTTTCCCGAATATTCCCTGATCATCGGATCGCCGGCGCGGGTCATCCGCACGCTCGATCCCGCGCAAGTCGCCAGGATGGGAAGTGCCGCGAAATTCTACGTCGCCAACGGCGCGCGATTCAAAAAGGGCATGAAGAAAATCGGCTGAGGCCTGCGGCCGTTAGCTGACGTCGCGGCGTAAACCTTCGCGCAGCGGGGGGATGAGCGGATTGCCCCGGGGAGCCGGCCTCGCCGGAGGCTGGGAAGGCGGTCAAAATAAAACCCGCCTGACCCGGGACGGGAGTGCGACTTTAGTATATCATGTCTTGGTGGCGATGATTTCCGCCCGTACGCTGTTTACGCCGTTTGCCTCCTTTGTTGGATGCTCACCATGCTCACAGCTCCCGTCTATACTTTGCTGCTTCAGGGCGTCATCGTTGGTCTTGGCGCCGCCTTTGTGTGGATGTTCTGGGAGTTCGAGCAGATCAGGCTGCGCCGTCGTCGCGCTCGCTTCGGGGTGGTCGCCAGACCGCCGCGCCGGAACGGCCTGCGATAGCGCACCGCCCGACATCGTTGCATCGCGCTGGTCGCTTGAGAAAAAACAAGGCCGTCGGCGCAGTATAACGCCAACGGCCTTGCCAGCCCCGGATATTGAAATTGGCTTGCGCCATCCGGTGAATTGCATGATGCCCCGGAACATTACGGGCAAATGTGATCCAGTTCACAATCGGTGAGAAAAAGTTCTGACGGGGCCTGCCGGCGCGGGCCGCTTTAAGGGCGCGATGTTTCCGGCAACAGCGCGGGCACAGGCTTAGCCCCGCGAATTGCCACGCTTGCGCTGCGACACCGCGCTGCGTTTTTTCTTGACCGACGACTTTCGAACCGACGGTGGACTCGAAGGTTCGGAAGCCTGTGCGCTGGCGAAGGACTGGCGCAGGCCGTCGATCGCGCCGGTCAGGCTACCGACCTGGTCGGACAGCCGCTTGGTCTCGGTTTGCTGCGCGGCCAGCAGCCGCCTGACGGTCTGCAGCTGGTCCTGCACCACCTGCAACTGGTCGATCGATTCCTGCTGGGTGGCTTCCAGGCCCTTGGTTTTCTCTACCAGCTGTTCGGAAGCCTGGGCGGTGCGGGCCTGCAACTGCCTGACGGCAACGACGCGGTCAGGTTCGGGCGAACTGCCGGTGTAGCCGCGCCACAGCGCGATGGATCCGCCTCCGGCCACCAGGGCGACCAGTATGACGGCGGCGAGGGCAATCGGCTGCGAACTGATGCGCGTGAGGCCGCTCTTCGTATCATTGAGATCGATCATGGGACTCCAAAGCCTGTCAGAAGGCGAAAGTTCCAGCACGCTCGACGCCTGCCCACCGGCACGGCGCAAATACAGAAACGCCTAGTAGCACGGATGTCGCCGGCCGTCCTGGCCGCGGTAGTTGGCCGACGACTGCCCGCAAAGGCGATCGAAGCCGTCATAGATGCCGTAGGGCCGTTCAT
>JBKJUA010000066.1:0-3029 GCA_046590305.1 Bradyrhizobium sp.
CATCGCGAACTTCGGATCCGGCATGTCGCCCTGGTGGCAATAGGGATAGCCGAAATGCTCGCCGAGCTTCGAGATCATGTTGAGCTTGTCGCTCGGGACGTCGTCGCTGATCCAGTCGCGGGCGTTTTCGGTGAACCAGTATTTGCCGCTGCGCGGATCGACGTCGCCGCCGACGCTGTTGCGGACGCCGAGCGCCACCAGTTCGGCGTTGCCGGTCTTGGGATCGACGCGGCGGATCTGCGACAGGCTGGTCGGCGGCAACCCGATATTGAAGGGAGGTCCGAACGGCAGGTAGAACCAGCCCTCCTTGTCGACCGCGATATACTTCCAGCCATGCGGGATATAGGGCGGCATGTCGTCATAGACCACCTTGCCGGCGCCGAGATTGTCGAGATTGGCCTCGGCGTTGTCGTACCGGATCAGCTTGTCGATATCGACGACGTAGAGCGCGCCTTCGCGAAACGCCAGGCCGGTCGGCATCTTCATGCCCTTGAGGACGGTCTTGACCTCCTTCTTGCCGGCATTGTCCTTGATCGCGTAGACGTTGCCGACGCCGAACGAGCCGACGAACAGCGTGCCCTTGTCGCCCCAGGCCATCTGCCGCGCGGACAGCACGCCGGAGGCGTAGACTTCGATCTTGAAGCCCGCCGGCAGTTTTATCTTCTTCATCATCGCGGCGAGTTCGGCGTCCGATGCGCCGGTCGGCGGACCCGACGGTGGCGCCTGTCCCTTCTGGGCTTCGATCTCGTCGCCGAGGAACCAGTCGGGCGGCGGATTGGCCCAGAAGTCCTTGGTGCCGGAATCGTATTTCTTCAGCGGCCTTTGCTGCGCGCCGGCCTGGCTTGCCCCCGCAACAAAGGCAATCGTCGCGAGCGCAAGAATGGATCGATTGAAAGCCGATTTCATCGCGTCACTCCCCTAAGCAGCCAATGCGGCTGCGCGTGTTATTTTTTGTTTGTCTTGAACGGTTCCAGAGACGAACCCTCGTCTGTGGTGAGGTGGATCAGACGCAGCGATGCTAGCACATCTTCCGCGGGAGAGAAGCGCGCGTTGCGCGGCGCTGTCAGACCGATGCAAATTGATGGAGTTTTTTTTCAATGCGGTCTCGCGGCAAGCGCCTGGCGTCTGGCCACGCTGCATTGCAGTATGTGCCATTGCATCACGAGAGCTATGCGGCCTCGCCAGCAGTGGGCAGGCTACGGCGGCGCACCCTCATCAATAAGGCGGCTCATCATAAACCGGCACGCCATCGATCAACAGGCGCTTGATCGCGGCCTGGCCGGAGGGGGCGACGGCCGCGACGACCTCCAGCCGCGCCTTCTCCATCAGCTCGATTTTCTTGCCCTCACCCTGCGGCACGAAATAGCTTTCGAGGCCGTAGCGCACGCCGACGGCACGGTTACCGAGCTTGCAGTCCCTGTTTCCGGCGTCGTTCAGCCGGCAGACCGAGGTGGACGTCACGAAGCCCGCGATGACGATGTCGTTGCCGGTCGTCGCAGGCAGCGATGCGGAAATGGCAACGGCCCTTGCCTTGCCGTTTTCGCCGGGACGCAGGGTGACGAAGACCTGCTGCCCGCGCGTGAACGAGGTGACACCAGACTCCACGTCCACCGTGCCGATGCGATAGGCGAGAATCACATAATCGCCGCGAAACAGATCGCGCGGGTCGACCGGCGCGATCTCGAGCCGTACCTCCTGCCCGCTTCGCAGGATCGCCGCGCGCGGCAGGATCATGGCCAGGATCAATCCGCAAAGCGCCAGCGCGGCCAGCACATAGCGCAGCAGCATCGGCACCCGACCGATGATGGTGTCCAGCGTGGGCATCAGGCCGGACTCCCTGGCGATGCGGCGATGCCGGGTTTCAACCAGTTGGCCAGCTTGTGCGCTCCCGCCGCCAGAACCAGCAGCGCCACACCGGCCGCGAGGAAGAACAGCGACTGGCTCAGCAACGTGCCGATGGTTTGCCAGAGCAGGATCAGGATCGACACGCCGAACACCGCGTAGCCGACGACAATGAATGTTCGCAGGCCGAGCAGAAGTCCGCCCGCGATGAGCCCCACGGCACTGACGAAGACGGCGATGGAGACCAGCGCACGACGGAGAACATCGGCGCCAGCCAGGCCGGAAAACAGCAAGGGTATCGTCAGGCCGACGGCACAGGTCGCGATCATGACGAGCCTGCCGCTGTCGCGTTGCTGCGCCAGCACTGCGTGGGCCGTCAGTGCTGCCAGCGCCGCGCCATAGGCCGGATAGACGACGTAAGTAGCGGCATGTGCGCCAAACAGCGACTTATCGAGAACCGAGGTGATTTCCACGCACAGCAATATCCCGAAAACCACGGCTCCCCACGGCAGCAGCTTCTTGATGACGGCGGGCCAGCCCCGGTCCAGGGCCAACAGCCCGATCGCCATATAGGCTGCCGAGATCGCGAGGCCGCCATCAACCAGGTTATAGAAAACCTTGGCGCCGCCCTGGGGCATCAACAGCGCAAACAGCCAGGCGCTCAGCGCCACAACGGCCGCGTGCGCCAGCAAGCGGCTTTCACGGTCCAGAGCCAGCAGCAAACCCGGCACGAACAGCAGCAGGAACGACCAATGGGCTTCGCGAAATTGCGCCGCTTCAAGCCTTCCGCATGACCACGACATCATCGCCACGAAGGCAATGACGAGCGGGCCATTCTTGCCGGTCAATGCGGCTGCGATCAATCCACCGATCGCAACCAGCATCGCGCCGGCCGGCCAATCGCTCGGCAAATGATACATTTGACCGACGAGCGCGATGCCGGCGCCAAAGCAAAGCGTGGCAAACGTGACCGCCGCATCGGCGGCGGCCGGATAGCCGCGCCGCTGTAACAACAGCGCGGGAAGAAAGCAGCCCGCGATGATTATGAGGATGCCGGCGAGCCGCACCAGACGCGGAATTTCCTGCCAGTTCGCCGCCACGAAAGCACTGACGCTGGCCGCCAGCATCAACGCACCGAGCATCGCGAAGATGCCGGGGAGGCGCGACTTCGCCTCGTCGCTGAACCG
>JBKJUA010000215.1:0-6367 GCA_046590305.1 Bradyrhizobium sp.
TCGCGCTGCGACGGCATGTCGCGCGAAAGCCATGGATTTTCACCGGATGCTAGCAAAAAACCCGTGGCCGCATGCTATCCCCGTGCGGACCGGTCACCGAAAACGGTGATGACAAGCCTTCGAACTGGAGCCCGCTTGCTGTTTCCGTCCGACCTCACCTCGTTCTTCGAGCTCATCCGCCAACACGGCAATACGGTCTACAGCCTGATGTTCGCGTACGCATCGTCGCACAGTCTGCTGCTGACCCTGTTCGCGGGTTACGCGTCGCATTCCGGCGCGCTGAGTTTCGGCACCGTGATCGCGGTGTGCTGGTTCGGCAGCTTCACCGGCGATGTCATCCGTTTCTGGATCGGGCGGCGCTACGGCACCCGCTGGCTCGGATCGTCCTCCTCCTCGTCCAGGATTACGCGCGCGGTGCAGACCGCGGCCCGGCTGGCCGACCGTCACTACATCTGGATGATCCTGCTGCATCGCTACCCGCACGGCATTCGCGGCGTCGCCGGCTTTGCCTATGGGATGTCGCGGCTGCCCTGGTCCACCTTCCTGGCACTCAATTTTGTCGCGGCGGGCCTGTGGTCCTGCGTCACGGTCTCGGTCGGCTATGCCTTCGGCCAGGTCTCCGAGAAAGTGATGAGCGACGCCTCGTCCGGCCTTGGCCTGGTGATGCTGGTCCTGTTCCTCGGCGCCTCCTGGCTCGTGAGCAAGAAGCTCGAGCGGGTGGCGGAGCGGGCTACCTGAGGGGGAAAATCCAGGCTCCTCACGGCAATCAAGTGATTGCCATGTCTTCGTCATTGCGAGCCAACAGGTCGGCGCGAAGCGCCGCCCGATGACAGGCTCCGCGAAGCAATCTATTCTTTTTTTGCGCGGTGAGAAGGATTGCTTCGCTGCGCTCGCAATGACGGTTGTCGCATCAGCACGATCAAATCAACCGCATCCCTTTCAAGCTTGCATACCCGTTCTTGCCGACGATGATGTGATCGTGCACGGAAATCCCGAGCGGGCTCGCGATGTCGACGATCGCCTTGGTCATCTGGATGTCGGCCTGCGACGGCGTCGGGTCGCCGGAGGGGTGGTTGTGCACCAGGATGAGCGCGGTCGCCGATAGTTCCAGCGCGCGCTTGATCACTTCGCGCGGATAGACCGGGGTGTGGTCGACGGTGCCGGTCTGCTGCACCTCGTCAGCGATCAGCTGGTTGCGCTTGTCGAGGAACAGGATACGAAACTGCTCCTTGTCGGCGAACGCCATGCCGGTGCGGCAATAACCGATCACGTCGTTCCAGGACGACAGCGCGACGCTGCGCTTGATCTCGCCCTTGGCGATACGGCCGGCGGCGGCGGCGATCAGCTTGAGCTGGGTGACCGACGCATCCTTGATCCCTTCCACCTCGCGCAGCCGTGCTTCCGGGGCATGAACCACCTCCGCGAACGAACCGAACTTCTTCAGCAGCGCCTTGGCCAGCGGCTTGGTATCGCGTCGGGGCAATGCCGGAAACAGCGCCATCTCCAGCAGTTCATAGTCGCTCAGCGCATCCGGCCCGGCGCTGTAGAAGCGTTCGCGCAGCCGCTCGCGGTGGCCGTGGTAATGCGGCGTCTCGGCGGGCTGGTGTTTGTCCGGGTCCTGGGTCTTGCTGATCTTGCCTGGCATCGGACCAAGCATGCCGTGTGGATCAGGTTTTGCAACTCTGAAGTGGCGGGCGGGCTGCCGATTCCGGACAGCGAAAAGGCGCCGTGCGGGGCACGGCGCCTTCGGTGGTTTCACATCAGCCCGGCAGCGTCACGCCTTGACGGCGGCGAACGCATAGCCGTTGCCGTCTTTCGACAGCGTGCCGACGTTGGGGAAGCCGAAATGATAGCCGGCGATCATGCCCTTTTCGGCAATCACCCGGTCGAAGAAGGCGCGGCGGGTGGCCTCCGCCTTCGGACCGTCGGAATCGAACATCGAGAACCAGCCGGGGTTTTTCACGAACAGCTGGTGGATGCCGGTGACGTCGCCCTGGATGAACAATTGCTGCCCGCCCGAGGCCACCAGGAAGGAGGTGTGTCCGACGGTATGGCCTGGAGTCGCGATGGCGCGCACGCCGGGAACAACCTCGGCGCCATCGGCAAATTGCTTGATGTTTTTCCAGGTCGGGAAGGTGGACTGGATGCGCCGCACATTGCCGCGGGCGGCTTCCGGAACCTTCTCCACCAGCGCCGGATCGGTCCAGAACTTGTACTCGACCTCCGGCATCAGGATTTCGGCGTTCGGGAATACCTGCGCGTTGGTTTCCTTCACCCACAGGCCCGAGATGTGATCGGGATGGAAATGCGAGATCACGACCGTGGAGACGGTGGCCGGATCGAGGCCGGCCGCCTTCATGTTGTCGGCGAGCTTGCCGACGGTGGGCGGGCCGTTGCCGCCGAAGCCGGTGTCGAACAGCACGATCTTGCCGCCGGTCCTGATCGCGGTGACGGTGAACGGGTTGTCGAACTTGTCCGGGCCGATGCCGCCGGCCGTCAGGGCCTTCTTGACTTCGTCCAGCGAAGCGTTCTTGACAAAGCCGTCATTGAGGACGCGCTCGATGGTGCCGTCATTGAGGCTGAAGACCTCGATATCCCCGACCTTGTATTTGAGGCTGTCGGCGGCGCGCTGTGCCTGCGCCGCACCGATAAACGATACCGGTCCCTTCAGTCCGAATACGAGTGCTGCCGCCGTACTTCCGAGAACCAGATCGCGACGCGAAATCTCGAACATTCCCTGTCTCCCTTGATTGAACCCTTGCCCATCGGCGCCCCTGTGATGGAGGACGACGTCCTGATAGTCTACACCGGGCGGTGCGGGCTATTCCTGTTGCGATTCATTCTCAATCAAAGGCATGCTGCCGCAGCGCCACGAAGGCGCCGGCAATCATTCGGCTGGCGCTTCGCCTGAGTGCGAAGCAGGGAAGTCCGCATGAACAAACCCGCCGGAACACATCTTGTCGCCGAAGAATTCATGATCGCCAGCGATACGCCTGGCATCGAGCTGTTCGTCCGCAACAAGCGTCGGGCTGATCTCGCGACTTTCACTTCCGAAACGACGGTCCTGTTCGTGGCCGGATCGACCTATCCCGCTTCGACCTCGTTCGATCTTCCGCTGGAGGGGATGTCGTGGATGGATCATCTCGCCAGCCTTGGTTATGACGTCTACCTCGTCGATATCAGGGGCTACGGCAGTTCGACACGGCCGCCGGAGATGGCGGCGCCGGCCGCCGACAATGCGCCGATCGTCCGCACCGACGTGGCGGTCCGCGACATCGCGGCAGCTGTCGCCTTTATCCGGTCGCGGCGCGGCATCGCCAGGCTTAACCTGATCGGCTGGTCGTGGGGCACCACCCAGATGGCGAGCTATACCGCCGGCCACAACGAGGCCGTCAACAAACTCGTACTGCTCGCGCCGCAGTGGATCCGCCAAACCCCAAGCCCTGCCGATCCCGGCGGCGCGATCGGCGCCTATCGAATCGTCGAGCGGGCGGCCACCAGAACGCGCTGGCTCAACGGCGTTCCCGACGGCAAGAAAGCGGAAGTGCTGCCGGATGCGTGGTTCGAAGCCTGGGCCGACGCGACCTTCGCAAGCGGTCAGTCGGGCCCGGGTCCCGGCCAATTGATGGCGCCCAACGGAACGATCCAGGATGCACGCGAATACTGGGCCGCCGGCAAGCCGCTGTACGATCCGGGCCGCATCACCGTCCCGGTGCTGATCGTTCACGCGGAATGGGATCGCGACTGCCCGATCGAGATGTCGCGCGCCGTGTTCGACAGGCTGACCTCCGCACCCTGGCGGCGCTGGGTGGAAATCGGCGAGGGCACCCATTCGGTCTTCCTGGAGAAAAACCGCTGGCAGGTATTCGACGCGGTGGCTGGCTTCCTCGGCGAGACCCCGAGGACCTGAGACGCCGGCAGCAATCAGGCCGCGACCGGCGGCTTCTCGGCGTGGCGCTGCGACAGCGTGAAGATCTCGACGCCATCGGCGGTGACGCCGACCGAATGTTCGAACTGCGCCGATAGCGAACGGTCGCGGGTCACGGCGGTCCAGCCGTCGGACAGGATCTTCACATGCGGTTTGCCGAGATTGATCATCGGCTCGATGGTGAAGAACATGCCGGGCTTCAGCGTCACGCCCTCGCCGGGCCGGCCGACATGGACGATGTTGGGCTCGTCGTGGAACAGGCGGCCGAGGCCATGGCCGCAGAAATCGCGCACCACGCTCATGCCCTGCGGCTCGACGAAACTCTGGATGGCGTGCCCGATATCGCCGGTGGTGGCGCCCGGCTTCACCGCGGCGATGCCGCGCATCATCGCTTCATAGGTCACCTCGATCAGCCGTTCCGACTTGCGCGCGATCGGGCCGATCGCATACATCCGGCTGGAATCGCCATACCAGCCGTCGACGATGAAGGTAACGTCGACATTGACGATGTCGGCTTCCTTCAGCGCGCGGTCGCCCGGCATGCCGTGGCAGACCACATGGTTGATCGAGGTGCAGGTCGAATAGCGGTAGCCGCGATACATCAGCGTGGCGGGATAGGCGCCATGGCTGAAGGCGAAGGCGCGGACGAATTCGTCGATCTCGGAGGTCGGCACCCCCGGTCTGACGATATCGGTGAGCTCGTCGAGACATCTGGCCACCAGGGCGCCGGCCTTGCGCATGCCCGCGAACCCGTTCTGCCCATGCAGCTTGATCTGTCCGGTTTTGCGCAAGGAGGTATCAGTTGCTTCGATATAGCTCATGGGCGGATCGCGTCTGGGCGGGGGGTGATTTGAAGGTCTAATTTAGTGATCGGGGCAGGCGGTAGCAAGCCAAGGTTGGTCAGGCCACAGGCGAAATGCGGTCCTGGCGGCAAATTCATTCGTTCGGCACCTCGACCGTGGTCTCGACCGGCAGCGCACCGCCGCGGATGCGGATCTCGCGCACCGGATAGGGCACGCGGATGCCCTCGCGCTTGAAGGCGTCCCACAGCGCCAGCATCACCTCGCTCTTCACATTGTCCATGCCGTCGGGGTCGGCGATCCAGAAGGTCAGCGAGAACTTCATGCCGTGCTCGGCGAATTCGGTCAGGATGCAGTTCGGCGGCTTGCTCTTGATGGCGCGCGGGGCGGCAGCGGCGATGTCGAGCGCCAGCTTGCAGACCAGCCTTGGATCGGCGTCGTAATTGGTGCCGAAACCGACCTTCACCAGTGTGTTCTTGTCGGTGTAGGTCCAGTTCACGACCTTCTGCGTCACCAGATCCTCGTTCGGGATCAGGAATTCGCGGCCGTCGCCGGCGGCGACCGAGATATAGCGGGTCTTCATCGCGCTGATGCGGCCCGAGCTGTCGCCGATGGTGACGAGATCGCCGGGCTTCACCGATTTGTCGGCCAGCAGGATGATGCCGCTGACGAAATTGGCGACGATCTTCTGCAGGCCGATACCGATGCCGACGCCGACCGCGCCGGTGAACACCGCCAGCGCCGAGAGATCGATGCCCACGGTGCTGATGGCGATCGTGATGGCGAATACCATCAGTCCGATCCGGATCATCTTGACCAGCAACACCTGGATCGATGGCGTGAGGTCGCTGGAGCGGGTGATCCGGCTTTCGATGAAATTGCTGGCCAGGTTGGTCAGCCACAGCGCCAGCAGCAGCAGCGCACCGAATTTGATCAGCAGCAGAGGCGTCAGCCGCAGGCCTCCGAGGACGATGGAAACCGAGTCGAGCGCCTCGACCACCGGATTGAGCTGTCCGATGATGCTCAGCGCCGCAACGGTCCATGCCGACAGCGACACCAGGCGAACGATGAAGGCGTTGCGGATCACCGAGGTGATGAGCCGGATAATCAGCCAGGCAAAGGCCAGGTTGGCGGCGACCGCAAGCAGATAGCTGCGGCTCGGCCAGGTCGAGGTCAGCATGATCACGCGTGCCAGCATCATCAGCACGGCGAACGCCGCGGTAGAGGCGCTGCCGACCAGCACGCGCAGAAACAGCCGGAACGGCGCCGGCCAGCTCATGGCAAGCGAACTGACATCGACCTTGGAACGGACCGCCGCGCCGATCGCGAACGCGATCCCCGCCGCGGCCAGGATCAGCCCCAGCTGCAGATAGAACCATGGCGAGATCACCTCCGCGCCGACCGAACGCGCCGCGGCGAGCAGGAATTCGGTGATGTAATTCAGGTCCATCATCAAGATCTCATCGCAGGCAGCTCATTGGGCAAGTTGATTCGAATGGCCGGCAGATTCACACAATGGCTGCGCCGGCGCCATCGATACGACACCCGGGCTGCCGCGAGTAAGGCCGTTAAACCGGGCACATTGCCGCTGGCTTGAGAAATGGGTTGGCGTCGAACTGTGGCGACGATAAGGATGCAA
>JBKJUA010000374.1:0-16793 GCA_046590305.1 Bradyrhizobium sp.
TCACCACCAGATCGGCCAGGCGCTCAGCTGCATCCAGCGTCCCCACCGAGCGGGCGCTGGCGGCCATCGCGGTCAGCCGCTCCGGCTCGGCGGCGAGGGTGGAGATTTCCGCGGCCAGCCGGTCGGGCGTGAAATCCGCCTGCGCAATCCGGATCGCGCCGTTCGCCTCTGCCAGCACGCCGGCATTGGCGAACTGGTCCTGATCGATCGAGCCGGGCAGCGGCACCAGGATCGACGGGCGGCCGATGGCGGCGAGTTCGGCGACGGTGCCGGCGCCGGAGCGCGAGATCACCAGATGGTTCGATGCCAGCCGCGCCGGCAGATCGTTGAAGAACGGCGCCAGTTCGGCTGATATCTTGAGCCGGTCGTAAACCGCGCGCACCCGCGCCATGTCTTCTTCGCGCACCTGCTGGGTCAGGATCAATCGGCTCCACAGCGCCGGCTCCAGCTTCTCGATCGCGCCGGGCACGATGTCGGCCATCACCCGCGCGCCCTGGCTGCCGCCGACCACCAGCAGGCGGAGCGGGCCGGTCGCCTCGGGCGATACAAACTTCATCATCGCCGCGGCGAGGACCGCCGGGCGCATCGGCGTGCCGACGGTGGTGGTCTTGCCGGCCAGCGCGGGATCGCGATCGAGCACGCCGGGCAGCGAGGTCGCGATCGCGCTGACGCGGCTCGACAGGAACCGGTTGGCGCGGCCGAGCACCGCATTGGCTTCGTGAATGATGCCGGGCACGCCGAACAGTTTCGCGGCCAACAGCGGCGGCAAGGTCGGATAGCCGCCGAAGCCGACCACGGCTGCGGGCTTCAATCTTCGCATCAGGTTGAGCGACACCGCGGTGCCGGCGGCGAGCAGGAAGCCGGTGCGGGCCAGCGACCAGGGCGTCCGTCCGCGCACGGTCTCGCTCGGCACCACGTCGATGGTATCCCGGGTGAACAGGCCGCTGTAGCGCAGCGCGCGGGAATCGGTCGCCAGCCGCACGCGAAAGCCGCGCTTGATCAGTTCGACGCCGAGCGCCTCGGCGGGAAACAGATGGCCGCCGGTGCCGCCGGCGGCCAGCAGAATGAGGGGTGAGGAATTGTCCATGAGATAGCCTGGTACCTAGGAATCACAGATCGGTGCTGCTGCCCATCCTTCGAGACGCCGCGCGAAGCGCGCGCGGCTCCTCAGGATGAAGTCTAATCTGTTGAAACACAACAACCTCATGCTGAGGAGCGAGCAACGCGAGCGTCTCGAAGCATGGGCAGCAAGCGATTCGCGTGAACCATCACGCGTAGTTGGGCGCGGCGTTGGCGTCGCCGATCGATTCCATCTCGGTGCGCGGCCGCAGCCGCGTCAGCGCCAGCAGCATGCCGACGCTGTAGGCCAGCGAGATGATGGAGGAACCGCCATAGGAAATGAACGGCAGCGTCATGCCCTTGGCCGGGATCAGTTGCAGATTGACCGACATGTTGATCGCGGCCTGTACCCCGAACAGGATGGCGAGGCCGGAGGCCGCGAAGCGCGAGAACAGATCCTCGGTGGCATAGGCGCGCGACAGCGCGCGGATCACGACAAAGGCGAACAGCGCGAGCAGCGCCAGGCACAGGATGATGCCGAATTCCTCCGCCGCAACCGCGAATACGAAGTCGGTATGGCTGTCCGGCAGGCTGCGCTTGGCGATGCCCTCGCCCGGGCCCAGCCCGAACCAGCCGCCATTGGAGAAGGCTTCCATCGCGAGGTCGACCTGGAAGGTGTCGCCGGTACCGGGATTCATGAAACGCTTGATGCGGAAGGCGACGTGCGGCACCAGCATATAGGCGCCGAACAGCCCGGCGCCCGCCGCCGCCGCGAGCCCCGCCACCCAGATCATCCGCATGCCCGCGATGAAGAACAGCGCGCCCCACACCATCAGGATCAGCAGGGTCTGGCCGAAATCGGGCTGCAGCACCAAGAGTGCCACCAGCGTCAACAGCAGCCCGAGCGCGAACGAGGTCGCCGGCATTTCCGGTCGCCGCGCCGATTCCGCGAACAACCATGCCGCCAACACCACGAAGGCGGGCTTGGCGGATTCGGAAGCCTGAATGTTGACGCCGAGCAGCGTGATCCAGCGCCGCGAACCCTTGACCTCGGGTCCGATCAGCAGCGTCGCCACGATCAGCACGACGGAGACCGCGAACACGATCAGCGCGGCGCGCCGGATCTGGCGCGGCGACAGGAAGGAGACGCCAATCAGCACGATGAAGCACGGCAACAGAAACAGCACATGGCGATTGAAGAAGTGGAACGGATCGAGCCCGATCCTGGTCGCCACAGGCGGACTGGCCGCCAGCGACAGGATCACGCCGCCCAGCATCAGCGCGATGATCGCCGCCAGCAGCAGCCGGTCGACCGTCCACCACCATTCGCTGAGGGGGGTGCGTTGTTCACGGGAGATCATGGGTGTCCCCAAAGGGCGGAGGTAACGCCCATTGGTGGCCGAGGATGGTTTCCAAGAGGTTAATGGCTTGCCTAACTTTGCGTAAATTCGGCGAGCCAAGGCACGCCCAAACCAATGCCTTCAATTGGCAAACCCGGACAACCGGCATTTCGAGATTGCCCTGGACCCAAAGCAGTCGCCGAGACGGTCATCGCGTTACGTACAGCAGGAAGCAGCGCCCAGTTCGCCGGAGCGTACGGCCTGAATAGGAGGACACGGCACCGAGCCATAAGAGCAGAACACGCAGCAATCGCCCGCCTTCGGCTTTAGCTTTACGCCACAGCCTGTGCACTCATAGAAGAACTGACAGGCATTGGTCGGCATTGTCTCCGCTTTCGCGATGGCGCAGTGCGGACAGGTGATGGTCGATTGAAGAAGCATCAGATCAACTCTTGGGCGCGGACGGATAGCCTGCATTGATGGTCGCCGATGTCAGTTGGTTCACATCGGCTTTGGCGTCGTCATAGATGACTGTTGCCGTCTTGTCCTGGAAGGATACAGAAACCCTGGCAACGCCGGGCACTGCTTCAAGACTGCCCTTGACGACGGAAGGGCAGGCCACACAATCCATATTTTTTACAGCCAGTGTGAGGGTTTTCTCTGCTGCCATCACTGATGACGACGCGATGATGCCGAGGGCAAGAACCGTGACGGCGAGAAGCTGCTTGCTCATTAGAATTCTCCGGTCATGAGTTGAGATAGAGCGGCGCGATGAAGTCGAGGCCAAGGGCGACGGCGACGAGGACCGTTGCGACGATGAGGCTTGTCTTGACGATGCGGCTCGACAGCGGTCGCGCGCACGCCTCACCTTCGGCGCATGCGCGCATTGAGGACCGGTAAACTAGCCAATAGCCGTACCCGAGGAACGCAAGCGTCGCGACGATGAAGTACGACTGATAGGCTGCAAGCCGGGTGAAGCTCCCGATCCATGCCCCACTGACCCCGAGGCTAAACAGGGCAAGGGGCAAGATGCAACAAGACGAGGCTGCGAGCGCTCCAAGCAGGCCACCCGCCGCAATAAGACTTTGCCGCCGCCGATTGTCGTCAATGTGATCAGATTGATTGATTGCCATGGGGTAAACCATGCATCCTGTAGCTACTACAGGATCAAGGACTATCTCATGCGCACGATCACGTCTTCGGGAGCCGAAAATATCTCAATCGGCGAACTGTCCAAATATACCGGCGTGAACATCGAGACCATCCGCTATTACGAGCGCATCAAAATGCTGCGTCCGCCGCCGCGCACTGCGAACGGGCGGCGGGTATATGGGTCAGCCGAAAAACGAACACTGGCTTTCATCCGGCGTTCCCGTGACCTCGGGTTCACGCTCGAGGAAATTCGAGCGCTGCTGGCCTTAGGAGGACCAGAACGCGCGTCGTGCGCCGACGTGCATAAGATAGCGAGTACACATCTAGAGAGCGTTCGTAGTAAGCTCTCCGACCTCATCAATCTCGAAAAAATTTTGGCGGAAACGGTCGCTCGATGCTCTGAGGGCGCGGCTCCCGACTGCCCGGTGCTCGATATTCTGGATGCCGGTCGGAAAATTGGATCGTAACCTGCGCATGACCGTTGACCCCACTCGGAAATGGACGAGTGTTTCATGTTGCAATGCCGCAGCCAAAACCAGCCAGAGAGGCGATCGGCTCGCGCTGCAGCTGGGGCCCGCCTCGGTCGCGGACGGACTTATTCAGTGGAATCCGTCAGGAGCAGCCGTGACCGTGCCAAGAGTGGGCTTCCGCTCTTCCCCCCAACAGCGGACATCACGCAGCAGAGCCGAACTTCCGAAACTTCCGAAAAGGGCGATGAGGAGACCTGATGCACCGCAACAAAACAGCGTCCCGGTAGAAAACAATGTCCTGGTATGTTGTTTAGATGGTAGGCACTTATTTGGCGACATCCAATCGGTCCGGCGACAGAAATCGGGACCACAGGCCGCACAACACGAAGTTGACTCAAGTCGCCATCGAGGATCAGCATAGTGGCCGATAGGCGACTATCAAGCGCTCGCAACTCCTGCCCGGAAAGGGCACGAGCCGTGCGGACGCACATCGATAAACGATAAACGAACGGAGGAGATGATGACCATGGGTGGAATCTTAAAGACCGCCATAGTGGCGGCAGGGCTGACGGTATCGGCCAGCGCACTCGCGGCAGCGCCGCTGCTGTCAACCGAGGTCTACCTGGGCAAGCTCGAACTGCCGTGGGACATGGCCTGGCTGAAGGACGGCACGATGTTCTTTACCGAGAAGTGCAAGGGCCTGTCGGTGCGGATGCCCAACGGCACGATCAACAAGCTGCACGGCCTGGGGGGCACGAGCGGATACAACTCGTCGAGCGCCGACCTGTTCTGCGACGGGCAGGCCGGCATGATGGGCGCCGCGGTCGATCCGTCGTTCGATAGCAACCGCTACGTCTACGTATACTCGAGTTCGAAGCTCAACGACAAGCTCGGCAACCGTGTGATGCGCTTCAAGGTGAACGAGGCGATGACGCAGGTGTCCGACCGGACCGACATCGTCGGCGACATCGGCTACAAGCCAAAGGCGACGAAGCATCCGTTCGGCGGACCCGGCGCACACAACGGCGGCCGCATCCGCTTCAATCCCGGCGACGGCTTCCTCTACGTGACGACGGGCGACAACCATCTGGGCATCGCGCCGCAGAGCCCGACGTACATCGGCGGCAAGGTGCTGCGCATCGACCGCGACGGCAAGGCGGCCCCCGGCAACAAGCCGCCGGCCGGCTTCGACCCGCGGATCTACACGTACGGCCACCGCAATCCGCAGGGGATCGCGTTCCGGCCGGGCGACAATCGGCCGTTCACCGCAGAGAACGGCCCGTGGCACAGCGACGAGGTGACCGCGCTCGAAAACGGTGCCAACGCGGGCTGGGATCCCCGGCCGAACATGGCCGGCCGCAAGGACTGCCCGGACGACTACTGCGGCTACTCGCCGAACCAGATGGGAGCGATGGAACCGGCGAAGCGGGCGGCCTTCATGCCGATGACCGACCTCAAGACCTATCCCAAGGCGATGAAGCCGGCCTGGAACAACAACGGGCTCTCGCAGGGCATGTTCTGCAACACGTTCCTGTCCGGCTCGAAGTGGAAGGACTGGGACGGGCAGATGATCGTCGGGTTTGCCGGCATCGGTATCCACGGCACGCCGGTCGCCAACCGGCTCGACGCGCTGAAGATCAGCCCGGACGGCCTCAAGGCGACCCGTACCCAAGTGTCCTGGCCGACCGCGACCGGTCGTTTCCGCGGATGCTCGCAGGGGCCCGACGGGGACCTGTACGTGGCGCTCGAGGACCAGGGCAACATCATCCGCGTGACGCCGCAGTAACGGTCGGCGACCCGAGCGCATTGCTCCGAACCCAGAGACGTGTTGATGCAGATTCCGTTGAAGTGGCTCGTAGTCGCCGGCCTGGCCGGTGCCGCGGCGCCCGCGCAGGCTGACTACGACCTGGTCGTCAAGAAGAACTGCCTAGCCTGCCACAGCGTGGACAAACGGAAGTACGGTCCGAACTTCACGGAAATCTCGGCGAAGTACGCCAACGACAAGACGGCCGCCCAGAAGCTCGTGAAGAAGATCCGCAAGGGCAGCACCGGGGTCTGGGGCGCCGACATGATGCCGCCGCAGCCGCAGGTGTCCGAAGCCGAGGCGAACGCGATCATGAAGTACCTGCTGTCGCTCTAGATGCCCCTCGCCGACCGACTTTGGTCGGGGGGGGCGGCGTCCCTCGTTGCTCGGCCGGACCGGCCCGCAGCTGGGCTAACTTCGCGGAGCAAGGCGTGCACCCGTGGCGCCGGGCGCCTTCGCAGTTCCCGTCGAGGACGCGGATGTGCGACGGCCCCGACTCGGTGTGACGATGGTGACCGCCGGGACGATCGCGTTCGCGGCGGTGCCGGCGTGCGCGTATGAAAGTAATATCTGGGGCATGAACTGGAATTCGACCTTCGACTCGGGCAGCAATTGGACGAAATCTCACGGGCTGCTCATGAAATTGGCGCCGTTTCGCTTCGAAATCATCATCCTCTGTCCCCTCAGCAGCCGCGAAAGGCTTGATGATCTCACGGCCTTTTGAGAAAACACCCGGTTCGCTCTTAAATTCGATCTCGCCGCAACATTCGTAAGCGCTGTGTCGACACAAAAATACCACTGGCGAAATTTTTCATCCGCGATACCTTGTCTGGCAGGGTGTACGTCGTCCGGTTCAACAGGGAGAGCGCAAATGGCCTGGAAAGCACCCAAGATCGTTGAAGTACCGGTCGGCATGGAAATCAATATGTATGCGTGCGCCGCCCGCAAATAGACGAAAGCGCTTCCTTCAGGGTTCTGACGCGGATGGATCTCCGAACCCGACGCGCTCCCGGATTCTGGGGGCCGTACAGGATTTGGTGTCCACCTCGACGCGTTTATGATGCTTGGATTGCCGGAGCCGAGGGACGTATCATGCTTCGGATGGTCGTTCTCGCACCGACGGCAGGCGGCGGCGTCCCGCAATGGAATTGCGGTTGCCGGATTTGCCGGACCGCACGCAGCGAAGAGACCGGTCTCGCCAGCACGCAAGCCTCGATCGCCGTAAGCCGCAGCGCTGCGCTTAGCTTCGTCGTGTGATGTCTCCTCCTGTGAAGGCACTTTTCGCACCTCTTGCGTCCGGAACGCCACCAAAGCGGGCGTGCGCTGACCACTCCGGGTCCACGTGATAGATCGCCCGCTTCCGTAGGCGAGGACGACTGTGGGACTGTGCCGACCCCCTCACACCACCGGCTTCACACCCTCCAGCGCGGTGACGAGGTCGCGGAACACCGCACCCCGAATTTCGAAATTGCGGTACTGGTCGAACGACGCGCAGGCCGGCGACAGCAGCACCACGGGATCGGCCAGCCCGGAGGCCTGCGCATCGCGCGCGGCGCTGGCGACAGCGACTTCGAGGGTTTGGGAAGTCTCGTGCGGCACGCGGTCGCCGAGCGTGCCGGAAAATTCCGCTGCCGCTTCGCCGATCAGATAGGCTTTTCGGATGCGCGGGAAATATTCTGTGAGACCCGTAATGCCGCCGAGCTTCGGCTTGCCGCCGGCAATCCAGAAAATATCCGCGAACGACGACAGCGCATGCGCCGCGGCGTCCGCATTGGTACCCTTGGAATCGTTGACGAACAGCACATTGCCGCGGCGGCCGACCTGCTCCATGCGGTGGGCGAGACCGGGAAAGCTGCGCAGGCCATTTTGCAGGACTTCGGTGGAGATACCGAGCGCCAGCGCGCAGGCGGCGGCGCAGGCGGCATTTTGGGCATTGTGCAAACCGCGCAGCGAACCGATGCCGCCAATCCGCGCGATCTCGCTGCGCGCGCCGCCGGCCGCACGCAGGATGATCTCGCGCTCGACATAGATGCCGTCCGGCAGCGGATTCTTCACGGAGATGCGAACCACGCGCTGGCCCGCCTGCTCGATCCGGTCGGCGGTGTTGCGGCTCCAGCCGTCGTCGACGCCGACGATCGCGGTGCCCTGCGGCTGCACGCCGGCGACCAGACGCTCCTTGACGGCGGCATAATGTTCCAGCGTGCCGTGGCGGTCGATATGGTCTTCGCTGACATTGAGCAGGATGCCGACCAGGGGATCGAGGCTCGGCGCGAGGTCGATCTGGTACGACGACATCTCGATGACGTGGACGCGCCCCATGCGCGGCGGCTCCAGCGACAGGATGGCAGTGCCGATATTGCCGCCCATCTGGGTGTCGTAACCGGCGACACGCATCAGATGCGCAATCAAGGCCGTGGTGGTCGATTTGCCGTTGGTGCCGGTGATGGCGACGAACGGCGCGTCCGGCGCATGCCGCCGCCGCTCGCGGCAGAACAATTCGATATCGCCGATCACCTCGACGCCGGCCTCGCGCGCCATCAGCACAGACCAGTGCGGCTGCGGATGAGTGAGCGGCGCACCCGGTGTCAGCACCAGCGCTGCGAAATTCGCCCACGACACCTTGCGCAGGTCGGCGGTGATGAAACCGGCCTGCACCGCCCCAGCGATATTGTCGGCGCTGTCATCGCCGGCGATCACTTCCGCCCCGCCCGCCTTCAGCGCGTGGCAGCTCGCCAGCCCGGAGCCGCCGAGGCCGAAGACCGCAACCGTCTTGCCGGCGAAGGAGGTGACGGGGATCATGGGAGAGACACGCGCACGGTGCCGTCATCCTGAGGTGCGCGCCACCCTTGCGGCGCGCCTCGAAGGATGCGCGTTCCTGCGACGTTGCCATCCTTCGAGGCTCGCAAGCGCTCGCACCTCAGGATGACGCCGGGATCAAGCTGATATATTCTGAGTGCGACGACCGCCACGCGCCTCACCGCAGCTTCAGCGTGGAGAGGCCGGCCAGTGCCAGCATCACCGAGATGATCCAGAACCGGATCACGACCTGCGGTTCGGTCCAGCCCTTCTGCTCGAAATGATGATGCAGCGGCGCCATCCGGAACACGCGCTTGCCGGTGAGCTTGAACGATACCACCTGGACGATCACCGACACCGCTTCCAGCACGAACAAGCCGCCGATCACCGCCAGCACGATCTCGTGCTTGACCGCGACCGCGGTCGCACCCAGCATGCCGCCGAGCGCGAGCGAACCGGTATCGCCCATGAAGATCGAGGCCGGCGGCGCGTTGAACCACAGAAATCCCAGCCCGGCGCCGAGCACCGCACCGCATAGCACCGCCAGTTCACCGGTGCCGGCGACGTAATTGATCTGCAAATAGTCCGAAAACACCGCGTTACCCGTCAGGTAGGCGATCATCCCGAAACTCGCCGCCGCGATCATGACCGGCACGATGGCCAGGCCGTCGAGACCGTCGGTCAGATTTACGGCGTTGCCGGCGCCGACCATGACGAAGGCACCGAACAGCACAAAGAAGATGCCCAGATTCAGCACCACGTCCTTGAAGAAGGGAATCACCAGCGAGGTGGAGAAAGGGGCTTTTCCGAGCCGGGTCAGCGCGTAACAGGCGGCGAGTGCGATCACCGCCTCGATCAGCAGCCGGATCTTGCCCGCGAAACCGCTATGCGACTGTTTCGTCACTTTCAGATAGTCGTCGTAGAAGCCCACGAAGCCGAAGCCGAGCGTCACCGCCAGCACGATCCAGACATAGGGATTAAGCGGATTGGCCCACAGCACGGTGGAGACCACCACTCCGGAGAGAATCATCAGGCCGCCCATGGTCGGCGTGCCCTTCTTGCTGATGAGGTGCGACGCCGGGCCGTCGGTGCGGATCGGCTGGCCCTTGCCCTGGCGAAGCCGCAAATGGTCGATGATCCAGGGACCGAACAGGAAAACGAACAGCGCGCCGGTCACCATCGCCCCGCCGGTGCGAAAGGTGATGTAGCGAAACACGTTCAGGGCTGTGCGGAATACGCCCAGACCGGGAATCGTGTTGGAAAGATCAAGCAGCCAATAAAACATTCAATCCGCCCTATACCGCGGCTTCGTCCTGCGAGGCCTTGCCGGGAAAGCGCTTTTCGAGCGCCACTACAATCGGTTTCATTTTCGTGCCCAGCGATCCCTTGACCATGACCACGTCGCCGGCGCGAATCGCCGATGTCACCTGGTCTGCGAGACCAGCCGAATTCTCCGCATATCCGCCCCGTTTACCGGTGGAAAGCGCGTCCCACAAGTTGCGCATCAGCGGACCACAGCAATACACCAGATCGACGTGGTTGGCCTTGATGGCCTCATTGAGGCCGAGATGCAGCGCCGGGCCGGTCGGACCCAGTTCGCGCATATCGCCGAGCACCGCGATACGCCGGCCTTGCGGGCCGACCGCGGCAGTGCCGAGCACGTTCAGCGCCGCCGCCATCGACGCCGGATTGGCATTGTAGCTTTCATCGATCAGCGTCGCCTCACCGTGGCCGACCTCGAGCGCGCGCCGGGCGCCGCGGCCCACTGCCGGTTCGATCTGCGACAGCGACAGCGCGGCCAGCGCCAGATCGGCGCCCGCCAGCGAAGCGGCCGCCAGCACCCCCAGCGAGTTCATCGCCATATGGCGGCCGGGCATGCCGAGCTTGTAGGTGACGTCATGGCCGAGAATGCTGGCGTGCACCGCCGATCGGTCCGGATGCAGCGCGACGTCGATCAGCCGGGCGTCGGATTTCGCGTCGGCGCCGAACGAAACGATCCTGTCGATGCCGCGCTTCTGCGCGCTGCGCTGCAAGCGGTCGAATTGAGAGTTGTCACGGTTGAGAACAACCGCGCCGCCGGGCTCGACGCCGACAAAGATTTCCGCCTTGGCGTCAGCGATCGCCTCGATGCCGGCGAAGAACTCCAGATGCACCGGCTCCACCGTAGTGATGACGGCGACCTGCGGGCGCACCATCCGGACCAAGGCGTCGATCTCACCGGCGTGATTCATGCCGACTTCGAAGATCGCAAACTTGACCGAGGCTGGACAACGCGCCAGCGACAGCGGCACGCCCCAATGGTTGTTGAACGACGACGCCGAAGCATGGGTCGGTCCTTGCGCTTCCAGCACGCGCCGCAACGCTTCCTTGGTCGAGGTCTTGCCGACCGAGCCGGTGATGGCGATGACATGCGCATGGAGACGCGCGCGCGACGCAATCCCCAATTCGACGAGGCCGGCGAGCACGTCATCCACCACCAGCAGCGGCGCGTCGGGCGCGAACTTGTCGCGCTGGGCGCGTTCGACCACCGCCAGCGCGGCGCCGGCCTTCAGGGCGGCGGCGACAAAATCATGGCCGTCATGGACGTCGCCCTTGATCGAGAAATAAGCGTCCCCCGGCGCAATGGTGCGGCTGTCGATCGACAGGCCCGTGATCGCTTCCGGCAACGCGCCCTGGATTTGCGCGTGCATCGCTTGCGCCATTGCCTGGGAAGTCCACAACGGCGCAGCGCTCATGCCAGCCTCGATGAAAGTGCGGTTACCACCGCGTCGTGATCACTGAACGGCAGGGTGTTGCCACCGACGATCTGCCCGGTCTCGTGGCCCTTGCCGGCGATCAGCAGCGCGTCACCCGGCTGTAGCGCCGAGATCGCGGTTCGGATCGCCTCGGCGCGATCGCCGATTTCCACGGCTCCTTTCGCCGCAGCCAAAATCGCTGCGCGAATGACTTGCGGATTCTCGCTGCGCGGATTGTCGTCGGTGACGATGACGCTGTCGGCATTCTCGGCGGCGATCGCGCCCATCAAGGGCCGCTTGCCGGCGTCGCGGTCGCCGCCGGCGCCGAACACCACGACGAGCCTGCGCTTGGCGTAGGGCCGCAGCGCCTGCAGCGCTTTGGCCAGCGCGTCGGGCTTGTGGGCGTAATCGACGAAGATCGGCGCGCCGTTGCGCTCGGCGACGCGCTCGAGGCGGCCTTTTGCCCCCTCGAGCAATTCAAGCGAGGCGAACACCGCTTTGGGATCGCTGCCGGTGCCGATCGCCAGGCCCGCGGACACCAGCGCATTCTCGATCTGGAATTCGCCGACCAGCGGCAGCCGCACGGAATAGAGGCGGCCGCGATGTTCGAGGGTCAGCTGCTGGGCAAAACCGTCGATGTCGGCGCCAACGAGCCGAATGCCCTCGCCGGCGCCGTCGCCGTTGTTGCCGACCGCGACGATGCGCAATTTGCGCGCCCGCGCCGCATCGATCACCTGCGGCGAGCAATCATGATCCGCCGAAATCACCGCGGCGCCATCGGCTACGACCAGGTCGCGGAACAGCCGCAGCTTGGCGTTCAGGTAATGCGCGACGTCAGGATGGTAATCCATGTGGTCGCGCGAAAGATTGGTAAAACCGCCGGCGGCGATGCGGACGCCGTCGAGGCGGAACTGGTCGAGCCCGTGCGACGAGGCCTCGAAAGCGAGATGGGTGACGCCCTCGCCGGCGATGTCGTCGAGCTGGCGGTGCAGCGCGATCGGATCCGGCGTGGTCAGCGATCCGTAGATGGTGCGCTTCGGCGACACCAGTCCGATGGTGCCGATGCTGGCCGATTCATGCCCGAGCCGCTGCCAGATCTGGCGCGTGAAGGCGGCGACCGAGGTCTTGCCGCTGGTGCCGGTAACCGCCGCGATGGTGTGCGGCTGCCGCGGATAAAATTTTGCCGCTGCCAGCGCCAGCGCGCGGCGCGGATTCGGCGTCGTGACGAAGGGCACGCGGATGCCGTCCGGCGGATGATCGCCGGCGATCGCCACCGCGCCTGCTGCAACAGCCGCATCGATGAAGCGCGCGCCGTCGGTCTTGCTGCCGGCCAGCGCGAAGAACAGGTCGCCCGGCTTCACCGCGCGGCTGTCCATCGCCAGGCCCGACACCTCGACCGTTGCGGCCTGGGGAGCAAGCGTGGCGTCATCGCTGAGGAGGTCGCGAAGTCTCATTATCTTCCAGTCCGGCCGGCGCGGGCGCCGTCTATCGATCTGAAGTTTTGAAAGGAATTTGCGGCAACCACTGGGGAACTTCGACTCGGCGGCAATAATGATGAGCCTTACTGGCTTCCCTTCGATGCCGCAAGAATAAGGCGCTCGGACGGCGGCAGATCGAACCGCGGCTCGACCCCCAGCAGCGGGCCGATGCGGGCGATCACCTTGCCGCCGGTCGGCACCGCGTTCCAGCCCGAAGTGATGAAGCCGTGGGTTTCCGGCAGCGGTTTCGGCTCGTCCAGCATGATCAGGATCTGGTACTGCGGATTGTCGGCCGGCATGATCGCAGTGAACGAGTTCAGCACCTGCTTCTTGGAATAGCGCCCGTTGACGACCTTTTCCGAGGTGCCGGTCTTGCCGCCGACATAATAGCCCTTCACGTCGGCCTTCCTGGCGGTTCCGATCTCGGCGTTTAGCCGCATCAGATAGCGCATCTTGTCGCTGGTTTCGGTCCTCACCACCTTCTTCGCCATCGCCCTCGCTTCTTCTTCTGTCCGCTTCAGGAATGTCGGCGGGATCAGATAGCCGCCGTTGATGACGGCGTTGATGCCCATCACCGCCTGCAACGGCGCCACCGAAAGCCCGTGGCCGAAGGCGATGGTGATGGTGTTGAGTTCGCCCCAGCGCCTCGGCACGATCGGCGACGTGCTTTCGGGCAGTTCGGTGCGCAGGCGGTCGAGCTGACCCATCTTGCGCAGGAATGCCTTGTGCGCCTCGACGCCCTGCGACAGCGCCACCCGCGCCGCGCCGACGTTGGACGAGAAGGTGAAGACTTCCGACAGCGTGATCGAGCGGCCCAACGGGTGAGTGTCGTTGATGGCGAATTTGCCGTAACGCAGCGCGCCTCGGGCATCGTACAGGGTGTTGAGATTGGCCTTGCCGGAATCCAGCGCCATCGCCAGCGTCAGCGCCTTGAAGGTGGAGCCCATTTCGTAGACGCCGGTGGTCAGGCGGTTGATACGTTCGGGATCGTGCGCCTCCTTCGGATTGTTCGGATCGAAGTCCGGCAGCGACACCATCGCGACGATCTCGCCGGTCCTGACGTTGGAGACGAGGCCAGACGCCGCCTTGGCCTTGTATTTTTCCTTGGCCTTGAGCAGTTCGTCGCGCAGCGCGTGCTCGACGCGCAAATCGATCGACAGCTCCACCGGCCGCTGCAGCCGGTCGGTGGCGAAGCCGGCGCGGTGCAGATCGGCCAGACCGTTATTGTCGAGCCATTTCTCCATCCCGGCGATGCCCTGGTTGTCGATATTGACCAAGCCGATCAGATGCGCGACTTCGGCGCCGGTGGGATAGACCCGCTTGTTCTCGCGCAGGAAGCCGATACCGGGAATGCCGAGGCGATGGATGTCATGCTGCTGCTTCGGGGAGATTTCCCGCTTCAGCCAGACGAAGCCCTTCTTCGACGCCAGCCGTTGACGCACTTCGCCGGTGTCGAGATCCGGCAGCGTTGCGGTGAGAAGCTCGATCGCCTCGTCCTTGTCGATAATCCGGCGCGGCTCGCCGAACAGGCTGGGCGACTTGACGTCGGTGGCGAGAATCACGCCGTTGCGGTCGACGATGTCGGGGCGGGCGGTGGCGATGCGGTCCTGCGACGCGGTGCGGCGCGCGGCGTGATTGTCGCCGGTGGCGATCATGACCAGCCGGCCGCCGATCACGGCATAGATCGCCACGAAGGCCAGGATGGCAAGCCCGACACGGGCGCGCGCTTTCGCGGACCGGTCGACGTTGCGTCCGTACAGCAGGCTGCGGATCAGCCGCTGCCGCCACGGTTCCGCGGATCTGACGGTGTTGGGCGCCGGATCGGTCATCGCTGAGCCTCCGGCACCGAGCCCGTGACTACGGTGGCATCGGCCGCGGCATCGATGGTCTCGAGCATTGCGCCGATCGGATCGGGATCGCCCGGCTTGAAGAAGCGCGGCGGCCGCTCCGGCAGGTTCTTCATCGAATCATATTGGGTGGCGACCAGCGGCTTCAGCGGCAGATGGCGGTCGGCGAGGCCCTGCAGCCGCTCCGGCGCATCGAGCTTGGCCCATTCGGCGCGCAGACCGGCGATGGCATCGCGCTGCTCGCGGATTTCCGCATGCAACCGCAGCACGCGCTCGGTACGCGCGGTGGATTCCATCTTGATCCGGTAGACATAGGCGGCGGCGAACACCAAAGCGGCGATCACGAAGAGATGGATGATCCGCATGGTCAGCCTCCCCTCATCACGTCGTAGAGGGTGGGCCAGGCCGGCAATCCGGCGGCGGCATGCGCAGGAGCCTCGGTGCGCTCGCCCGCGCGCAGCTTGGCCGACCGCGCGCGCGGGTTGGCGGAGACCTCGTCACCCCCGGCCGTGACCGGGCGCTTGGTCAGAATGACAAAGCTCGGCGCGGTCTGGTTCACTTCCGGCAGATGCCGCGAGCCGCCGCCGGCCTTGCCGCGCTCGACCAGAAAATTCTTGACGATGCGGTCTTCCAGCGAGTGAAACGACACCACCACCAGCCGGCCGCCGGGCTTCAGCACGCGCTCGGCGGCGGCGAGCGCCAGATGCAGCTCGTCGAGCTCTGCGTTGACGAAGATCCGCAGCGCCTGGAACGTGCGGGTGGCGGGATGGATTTCACCCGGCTTCGGCCACACCACTGTCGAGACGATGTCGGCCAGCGCCCTGGTGGTGATGACAGGCGCTTGCTTGCGCGCGGCGACAATGGCCTTGGCGACGGGGCGGGAATAACGCTCTTCGCCGAAGATGTAGATGATATTGGCCAGATCGGCCTCGGAGGCGACCGCGATCACGTCGGCCGCGGTCGGGCCGTCATGGCCCATCCGCATGTCGAGCGGGCCGCCCTGGCGAAACGAGAAGCCGCGCTCGGCCTGGTCGAGTTGCATCGAGGACACCCCGACGTCCATCACCACGCCGTCCACCGAGGCAAACCCCTGCGCGGCGCAGATGTCGGCGAGACCGGAGAAACGGTCCTCGACCAGCGTGAGCCGGCCAGCCGACTTATCCACCAGATCGAACCCGGCCAAAATGGCCGTGCGGTCGCGGTCGATGCCGATGACGCGGGTTCCCTCGACCGCGAGGATGGCCCGGCTGTAGCCGCCGGCCCCGAAGGTGGCGTCGACATAGATCCCGCCTTCGCGGGGCGAAAGCATCTCGATGGCCTCGCGGCCGAGCACGGGGATATGACGCTGGCCAGCCGGATTCATGCCCCGGCTCCAGCGGCGGTCCGGGGTAACCTGCTGAAATTGGACGCGAACGGCCCCATTGCGCCTCAAATGTCTGCGCTTCGCCGGGCTTTTCCGGTCGAAAAGCGCCGTTCGAAGAGAAAGCCTCGGCATGCCCCGTGGCAAACCCCGAGTTCCCGATGGAATTTGCTGGGCTGCCATGGGATTTCAAGTGCCGGGATTTCGAGCGTCAATTGCGGCCTCGGCCGTCCCCAAAACCGGTTCGGCTCTTCACCCCTTAGTAACGTCAGTTAGCGTTAAGAAAGCGTTGATGGATTTGGGCGGATTTTGCCACCGGGGGCCGCACGGTCATCGTCTGCGCAATCCGTGCCATTCTCCCGGCCCGGCGGCCCTGGGTGATGCTTTCCGCACACACCCGGCCAAAATGCGCTGCGGCGGCCGGCGCGCGCATTGCGCCGGCGACATCGTAAAGGAATAGTAAAAGAGGTTCGCCTTGAGGGCGCACCATTGCCGTTCTCCTGCCCGGATTGACCTGTCCTATGCCGCCCGGTTCGTTCGCATCCAACGGTATTGATTCGAAGCGTCGCGCCGTCCCGCTCCCCAGGACCAACGCGGACATGAAAACCTTTATCCCGGATTCCTCGATCGCTTCCGACGTCATCCCGTCGATCAATTGCGGCGACCGGAACAAGGGCCGGTTGCCCGACATGATCGTGCTGCACTACACCGGCATGCCCGATGTCGAAGGCGCGATCGCGCAGCTGTGCACC
>JBKJUA010000109.1:0-4772 GCA_046590305.1 Bradyrhizobium sp.
GATTTTCGAACCCGGCGGGCTGCCGGGCAAGTCCCCTAGAGATCACCGCGAGGACCACCTATGAAATCATTGAAACTCATCGGCCTGGCATTGGGCGCGTCATTGGCGCTGTCGACGACAGCGCTGGCGCAGGACATCAGCATCGCAGTGGCGGGCCCGATGACGGGCGGCGAATCCGCATTCGGCCGGCAGATGAAGAACGGCGCCGAACAGGCGGTGGCCGACATCAACGCCGCCGGCGGCGTGCTCGGCAAGAAGCTGGCGCTGCAGGTCGGCGACGATGCCTGCGATCCCAAGCAGGCGCGCTCGGTGGCGGAAAAGTTCGCCAGCGCGAAGATCCCGTTCGTCGCCGGCCACTTCTGCTCGTCGTCGTCGATCCCGGCATCGGAAGCCTATGCCGACGGCAACGTGCTGCAGATTACCCCTGCCTCGACCAACCCGCTGTTCACCGAGCGCAAGCTCTGGAACGTGGCGCGGGTCTGCGGCCGTGACGATCAGCAGGGCCTGGTCGCCGCCGACTTCATCGCGAAGAACTACAAAGGCAAGAACGTCGCCATCCTCAACGACAAGACCACTTACGGCAAGGGTCTCGCCGACGAAACCAAGAAGGCGCTGAACAAGGCCGGCATGACCGAGAAGCTGTTCGAATCCTACAACAAGGGTGACAAGGACTTTAACTCGATCGTGTCGCGCCTGAAGCGCGACAATATCGATCTGGTCTTCGTCGGCGGCTATCATCAGGAGTCAGGCCTGATCCTGCGCCAGATGCGCGATCAGGGCCTCAAGACCGTGCTGATGGCAGGCGACGCCCTCAACGACAAGGAGTTTGCGTCGATCACCGGCCCGGCCGCCGAAGGCACCCTGTTCACCTTCGGTCCCGATCCGCGCAAAAAGCCGACCGCGAAGGCCATCGTCGACAAGTTCAAGGCCAAGAACATCGATCCGGAAGGCTACACGCTCTACACCTACGCCGCGATGCAGGTCTGGGCGAAGGCGGTGGCCAAGGTCGGCTCCACCGATCCGAAAAAGGTGATGGAGGCGATCAAGGCCGGCGAATGGGACACCGTGCTCGGCAAGTTGAGCTTTGACGCCAAGGGCGACATCAAGGTGATCGACTACGTCGTCTACAAGTGGGACGCCAAGGGCAATTACACCGAGATCAATCCCAAGGGGTCGTAGTCCTCAGGAAACTCAATCGCTACGTCAAACGCCCCGGTTCGCCGGGGCGTTTTTGCTTTTGGTGAATGTTCATCCGGGAAAAACGGAGATGAAGAAAGGTTCCCGCGCAGAACCTCCTATTTTTTTAGTTGGCCGATGGAACCAAAGCAGCTGAGGGACCTTAAGGAATCCGGGCTGGGTTCCATCTATTTGATTTTGCTGCATCATGCCGCTGTTCCAACTTGATCTCTCTTTGGGCAGCCTGTCTTAATGAGGCAGAATCTCAAAACCAGCATTCAGATTCGCGCGAGTCCGCCTCGAGGAGACACAATGAGTGATCTTTCCCCTGGAGCATCACCATCGCTTCGCCGCGCCGGCAAGCGCAAACCAGGGGTCAACGGCAAACCGGATCCGATGCAGGATCTGCTGCACGCGCTGCAGGCGATGCGTTCAGGAGATTTCTCGGTCCGCATGACCGGCGACCATCTCGGGATCGAGGGCAAGATCGCCGACACCTTCAACGAGATCGTTGCAGCCAACCAGCGGATGGCGCAGCAGCTGGAACGGGTCGGCCAGGTCGTCGGCCGCGAGGGGAAAACCCGGCAACGGGTCAAGTTCGACCTCTCCAGCGGCTCGTGGGCCGACATGGAGGGCTCGGTCAACACCCTGATCGACGATCTGTTGTGGCCGACCCGCGAAGTCACCCGCGCGGTCGCCGCCGTCGCTCAGGGCGATTTGTTGCAGACCGTCCAGCTCGATGTCGACGGCCGCCCGCTGGGCGGCGAATTCCTGCAGTCGGCCAACATCGTCAACACGATGATCAAGCAGCTCAGCGTGTTCACCTCGGAAGTGACGCGCGTCGCCCGCGAAGTCGGCACCGAGGGCAAGCTCGGCGGCCAGGCCCAGGTACCCGAAGTCACCGGCGTCTGGAAAGATCTCACCGAGAGCGTCAACTCGATGGCCAACAATTTGACCGGCCAGGTCCGCAACATCGCCGAGGTCACCATCGCGGTCGCCAATGGCGACTTGTCGAAGAAAATCACGGTCGATGTCCGCGGCGAAATCCTGCAGCTGAAGGAAGCCATCAACACCATGGTGGACCAGCTGCGCTCGTTCGCCTCCGAAGTGACGCGCGTGGCCCGCGAAGTCGGCACCGACGGCAAGCTCGGCGGCCAGGCCATCGTGCCCGGCGTCGCCGGCACCTGGAAAGACCTCACCGACTCCGTCAACGCGATGTGCGGCAACCTCACCGCGCAGGTCCGCAACATCGCCAACGTCACCACGGCGGTGGCGCGCGGCGATCTGTCGCGCAAGATCACGGTCGATGTCCGCGGCGAAATTCTGGAGCTGAAGGACACCATCAACACGATGGTGGATCAGCTCAATTCATTCGCCTCGGAAGTCACGCGCGTCGCCCGCGAGGTCGGCACCGAAGGCAAGCTCGGCGGCCAGGCGCAGGTGCCCGGCGTCGCCGGCACCTGGAAGGACCTCACCGACAACGTGAATTTCATGGCGTCGAACCTGACCGCGCAGGTTCGCAACATCGCCGATGTCGCCACCGCGATCGCCGGCGGCGACCTGTCCAAGAAGATCACCGTGAACGTGTCGGGCGAAATCCTGCAGCTCAAGGAAACGCTCAACACCATGGTCGACCAGCTCAACGCCTTCGCCGGCGAAGTCACGCGCGTGGCGCGCGAGGTCGGCACCGACGGCCGGCTCGGCGGCCAGGCCAACGTGCTCGGCGTCGCCGGCACCTGGAAGGATTTGACCGAGAGCGTCAACTCGATGGCGAGCAATCTGACGGCGCAGGTCCGCAACATCGCCGAGGTCACGACGGCGGTGGCGAACGGCGATCTCTCGAAGAAGATCACGGTGGACGTCCGCGGCGAGATCCTGGAACTGAAGGACACCGTCAATACCATGGTCGATCAGCTCAACGCCTTCGCCGGTGAAGTCACGCGCGTGGCGCGCGAAGTCGGTACCGAAGGCAAGCTCGGCGGCCAGGCGCTGGTGCGCGGCGTCGCCGGCACCTGGAAGGACCTCACCGACAGCGTCAACTCGATGGCGTCAAACCTGACCGGCCAGGTCCGCAACATCGCCGAAGTCGCGACCGCGGTGGCGAAGGGCGACCTGTCCAAGAAGATCACGGTGAACGTGTCGGGCGAAATCCTGCAGCTCAAGGAAACGCTCAATACCATGGTCGACCAGCTCAATGCGTTTGCCGGCGAAGTCACCCGCGTCGCGCGCGAGGTCGGCACCGACGGCAAGCTGGGCGGCCAGGCCGAAGTGCCTGGTGTCGCCGGCACCTGGAAGGATCTCACCGACAGCGTCAACTCGATGGCCGGCAATCTGACCGCGCAAGTCCGCAACATCGCCGAGGTGGCGACCGCGATCGCCGGCGGCGACTTGTCGCGCAAGATCACGGTCGACGTGCGCGGCGAAATCCTCCAGCTGAAGGAAACGCTCAATACCATGGTTGACCAGCTCAACCGCTTCGCCGGCGAGGTGACGCGCGTGGCCCGCGAGGTCGGCACCGAAGGCCGGCTCGGCGGTCAGGCCAACGTGCCCGGCGTCGCCGGCACCTGGAAAGACCTCACCGACAACGTCAACTCGATGGCCGGCAACCTTACTGGCCAGGTCCGCAATATCGCCGAAGTGACCACGGCGGTGGCGAAGGGCGATCTTTCCAAGAAGATCACAGTGGACGTGAAAGGCGAGATTCTCGAGCTGAAGAACACCGTCAACACCATGGTGGACCAGCTCAACGCCTTTGCCTCGGAAGTGACGCGCGTGGCGCGTGAAGTCGGCACCGAAGGCAAGCTCGGCGGTCAGGCCCAGGTGCCCGAAGTGGCCGGCACCTGGAAGGATCTCACCGACAACGTTAACTTCATGGCGGGCAACCTCACCGCGCAGGTGCGCAACATCGCCGACGTTACTACGGCTGTGGCCAGAGGCGACCTGTCGCGCAAGATCACGGTGGACGTGAAGGGCGAGATTCTCGAATTGAAGAACACCGTCAACACCATGGTGGACCAGCTCAGTTCGTTTGCCGCCGAAGTGACGCGCGTCGCGAAGGAGGTCGGCACCGAAGGCAAGCTCGGCGGCCAGGCCGAAGTGACCGGCGTCGCCGGCACCTGGAAGGACCTCACCGACTCCGTCAACGCGATGTGCGGCAACCTCACCGCGCAGGTGCGCAACATCGCTAGCGTGACCACGGCCGTGGCGCGCGGCGATTTGTCGCGCAAGATCACCGTGGACGTGCGTGGCGAGATCCTGGAGCTCAAGAACACCATCAACACCATGGTCGACCAGCTCAACAGCTTCGCGGCCGAAGTCACACGCGTGGCGCGCGAGGTCGGTACTGAAGGCAAGCTCGGCGGCCAGGCGCAGGTGAAAGGCGTGTCGGGTACGTGGAAGGACCTCACCGATTCGGTGAACTTCATGGCCGGCAACCCCACCGCGCAGGTGCGTAACATCGCCGAAGTGGCGACGGCCATCGCGAACGGAGACTTGTCGAAGAAGATCACCGTGGACGTGCGCGGCGAGCTGCTCAACCTCAAGGAAACGCCCAACACGATGGTGGAGCAGCTGCGATCATTCGCCGCCGAGGTCAC
>JBKJUA010000201.1:0-8935 GCA_046590305.1 Bradyrhizobium sp.
CGCGGCGAAACGCATGGTGATTCCTGTTCGGCCTATCCCGGCGGGGTGCCATTGGCGGCCAGCACGTCCCCCGCCAGATACAGCGACCCCGTGATCAGGATACGTGGCGGCACCTCATAGGCCAGCCGCGCCAGCGAGCGCAAGGCCGCCTCGACACCGCCGAGGGTTTCCACGCGCATGCCCAGCGCGCGGGCGGCGTCGGCCAGCCGGTCCGGCGGCATCGCGTTGTCGCGACCTGGTATCGGCACCGCGATGATGTGGCGGGTGAGGCCGGCGAAATTGGCGAGAAAGCCGCCGGCATCCTTGTTGGCCATCATGCCGACGATAACGACCAGCGGACGCGATACCCGTTCTTCGAGGTCGCCGAGGGCTGCGGCGACCACGCGACCGCCCTCGGCATTGTGGCCGCCATCGAGCCAGATCTCGCAGCCCGGCGGCGCCTGGTCGGCCAGCGCGCCCGACGCCAGCCGCTGCATTCGCGCCGGCCATTCGGCGCTGACGATGCCGGCCTCGTACGCCGCGCCGTCGATCTTCAAGGCGTCCAGCGCGCGCAGCGTGGCGATGGCGAGCCCGGCATTGTCGAATTGATGCCGGCCGAACAGTTTTGGCGCCGCCAGATCCATCAACCCGCGTTCGTCCTGATAGACCAACCGTCCGCGCTCGACACCGACATGCCACTCCTGCCCCGCGGTATACAGCGGCGCGTGCATGCGCTTCGCCTGCGCCTCGATAGTGGCGCCGGCTTCGGGGGATTGCTCCGCGCAAATCACCGCCACGTTGCGCTTGATGATGGCAGCCTTTTCCCCGGCAATCGTCGTCAGGGTGTCGCCCAGAAATTCGGTGTGGTCCATGCTTACAGGCGCGATCACGGTCGCCAACGGCGACTCGATCACGTTGGTGGCGTCCAGCCGCCCGCCGAGACCGACTTCCAGCAGCACCACATCGGCCGGGTGCTGCGCGAACAGGCAAAATGCCGCCGCGGTTTGAATTTCGAAAAGGGTGATGGGCGCACCGGCATTGGCCCGCTCGCAATGTTCCAGCGCCGCCCGCAGTTCTTCATCGCCAACCAGCGCGCCGCCGCCGGCCCGTCCCAGACGAAAGCATTCGTTGATCCGCACCAGCGAGGGCGAGGTATAGACGTGAACGCGCAGCTTCGCTGCTTCCAGAATGGCCCGCAGATAGGCGATCGTCGAACCCTTGCCATTGGTGCCGGCGACGTGAATCACCGGCGGCAGATGGCGTTCGGGATGTTCGAGCCGCTGCAGCAGAAGCTGCATCCGCTCCAGGCTTAGATCGATGCGATGGGGATGCAGCGCGGACAGCCGCGCGATCAATTCGCCGAGCGGCTGATCTGGTCTGGCCGCTCGTGCGTTCACGCCTGGGGTGCTGCCGGCGCCACGTCCGCGATCGAGGCGATCTGGGCCGGGTCGATCACCGGGGTTGCGGGCTTGGCGGCGGTTTCCACCGCGGGCGATCTCGTCAGCAGCCGGCACAGCCGCGCCAGCGTCGGGCGCAAATCGTGGCGATGCACCACCATGTCGACCATGCCGTGGTCTTTCAGATATTCCG
Organism: Bradyrhizobium sp.; assembly: GCA_046590305.1. GTDB lineage: Bacteria > Pseudomonadota > Alphaproteobacteria > Rhizobiales > Xanthobacteraceae > Bradyrhizobium. The sequence goes on from JBKJUA010000201.1 coordinate 1,570, forward strand.
CGCGCTGAAACCCTTCCGGCAATTTCTCGCGGATGGTCTGTTCGATCACGCGCGCGCCGGCAAACCCGATCAGCGCACCGGGCTCGGCGATCTGCACGTCGCCCAGCATGGCATAGGAGGCGGTGACGCCGCCGGTGGTCGGGTTGGTCAGCACCACGATGTAGGGCTGTTTGGTCTCGCGCAGCATCTGCACGCCCACGGTGGTGCGCGGCATCTGCATGAGGGACAAAATGCCTTCCTGCATGCGCGCGCCGCCTGAGGCCGCGAACACGATGAACGGAGACTTCTTCTCGGCCGCGAGCTCGAGCCCGCGCACGATCGCTTCACCGGCGGCCATGCCGAGCGAGCCGCCCATGAAATCGAAATCCTGCACCGCGATCACGACGCCGGCGCCCTCGAGCTTGCCGTAGCCGACCTTGATGGCGTCGTTCAGGCCGGTCCTGGCGCGTGCATCCTTGATGCGGTCGGCATATTTGCGCTCGTCGCGGAATTTCAGGGGATCGGCGGTGACCTCCGGCAGCGCGATGTCGAACCAGGTCTCGTTGTCGAACACCGATTTCAGCCGCGCCACGGCGCCCATACGCATGTGGTAGTTCGAGCCGGGAATCACGAACTGGTTGGCCTCGACGTCCTTGTAGAACACCAGCTGCCCGGAATCGGGGCACTTGATCCACAAATTCTCCGGCGTCTCGCGGCGCAGGATGTTGCGGATTTTCGGCCGGACGACGTTGGTGAGCCAATTCATGCTTCGCTCCGAAATGCGGTCAGATACGCATTGACTGGATAATATGGCGGCCCGGACGTAACCCGGCAAGCCGCCGCCAAAGGTCTATCTCCACCGTAATTGTGGCTTATTCGGCAGCCTGTTGGGCTCCCCGGACGCCCTGGGCCAGCGCGGCCACGAGGTCGGCAACAGCCGTGACGGTTTTCGCCGTCGCATGGCCTGCCGCGTCGAGGCTGGCGGCCAGCGCATCGACCAGCGCGGTTCCAACCACGGCGCCGTCGGCCTTCTCGGCGATGCCGCGTGCAGCCTCCGGAGTCCGGATGCCGAAGCCGACGCAGACCGGCAATTTGGTATGCCGCTTGATGCGGGCGACCGCGTCGCCGACCACGGCGGTATTGGCGCTGGCGCTGCCGGTGATGCCGGTGATCGAGACGTAGTAGACAAAGCCGGAGGTATTGGCGAGCACCGCGGGCAACCGCTTGTCGTCGGTGGTCGGCGTCGCCAGCCGGATGAAATTCAGCCCCGCCTTCATCGCCGGCAGGCACAATTCGGCGTCTTCCTCCGGTGGCAGATCGACGATGATCAACCCGTCGACCCCGGCAGATTTTGCGTCGACCAGAAACTTGTCGACGCCGTAAATGTAGATCGGATTGTAGTAGCCCATCAGCACCAGCGGTGTCGCGTTGTCGCCTAACCGAAACTCGCCGACCATCGCCAGCGTCTTCTTCAGGGTCATGCCGGCCTTCAGCGCGCGCAGGCCCGCTGCCTGAATCGACGGACCATCCGCCATCGGATCGGTAAAGGGCATGCCGATCTCGATAATGTCGGCGCCGGCTTTCGGCAGCGCCTTGATGATCGCGAGCGCGGTCGCGGGATCGGGGTCGCCGGCCATCAGGAAGGTGACGAAGGCGGAGCGGCCCTGCTTCTTCAGTTCGGCGAAGCGGGCGTCGATACGGGTGGTCATGATCGAATTCCAAATGCGTGCGGCACGCCTGCTGAGGCACCCCCACCCCAACCCTCCCCCGCAAGCGGGAGAGGGGGCAGAGCGTACCAGGTCGAAAGTCTGATCGAAAGGAGGCACGCTCGCGCGGCGACGGCGGTGGATCCCCTCTCCCGCTCGCGGGGGAGGGTTAGGGTGGGGGCTCTCTCAGCGGGTCCGATGCAAGAAGCGATCATCACTTCTTCCCCTTCAAAATCTCCGCCACCTGCGGGATGTCCTTGTCGCCGCGGCCGGAAAGATTCACCACCATCAGATGATCCCTCGGCCGCTTCGGCGCGAGCTCCATCACTTTGGCGATGGCATGCGCCGTTTCCAGCGCGGGGATGATGCCTTCCTGGCGCGACAGCAGCTGGAACGCGGCCAGCGCCTCGTCGTCGGTGGCGCTGAGATAGGTGACGCGCTTGGTCTCGTACAGCCAGGAATGCTCCGGGCCGATGCCTGGATAATCCAGCCCCGCCGAAATCGAATGCGCGTCCTGGATCTGGCCGTCATCGTCCATCAGCAAATAAGTGCGGTTGCCGTGCAGCACGCCCGCTTTGCCGCCCGCGATCGAGGCCGCGTGCAGCTGCGTCAGGCCATGACCCGCCGCCTCGACGCCGAAGATCTCGACGCCGGGATCATCGAGAAACGGATGAAACAAGCCGATGGCGTTGGAGCCGCCGCCGATGCAGGCGAACAGCGAATCCGGCAGCCGGCCCTCGGCTTCCTGCATCTGGGCGCGGGTCTCGACACCGATGATCGACTGGAAGTCGCGCACCATCATCGGATAGGGATGCGGGCCGGCGACGGTGCCGATGCAGTAAAACGTATCATGCACGTTGGTGACCCAGTCCCGCAGCGCCTCGTTCATCGCGTCCTTCAGCGTGCGCGTGCCCGACTGCACCGGGATCACCTTCGCGCCCAACATTTCCATCCGGAACACGTTGGGCGCCTGACGCGCGACGTCGACCGCGCCCATATAGACGATGCATTCGAGCCCGAACCGCGCGCACAAAGTGGCGGTGGCGACGCCGTGCTGGCCGGCGCCGGTCTCGGCGATGATGCGCTTCTTGCCCATCCGCCGCGCCACCATGATCTGGCCGAGCACATTGTTGACCTTGTGCGAGCCGGTGTGGTTGAGTTCCTCGCGCTTGAAATAGATTTTGGCGCCGCCGAGATGCCCGGTCAGGCGCTCGGCGAAATACAACGGCGACGGCCGGCCGACATAATGCGTGAGGTAGCCGTTCATTTCGGCGTGGAATGCCGGATCGGCCTTGGCCGCGGCATAGGCCTTTTCCAGCTCGAGGATCAGCGGCATCAGCGTTTCCGCGACGAAGCGGCCGCCGAAATTGCCGAAATGCCCGGTATCATCAGGGCCGCTGCGGAAGGAGTTCGGAAGATTGGGATTCATCGGACCATCAACTCTTCGGTGGCGCGCGCGGCGCGAATGAAATTGCGGATCATCTCGGGATCCTTGATGCCGGAGGTGCGCTCGACGCCCGAGGAAACATCGACGCCGCCAGCGCGGGTGACGCGGACGGCTTCCGCGACATTGCCGGCATGCAGACCGCCCGAGACCATGAACGGCAGCCTGAGATCGAGATGTTCCAGCACATGCCAGTCGAACACCGCGCCGAGGCCGCCCGGACGCGTGGCGTCCCTGGGGGCGCGGGCATCGAACAGGATGCGATCGGCGACCGCGGCATAGCCCGGCAGCGGCGCGAGATCGGCCGCGGTCTCCACCGCCATCGCCTTCATGACCGGCAATCCGAAGGCCTGCTTGATGTCGCGCAGCCGAGCCACGGTTTCCTTGCCATGCACCTGCAAAATATCCGGCCGCAACGCCTCGACGATATTGGCGAGCGTGGCGTCGTCGGCATCGACCGTGAGCGCCACTTTTGTCGCGCGGCCCATGGCCTGCTGGCCGAGTTCGCGCGCGGCTTCCAGGCTGATGTGCCGGGGCGAGGGCGGAAAGAACACGAATCCGACCATGTCCGCACCGGCCTGCAGCGCGACGTCAAGCGTCTCGCGCGTGGACAGGCCGCAGATTTTGACGATCAGGGACATGGTTTCAAAGCAAGCCGGTTTTCAAAGCACGGATACGGGCGCCAACGACAGGACAGGGCAAGGAAGCTGACGGGGCGGGTTCTACAACGTCGCGCCCTGCTTGTCTCGCCTGCCGGTCCCATAGGCGCCGCCCTGCGTCAACGCGGGAAGCCGCTGCAAATCGCCGCGCGGGGCCGTCACGCTCGCGCGCAGATCGGCCAGTTGCGCCCGCGCCGCCCGGGCGTCGGCCTCGTGCCGGCGCGCGGAGCGCCGCCAGTGGCTCTGCCGGAACCAGGTCGCCGTGCCACCCGTCGCCACGCCAAGGATCGCCACCACGATGATGACCACGAACAGCGGCAGCGTCACCGCGACCGTCGGATAGGCGGAATTGAACGGATCGAACGACACCGTCACAAGATGGCGATTGGCGACCGCAAAGATCACGAAGAACAGGCCCAGCGGAATCAGCACCAGAGCGGAGAAGAATTTTCGCATGGTCATCTCTCGCGTTGCAAAGGCCGGCTTGGCCGGCCTGTGTCTCCCGCACCCTCAGCGGACTGAGTGCCGATACGCGACGCCTAGGCGCCAGCGTCGGGAGCCGCGCCGTCGCGGTTCAGCCGTTCGCGCATTTCCTTGCCGGTCTTGAAAAACGGAACGCTCTTCTGATCGACCGGCACATGTGCCCCGGTGCGCGGATTGCGTCCGGCGCGGGCGGGGCGATGTTTGACCGAGAACGCGCCGAACCCGCGCAGCTCGACCCGGTCGCCGCGCGCCAGGGCTGCCACGATCTCATCGAGGATCGCGTTCACGATATTCTCGACATCCCGCTGGTAGAGGTGCGGGTTGTGCTCGGCGATACGCTGAACAAGTTCGGATTTGATCATCGAGATTGGGACCCGGGAACATGCGGAGATGCATTTCCGTGAAAATGCCTTGAACTGTCAAGCCGCTAAATCGAATTTGGGCCTCGCGAAAGGGCGTGACAAACGGCCGGATTCAGGATTGCGACGGTACCCGCAGGGCGGGAGAACGGGGGCCGACACCCGACCGAGGGCGATCAATTGGCCCCCGCGGGTTGCCACAATGCCAGCATTCCATCGAGACCCAGGCGATTGACGGCCTGGACCAGGCCGGCATGCTCGACCTGGCGTGCGATCACGCTCAACCCGAGCGCGTCCAGCGTAAAGGAAGCCGCCGTTCGCAGAAAAGTCAGGTCGCCGAGCCGCGGCGTCAGCTTGAAGTCGCGCACCGGCAAATCCGGCTTGACGTTTTTCTGGGCCACCAGCCAGGCAATGGCGGTCTTCTCGTCGCCGAGCGCATCGACCAGCTTGAGTTCGACTGCCTGGCGGCCGGTGAAGATCCGCCCGTCCGCGACTTTTTCGAGCAAGGCATCGTCCATGCCGCGCCGTTGCTTCACAAGACCGCGGAACCAGGCGTAGGAATCCTTGACCAGCGAATCCAGTGCGGCGCGCGCTTCCGGACTGGTCGGCTCAAATCCGTTGGGCGCGGCTTTCAGCGGCGAAGATTTCACCTCCTCGACCTTGATGCCGACGGTTTTCATCAACTCGCTGAAATTCGGATACTGGAACAGGACACCGATCGAGCCGACCAGCGAGCTTTGCTGCGCCACGATGTGATCGGCCGCGATCGCGGTGATGTAGCCGCCGGACGCCGCCAGCCCCTCGACCACGACCACCACCGGCTTCTTCGCCTTCAGGCGCACCAGCGCGTCGTACAGTTGCTCGGAGCCGGCGGTAGTGCCGCCGGGCGAATTGATATGCACGACGACGGCCGCGGCACTGGATTTTTCCAGCCGCTCCAGCGCCTCGACCCGCGCATTGTCGCTGCGGATCAACCCCTCGATATGGACCCGTGCGATCGAGCCCGACGTGGTGAACGCGCCGCGGCCGGCCGGCGTCGCGACCACCGCAACCGTGACGATCGCCGCGATCACGACGAGGGCTGCGAGCACCCGCCAGAACGTCAGCTTGCGGCGGATCCGGCGGCGATCGACGATCACATCTGAATCAAGCGACATCGAGAATTCTCCCAGCGAGCGGTCGTTGAGGGGCCGCACGGTATTCTCCGCGCAGCCCTAATATATCGTGCCTCAATTACATCAATTGCGATGCAATATGAAGAAAACAAGGCCCGCTTCCTTCTTCCCCATCGCGCGAACGAAAAGGGCCCCGGTCGAAACCGGGGCCCGATTGATCGGAACGAGTAAGCGGAACTTACTTGTCGGTACGCTGCTTGAGCGCGGTGCCGAGAATGTCGCCCAGCGTCGCCCCCGAATCGGAGGAGCCGTACTGCGCGATGGCTTCCTTCTCTTCGGCGACTTCCAGCGCCTTGATCGAGACCTGCACCTTGCGGGCTTTCTTGTCGAACTGGATCACCCGCGCATCGACCTTTTCGCCGACGGCGAAACGCTCGGCGCGCTGATCTGAACGCTCACGCGCCAGTTCGGACCGCTTGATGAAGGTATTGAAGTCGGTACCGGCGATCTTCACCTCGATGCCGCTTTCCTTCACTTCCAGCACTTCGCAGGTCACGACCGCGCCCTTCTTGACGTCGCCCGGCTCGGCGAAGGGATCGCCTTCGAGCTGCTTGACGCCGAGCGAAATGCGCTCCTTTTCGACATCGACATCGAGCACGATGGCCTTGACCATGTCGCCCTTCTTGAAGTTGTCGATCACCTGCTCGCCCGGAAGCTTCCAGTCGAGGTCGGACAGATGGACCATGCCGTCGACGTCGCCTTCGAGACCCAGGAACAGGCCGAACTCGGTCTTGTTCTTGACTTCGCCTTCGACCGTGGCGCCGACCGGGAACTTCTCGACGAACACTTCCCAGGGATTGCGCATGGTCTGCTTGAGGCCAAGCGAAATACGGCGCTTGACCGAATCGACCTCGAGAACCTGCACTTCGACTTCCTGCGAGGTCGAAACGATCTTGCCGGGGTGCATGTTCTTTTTGGTCCACGACATTTCCGAGACGTGGATCAGGCCTTCGATGCCCGGCTCCAGTTCGACGAACGCGCCATAGTCGGTGATGTTGGTGACGCGGCCGGTGAAGCGGGCATTGAGCGGATACTTCGCCTCGATGCCCTGCCACGGATCGTCCAGCAACTGCTTCATGCCGAGCGAAATGCGGTGGGTCTCGTGGTTGATCTTGATGATCTTGACCTTGACGGTCTGGCCGATGGTCAGCACTTCGGTCGGGTGATTGACCCGGCGCCAGGCGATATCGGTCACGTGCAGCAGGCCGTCGATGCCGCCGAGGTCGACGAACGCGCCGTAGTCGGTGACGTTCTTGACGGTGCCTTCGAGGATCACGCCTTCCTCGAGAATCTTCAGCGTCTCGCCGCGAACGGCTTCCTGTTCTTTCTCGAGAAGCGCCTTGCGCGACACGACAACGTTGCCGCGTGCGCGATTGAACTTGAGGATGGTGAACTGGCCAACCTCGCCGATGTAGCGGTCGAGGCTGCGGGTCGGGCGCGTGTCGACGTGGGAGCCGGGAAGAAACGCGGCTACTCCGACATCGACCTTGAGGCCGCCCTTGACGCGGCCGACGATGGTTCCGGTGACCGGCGCTCCTTCGTTGAACGCATCCTCGATGAC
>JBKJUA010000207.1:0-32629 GCA_046590305.1 Bradyrhizobium sp.
TCTCGGTGCTGGTGCCCGGCGCCGCGTACGCAGCCGACCCGCTCAAGGAAATTCGCCTGGATTGGGCGACCTACAATCCGGTCTCGATGATCCTCAAGCAAAAGGGGTTGCTCGAAAAGGAATTCGCCAAGGACGGCATCAGCGTCGTCTGGGTGCAATCGGCCGGCTCCAACAAGGCGCTCGAATTCCTCAACGCCGGCTCGATCGATTTCGGTTCCACCGCGGGCTCCGCGGCGCTGGTGGCCAAAATCAACGGCAACCCGATCAAGTCGATCTATGTCTATTCGCGCCCGGAATGGACCGCGCTGGTGACCTCGAAAGATTCGAAGATCACGACCGTTGCGGACCTGAAAGGCAAGCGCGTCGCGGTGACCCGCGGCACCGATCCGCACATATTCCTGGTGCGCGCGCTGCTCGACGCCGGCCTGACCGGCAAGGATATCACGCCGGTGCTGCTGCAGCACGCCGACGGCAAGACCGCGTTGATCCGCGGCGACGTCGATGCGTGGGCCGGCCTCGATCCGATGATGGCGCAGGCCGAGGTCGAGGACGGCGCAAAACTGTTCTTCCGCAAGTCCGACGCCAACACCTGGGGCATCCTCAATGTGCGCGAGCAGTTCCTGAAGGATTATCCCGATGCGGTCCGCCGCGTGCTCGCGGTGTACGAAGAGGCGCGGAAATATTCGCTGGCCAATTACGACGACCTGAAGAAGACCTTCATCGGGGTCACAAAACTGCCGGAGGCGGTGGTCGACAAGCAGCTCAAGGAGCGCACCGAACTGACCCACAGCCGGATCGGCCCGCCGCAACGCGCCTCCATCCTGGCCGCTGGCCTCGCGCTGCAGCAGGCCGGCGTGGTCGACGCCAAGGTCGACGTCAAGGCAACGGTCGACGCCCTGATCGACGACCAGGTCCCGCTGCCGACGAATTGATACCGCTGTCGTCCCCGCGCATGCGCGCGCACGCGGGGACGACGAGCTTAGTCCCATTCGTCACCTTGCAATCCTGAGCGAGACGCGGTTTTGCTATGGCCATGACGCTGGACACGATTGCAGCCCCGAAGCCTGACACCATCGCGACGCCCGCGCCCTCCGGCCGGCTGCGCCGTTATGCGCGGCCGGCGCTCGGGTTGCTGCTGCCGGTCGGCTTCGCGCTGGGCTGGGAGATCGCCGTCGGGCTGGGGTGGTCCAATGGCCGACTGGTGCCGCCGCCGTCTAAACTGTTCGCGACCATCATGGAACTGGCCCGCAGCGGGGAGCTGACCCGTCATATCGCGGCGACCCTGACGCGCGTCTTCGCCGGCTTCGGCCTTGGCGTGGTCGGGGGCACGCTGCTCGGCGCCGTCGCCGGTTATTGGGGCCTGGCGCGGCAACTGCTCGATCCCACCGTGCAGGCGCTGCGCGCGATTCCGTCGATCGCCTGGGTGCCGCTGTTCATCCTGTGGCTCGGCATTTTCGAAACCTCGAAAATCGCGCTGATCGCGGTCGGCGTGTTCTTCCCGGTCTATCTCGGCGTGATGGGCGCGATCCTGTCAGTCGACCGCAAGATCGTCGAGGTCGGCCGCACCTTCCGGCTCTCCGGCCCCGCGATGATCCGGCGCATTTTGCTGCCGGCGGTATTCCCGGCCTATGTGGTTTCGCTGCGCGTCGGGCTCGGTTTGGGGTGGATGTTCGTGGTCGCCGCCGAATTCATGGGCGCGTCCGAAGGCCTCGGCTATCTCCTGATCGACGGCCAGCAACTCGGCAAGCCCGCGCAGATCCTGGCGGCGATCGTCATCTTCGCCATCCTCGGCAAAACCACCGACTGGTTGATCGAAATCGCGACAGGGCCATTGCTGCGCTGGCAGGACGCGTTCGGCCGCCAGGGGGGAGCCACCTGATGCTGGCACTCGATCGCATCGGCAAGGTCTATCCCAACGGCGTCAACGCGCTGGAGCGCTTTTCCGCCGACATCCGGCTGGGCGAAATCGTCGCCATCATCGGCGGGTCCGGCTGCGGAAAGTCCACGCTGTTGCGCGCCATCGCCGGGCTCGACCGAGCTACTACCGGCACTGTGACGCTCGACGATGCCAGCATCACCGCCCCGCACGCGAAGATCGGCATCATCTTTCAGGAGCCGCGGCTGCTGCCCTGGCTCAGCGTCGCCGACAATATCGGGTTTGGGATTTCGGAACTGCCCGCCAATATCAGGCGCGAGAAGGTCGCAGCCGCGCTGGCGCGGGTCGGACTCGCCGACAAGGCCGATGCCTGGCCGCGCGAACTCTCCGGCGGGCAGGCGCAGCGGGTAGCGATCGCGCGTGCGCTGGTGCCGCAGCCGGAAGTGCTGCTGCTGGACGAACCGTTCTCCGCGCTCGACGCCTTCACGCGGAAGGATCTGCAGGATCATCTGCTCGACCTCTGGGCCGATACGCGGCCGACTTTGGTGCTGGTCACCCATGATGTCGATGAAGCCGTGGTGCTGGCCGACCGCGTACTGGTGATGCGGCCGCGGCCAGGTCGGCTGTTCGAGGAGATCAAGATCAATCTGGCGCGACCGCGCGACCGCGCCTCGCCGCATTTCGACAATTTCAAGCGCCGCGTGCTGACCGCGCTGGATCGTTCGCTCGACCGCGGCGTGCCCGACGCGGACGCGAAATCAACCACCGGTGAAGCGATGTGGTGGTGACATCGGCGGCCTGAGCCGGTACATCCGACCGGCAATACCATCCGGGAGATAAAAAAATGGACGCCGCTGAATTCCGCGCCACCCAGGCTCCGATCAAGGAGCGCTACAAGTCCGATCCCAAGACCGCGATGATCAAGTTGGTCGCCAGAGGCTCGATCGAGAGCGAAGGCATCGCCTGCAAGGTCGAGACCGGCCGCGCCTTGGCCATTGCCGGCCTGCATCCCGCGACCGGCGGCTCCGGGCTTGAACTGTGTTCCGGCGACATGCTGCTGGAAGCTTTGGTCGCTTGCGCCGGCGTGACGCTGAAGTCGGTGGCGACCGCTGTCGAAGTGCCGCTGAAGAGCGGCCATGTCATTGCCGAAGGCGACCTCGATTTTCGCGGTACGCTCGGCGTCGATAAGGAAGCGCCGGTCGGCTTCGCTGAAATCCGCCTGAAGTTCGAGGTCGGCACCGACGCGCCGCAGGACAAGCTCGATCTGCTCTTGAAACTAACCGAACGTTATTGCGTGGTCTATCAGACCATCAAGAACGGCCCGAAAGTTTCGGTGTCGATGCAGCGGGTGTGAGGTTGTTGTTGTCCCTGCGAACGCAGGGACCCATACACCGTGCCCTCCCGGTCCAAAAATCGCCGTTCGACGACTTTCGCACCACACGAACAGTTGTGGTTATGGGTCCCTGCGTTCGCAGGGACGACAGCAAATGTCCCCCGAACTCGCCTTCCTCCTGACGCTCTTGCTGCGGATGGCGATCACCGCCGCGTTCGTGGTGACGGCGTCCGTGATCACCGAGAGATCCGGTCCGGTGATCGGCGCGCTGGTCGCGACGCTGCCGATTTCGGCGGGGCCGTCTTACGTGTTTCTTGCGCTCGATCACGATGCCGCGTTCATCGCCGAGGGCGCGCTGGCGAGCCTGCCGATCAACGCTGCGACGATTCTACTCGGGCTCACCTATGTGGTGCTGGCGCAGCGCCAGAATGCGCTGGTTAGCTGTCTCGGTGCGGTCGCGGTGTGGATCGCGCTGGCCTCGATCATCCGCGCGCTGCCATGGACGCTGGCCGGCGGACTGATCGTGAACGCGATTGCATTTGCGATCTGCGTGCCGCTGCTGCGGCGCTTCCGTCACGTCAAGATGCCGATCATCACGCGCCGCTGGTATGACATCCCCCTGCGCGCCTCGCTGGTCGCCACCCTGGTGGCGACGGTGGTGACGGCGTCGGGCTGGGTCGGCCCCAAGGTCAGCGGCATCATTGCGCTGTTTCCGGTGGTGTTCACCAGCATGATGCTGATCCTGCACCCGCGCATCGGCGGCCCGCCGACCGCCGCCGTGATAGCCAACAGCGCCGGCGGACTGATGGGCCTGGGCATCGCGATTGCGATGATCAATGTCGTGGCCTTGCGATTCGGCTCGGCAATCGGCCTCAGCGTGGCGCTGGCGATCTGCGTCAGCTGGAATCTTGCGCTATGGTGGTGGAGCCGGCGGAAGCTGGCGCGATAGTTCATCATTCCGGGATGGTGCGTTAGCACAGCCCCGGAATGACGGCGTTACTTCGGCAATTTCGCCTTCAGCGCATATATCGCCTCCAGCGCGTCGCGCGGCGACATCTCGTCGGGATGCAGTGCCTTCAAGGCTTCGATCAATTGCTCCGCCTCGCTCGGCGGCATCGGTTCGGCGGCGGCGCGGGACGGCACCGCGAACAGCGGCAAATCGTCGACCAGCACACGCGCGGACTGGCCGCGGTCCTGCGCTTCCAGCTTCGCCAGCACCGATTTGGCGCGCGCGATGACAGGCGCCGGAAGCCCCGCGAGCTTGGCGACCTGAATGCCGTAGGAGCGGTCGGCCGAACCCGGCAGCACTTCGTGCAGGAACACGACGTCGCCCTGCCATTCCTTGACCCGCACCGTGGCGTTGAACAGTCGCGGCAGTTTGGCCGAGAGCGCGGTCAACTCATGATAATGCGTGGCGAACAGCGCGCGGCAGCGGTTGGCCTCATGCAGATGCTCGATCGCCGCCCAGGCGATCGACAGACCATCGAAAGTCGCGGTGCCGCGGCCGATCTCGTCCAGTATTACCAGCGAACGCTCGCTGGCCTGATTGAGAATGACGGCGGTCTCCACCATCTCGACCATGAAGGTGGAGCGGCCGCGCGCCAGATCATCGGCGGCGCCGACGCGGGAGAACAGCCGGTCGACGATGCCGATGCGGGCGCGGGTGGCCGGCACGAAACTGCCGGTCTGCGCCAGCAGCGCGATCAGCGCGTTCTGGCGCAGGAAGGTCGATTTGCCCGCCATGTTGGGGCCGGTGATCAGCCAGATCTGCCCCGACTTCTGTGCCGGTCCCGGCGACAGGTCGCAGGCGTTGGCGATGAAGGGATGGCCGTCGCGCTTCAGCGCCTGCTCGACCACGGGATGCCGGCCGCCCTCGATCGCAAATCCGAGCGAGCCATCGACCTCGGGTCGCACGTAAATGTCGTCGACCGCGAGTTTCGCCAGCGCAGTCGCAACGTCGAGCAGCGCGAAGGCATGCGCGGCAGCGCGCAGATTGTCGCTGGCTTCCATCACCATCGCGGAAAGCCGCTCGAAAATCTCCAGCTCAAGCCCGAGGGCGCGGTCGCCGGCGTTGGCAATTCTGGCTTCGATCTCGCCGAGTTCGGACGTCGTGAAACGGGTCTGGCCGGCCAGCGTCTGGCGATGAATGAAGGTCGCATTCAAGGGCGGCGACATCAATTTGTCGCCGTGCTGCGCGGTGACCTCGACGAAATAGCCGAGCACATTGTTGTGCCGGATCTTTAAGCCTTTGACGCCCGTATCATCCGCGTAACGCGCCTGCATCGCGGCGACGACGAGCCGCGAGGCATCGCGCAGATTACGGGTCTCGTCGAGTGCGGCCTCATAGCCTTCGCGCACGAAACCGCCGTCGCGCTTGATGAGAGGCAGTTGTTCGGCCAGCGCACGCTCGAATTCGCGCGCGAGGTCGCGCGGTGGGCGGCGCAACGCCTCCATAATCCCTGTTATTTCCAGCGGCGGTGCTTCAAGCTGCCCGAGCCGCGCCAGCGCCGCATCGGCGGCCAGAATGCCGTCGCGCAGGCCGGCGAGATCGCGCGGGCCGCCGCGTCCGACCGACAACCGCGCCAGCGCGCGCGACATGTCAGGGGCTGATCGCAGCGTGGTCCTCAGGTCGTCGCGCGCACCACTGTCTGTGACGAAGGTGGCGATGGCATCGAGCCGCCGCGCAATCGCGGCGCTGTCGGTGAGGGGGGCCGCGAGCCGCTGCGCCAGCAGCCGCGATCCGGCCGGGGTCACGGTGCAGTCGATGGCATCGAGCAGCGAGCCGCGGCGCTCGCCGGCCAGCGTTCGCGTCAGTTCGAGATTGGCGCGGGTGGCGGGATCGATCGCCATCGTGGTGCCGGCGGCTTCGCGCGATGGCGGCGACAGCGGCGGACGCTTTCCGACCTGGGTGCGGTCGATATAGGTGACGGCGGCGGCAGCGGCGGTGGCCTCCAGCCGCGACATCGCGCTGAGCCCGTCCATGGTGGCGACGGCGAAATAATCGCACAGCCGCCGCTCGGCGGTGGCGCTGTCGAAGACGTCGCGGGTCAGCGGCGTCACCGCCGGCAATTCGCGCAGGCTCGGTCCCAGCTCGGGATCGCCATACAGCGCGTCGGTGACGATGACCTCGTTGGGATTGATCCGCGCCAGCGTCGCCGCGAGTTCGCCGGTGGCGCATTCCGTGACGATGAATTCGGCGGTGGAAATGTCGATCCAGGCCAACCCAATGCGATCGGCGCCAGCCGATCCACGCGACCGCGCGATCGCCAGTAGATAGTTGTTGGTCTTGGCGTCCAGCAACGTGTCTTCGGTCAGCGTGCCCGGCGTCACCAGCCGCACCACGCCGCGGCGGACCACGCTTTTGTTGCCGCGCTTGCGTGCCTCGGCCGGGTTCTCCAGCTGCTCGCAGACCGCGACGCGATGGCCGAGTGCGATCAGGCGATGCAGATAATCCTCGGAACGTTCCACCGGCACGCCGCACATCGCGATGTCGGCGCCCTGGTGCCTGCCGCGTTTGGTCAGCACGATCCCGAGCGCGCGGGAGGCGATCTCGGCGTCTTCGAAGAACAATTCGTAGAAATCGCCCATCCGGTAGAACAACAGCAGACCGGGATGGTCGGCCTTGATCTCCAGAAACTGTTCCATCATCGGCGACACGCGTGCCGTGTCCTCCGCTGAGGGAGCGGGCTCGGCCGGAACAGAGATGGATTGCTGGATCGTCATTGCGGGCCGCAACCTACAAAATTTCCCCCTCCGGTCCTATGGGTTTGGCACTGCAATGTGGGTTTTCCACGTTTGCTCCGCTGCACCTCTCCCGCTTGCGGGGGAGGTCGACGCGCGTGAAACGCGCGGCGGGCGGGGGACATCTCTCAACGGGCACCCGTACCTGCCGAGAAACCCCCACCCTGGCTCTCCCCCGCAAGCGGAGAGGGAACTGTAACTCGTCCTCAATTGACCTGCCACGCCCGCGCTCCTAAAACTCGCCTTCAATTCGGTCGGGTGGCCACGTAAAACGCGGCATTCAGGGAGAGATTCAATGCGCGATGTTTTTGTTTGCGATGCCGTACGCACCCCGATCGGCCGCTTCGGCGGTTCGCTCGCCAAAGTCCGCGCCGACGATCTGGCGGCGGTGCCGATCAAGGCGCTGATGGCGCGGCATCCCAAGCTCGACTGGGCAGCAGTCGACGAAGTCTATTTCGGCTGCGCCAACCAGGCCGGCGAGGACAACCGCAACGTGGCGCGGATGGCGCTGTTGCTGGCCGGCCTGCCGGAATCGATCCCCGGCCTCACGCTCAACCGCCTCTGCGCCTCCGGCCTCGATGCCGTCGGCGCCGCCGGCCGCGCGATTCGGGCCGGCGAGATCGATTTTGCCATTGCCGGCGGCGTCGAATCGATGACGCGGGCGCCGTTCGTGATGGGCAAGGCAACGGAAGCATTTTCGCGTTCGGCCGATATTTTCGACACTACCATCGGCTGGCGCTTCATCAATCCCCTGATGAAGGCGCAATATGGCGTCGATGCCATGCCGGAAACCGGCGAGAACGTCGCCGAGGAATTCCAGGTGTCGCGCGCCGATCAGGACGCCTTCGCGATCCGCTCGCAGCAGCGCGCCGGCGTGGCGATCGCGTCGGGCTATTTTGCCGAAGAGATCACGCCGGTGTCGGTTCCCAGCGGCAAGGCCGGACCCGTTTTCGTCGACAAGGACGAACACCCGCGCCCGGAAACCACGCTCGAAGGCCTGACCAAACTGAGACCGATCGTGCGCAATCCCGGCACCGTGACGGCGGGCAATGCCTCCGGCGTCAATGATGGCGCCGCCGCGATGATCCTGGCGTCCGAAGCCGCGGTGAAGAAGCACGGCCTGACGCCGCGCGCCCGGATTTTGGGACTTGCCTCGGCCGCGGTGCCGCCGCGCATCATGGGCATCGGCCCGGTGCCGGCGACCCGCAAGCTGATGGAGCGCCTCGGCCTGAAGATCAGCGATTTCGATCTGATCGAGCTCAATGAAGCCTTTGCCAGCCAGGGCATCGCCTGCCTGCGACAACTCGGCATCGCTGATGACGCCGACTTCGTCAACCCGCATGGCGGCGCCATCGCGCTCGGCCATCCCCTCGGGATGAGCGGCGCGCGGCTCGCCATGACGGCGGTGCACGGCATGGAAAAGCGCGGCGGCAAGCGCGCGCTGGCGACGATGTGTGTCGGCGTCGGTCAGGGTGTCGCGATGGCGATCGAGAAGTTGAACTGACAACCTTGACGCTGTCATTCCGGGGTATCGCGCAGCGATTAGCTACGATGTGCAATTGCACATCGGAGAATCTCGATATTTCGGGTTCGATGCTGCGCATCGCCCCGGAATGACGGGTTCGGGGAGGAGCGCCCGTGCATCATCCTGACTTGCGCGGCGTTCCCTCCGGCTACGACGTTGTCGTGATCGGCGCCGGGGCCGCTGGCCTGTCGGCCGCACTGTTTGCGGCCATTCGCGGCGCCCGGACGCTGCTGGTGGAAAAGTCAGGTTTCGTCGGCGGCACCTCGGCGCTGTCGGCGGGGTCGATCTGGATACCGAATACGCGTCATGCATCCGCCGTCGCGGCCTCCGACAGCGTCGACAACGCCGAGCGCTACCTGCGGCAGATCATCGGAAACCGGGCGGACGCCAATTTGCGCGCGGCTTTCCTGAAGGCCGGTCCCGCAGCGGTCGAGGTGCTGGAAGACCACTCCGAGGTTAAGCTGCGCGCCTATCCGCGGCATCCGGATTATCGCTCGGAGCTCGAGGGCGCTGTGGTGGCGGGGCGCGCGCTGGAGCCGCTGCCGTTCGACGGGCGGTTGCTGGGCGATGCGCTCCGGCTGGTACGCCCACCGATCCCGGAGTTCACGCTGTTCGGCGGCATGATGGTCGACCGAACCGATATCGGTCATCTGCTGTCGGCCACCGCGTCGATGAAATCGCTGCTGCACACCGCAAAACTGCTGGCGCGATATGGGCGGGACCGGCTGAGCTATTCGAGGGGCTCCCGGCTGGTGATGGGCAACGCGCTGGTCGGCCGTCTCCTGTATTCATTGCTCCGCCGCGATGTCGACATCCTGACCGGCACATCACTTGAAAAAATAGTCCGGGACGGAAGCGGCCGCGTCGCCTCAGCGGTTCTGGTCGCTGACGGCGTCTCGCGGGAAATCAACATCCGCGGCGGGCTGATTCTGGCGGGCGGTGGTTTCAATCGCCATGCCGGCAGGCGGTTTGCTGCGCTGAGAACCGATGTGGAATGGTCCTCCGTGGCGCCTGGAGCGAGCGGCGACGCGCAGGACAAGGCGATCGAGATTGGCGCCCGCATCAGCGACCGGGATCTCACCGCAGCGTTCTGGGCGCCGGCGTCGATCCGGCGCCGGCGCGACGGATCGCAGGCTGTGTTTCCACACTTCGTGCTCGACCGCGGCAAGCCGGGGACGCTGGTGGTCGACAGCAATGGCCGCCGCTTCGTCAACGAAGCGATTTCCTATCATCCGTTCGCGCTGGAGATGCTGGCGCAGGGCAGATCGGCGATCCCTGCCTTTCTTATTGCGGACGCGGTGGCGTTGCGGAAATACGGCCTCGGAATGGTACGCCCCGGCGGCTGGGGCACGCGCGCCGCGCTGGCCGACGGATACCTGATCGCCGGCGACAGCATCGTGCAACTGGCGCAACGACTGAAGATCGACCCCGGCAATCTGTGCGAGACGGTCGACAGAATGAACGGTTACGCGGAAACTGGTCGCGATCTGGAATTCGGCCGGGGCAGCACCGTGTACCAGAACCACAATGGCGACGCGTCCGCTGCCGGAGCCAATCCCAATCTCGGCCCGACCGCGACGGCGCCGTTCTATGCGCTGCGGCTTTATCCCTCCGACATCGGCACGTCGGCGGGCCTGGTCACGGACGAGGCGGCGCGCGTACTGGATTCCGACAGCCGGCCAATATCGGGGCTTTACGCGTGCGGCAACGACATGCAGTCGATCATGGGCGGCACCTATCCCGGCCCGGGGATCACGCTCGGGCCGGCGCTCGCCTTCGCCTACCTCGCGGCATCGGACGCGACGAGCGGTCTTTCCGGATATTCAGGGGCGTCTGGCCTTTCATGATAACGCGACTCGTGGTCGACTTGAATTCAGAACAGGCGGGGGGCGACAATGGCTGCGAAAATCATGATCCTGAACGGACCGAACTTGAATTTCCTGGGTATTCGGGAGCCCCATATCTATGGCTCGACGACGCTCGCCGAGATCGAGGCGAGCTGCCAGCAGCTCGCCGCCACCCTCGGGATCACCATCTCGTTTCACCAGTCCAATCTCGAAGGTGAACTCGTCAATCTGATCCAGTCGGCGCACGGCAAGGCTGACGCCATCATCATGAACCCCGCCGCCTATTCGTTCACGTCGATCGCCCTGATCGACGCGCTGAAAATCTTCGAAGGTCCGAAAATCGAGGTTCACATCTCCAACATTCACGCGCGGGACGAACTGCACCGGCATTCGATCACATCGACCGCGTCCACGGCCGTGATCTGCGGTCTTGGCCCCTACGGATATATCGCCGCGATCCTGGCCGCCGTGCAGAAGCTCGGTAAACTGCCGGACACAATTCCCGCGGCGCTGCACGGCCTGCGGGCGAAAGTTTGAGATCAACGGCTTGGGAGCAATGACGATGCGCGGAGCGGGTTTTCTGGCCATCTGGAGCGATGTCGAGCGGTCCAATCTGACCGACTATCGCCACTGGCTGACGCGCGAGCACACTACGGAGCGGGTGACCACTGAGGGATTCCTCGGCAATCGCGTGTTCCGCGCTATCAGCGTCGACATCGAGCGCTTCTTCATTCTCTACGAACTGCAAACGCCCGAAGTTCTCGACGGGCCCGCCTATCTCGCGCGCCTCAACGCGCCCACGCCGTGGTCGCAGCGTATCATGCCGCAACTCGGCAACTTCATTCGCGGTGGCGGGAAGCTGACCGCATGGGCCGGACGGGGCGAGGGCTCCACCATCGTCGCGCTGCGCCTCGAACGCCTGCCGGAAAACCCTCAGCGCCTGGCCGACGATATTGCCGCGCTCGATGGGGTCGCCGCGGTGCAGATCGGCGCCACCGATATCGCCAGGACTTCGGTCCCGACGGTCGAGAAGGGGATGCGGAAAGACGAGGGTGTGTTTGCCGGCCTGCTGCTGATCGAGGCGCTGGACGAGGCATCGCTTCGCGCTGCGGTGCGCCGGGCGGCTGAAATGGCGCCGGAGGTGCTTGGCGATGTCGGCGATCCCGAGATCTATCAGGGCATCTTCGCGCTCGACAAGCGCATCGCCTGGGTCTGACCGTGTCATCGTTCTCGCTCGCCGCGCTGACTGTGCTCGAACTGGCGCCACCGGCACTGGTCGATGTCGCCGCCGCCTGCGGTTACGACCACGTCGGAATCCGGCTGATGCCCGCGACACCGGGCGGTGTCGCCTATCCGCTGATGGACGATGAAGCGGCCCTGAAGGAAACCCTCGCGCGGCTGGATGCGACCGGCGTGACGGTGGCGGACCTCGAAGTGGTCGCATTGCGACCGGAGACCGATATCACCGGCTTCTCCGCATTTTTCGAGACCGGCGCGCGGCTCGGCGCGAAACACATTCTGGTCGCGGCCTATGATCCCGTACTCGAGAGGTTTTCGGATCGGTTTGCCGCATTCTGCGAGGCCGCGGCTCCCTTTGGCTTATCAGCCGATCTCGAATTCATGCCATGGACATCAGTGCCGGACCTTGCGACTGCGCGGCGAATTGTCGAACAAGTCGGCAAGGCAAATGCCGGCGTGCTGGTGGATGCGCTGCATTTCGACAGGTCGGGAAGTTCGATTGCTGACATCGCCGAAATTCCCCCGGACCAACTGCACTATTGGCAATTGTGCGACGGCTCGGCCGAGCGGCCGGCGACCATGGAAGCCATGATGCTGGCGGCCCGGACCGAGCGGATGTTTCCGGGGGAGGGCGGCATCGACCTCGTTGCGCTGGCGCGCGCGATGCCGAGAGATATCGCGGTCAGCATTGAAGTCCCGACCGTGGAACTGGCAAAGACGATGGATGCGCGAGCCCGTGCGCAACGCGCGCTCGACGCGGCCCGGCGCGTCATCGCGGCGGCTTGAGCCGAGCCAATCCGGCCGTCTCTTTCGTCATCGGCCAATTCGTATTAAGCGTACCCCGTGCGGCTGCGGCCGGGGGAGTGCGCGATGATCATCGAACGTCAGCAGGATGTCACGGTCGCCGCGACATCTGTGATGGGACAGACGTCCGACCCGCGGTTGCGCGAAATCATGGTGTCGCTGGTCAAGCACCTGCACGGCTTTGTTCGCGACGTGCAGCTGACCGAGGCCGAGTTCCGCGAAGCCGCCGCCATTATCGGCGAACTCGGTAAACTCACGACCGACACCCACAATGAAATCATCCTGATGGCCGGCTCGCTCGGCGTCTCCTCGCTGGTGTGCCTCCTCAACAATGGCGATCAGGGCAATACCGAAACCGCGCAATCGCTGCTCGGGCCGTTCTGGCGGTTGAATTCACCGCGCGTTGAAAACGGCGGCAACATCGTCCGGTCCGATACGCCGGGCGCGCCCTTGTTCGTCACCGCGCGCGTGGTGGATCCTGCCGGCCGGCCGATTTCGGGTACGGAAGTGGACATCTGGCACGCCTCGCCGGTCGGGCTTTACGAAAACCAGGATCCTGAGCAGGCTGAGATGAACCTGCGCGGCAAGTTCACCAGCGACGCCGATGGACGCTTCTGGTTTCGCTCTGTCATGATGGTGGGTTATCCGATTCCGACCAATGGCGTGGTTGGCCGGCTGTTGAAGCAGCAGGGCAGGCATCCCTATCGGCCGGCGCATCTGCATGCGCTTATTTTCAAGCCGGGATTCAAGGTCCTGATTTCCCAGGTCTATGATCCCGCCGATCCCCACATCGACAGCGACGTCCAGTTTGGCGTGACCAAGGCGCTGATCGGCGATTTCATGCGCCATGACGAGCCGCATCCGACCGAGCATGATAGCGGCACACCCTGGTTTTCGCTCGACTACGTCTACCGGATGGAGGTAGGAGACGCCGTGCTTCCACGCCCGCCCATCAAGTGACAGGGTGGCGAACTGATCCATCAAGGCAGGGCTACCCGATGACATTCTTCAAAGGCGCCGTCTCCCGGATCCTGCTCCGGTCCGCTATGGCGGTGCTGGTGCTGCTGGCGCTGGTTGCCCCTCAAGGTCAGGTCTTGGCCCAGAGCAGCTACCCGGGCAAGCCGGTGCGGATCGTCCTGCCTTTTGCCGCCGGCGGCGTTGCCGATATCACCGCGCGCGTGATCGCGGAACGGCTCGGCGTCAAGTTTGGCGGGCGCTTCTACGTTGAAAACCAGCCCGGCGCAGGCGGCATTGCCGCGGCCCGAACGGTGATTTCATCGCCGCCGGATGGACATACGCTGGCCTTGCTGTCGAACGGAACCGCAATCAGCGTCTCCCTGTTCAACAAACTGTCATATGATCCGCTGAAGGATTTCGCGCCGATTTCGAGCCTCGGCTATTTCGATTTCATCTTCGCCACCAGCGCCGACGCGCCGTTCAAAACGCTGGCGGAGTTCATTGCGGCCGCCAGGGCGAAACCCGGGTCGCTCAATGTCGGCACCATCAATGTCGGCAGCACCCAGAATCTGTCGGCCGAGTTGTTCAAGACCACGGCCAACCTCGATTTCGTGGTCATTCCCCATCGGGGCACGCCCGAGGTTCTGATATCGACCATGCAGGGCAACCTTGACCTGATGATCGACAGCTACTCGGCGCTGAAGGGCAATCTCGCCGACGGGAAAATCCGGGCGCTGGCGGCATCCGGGCCGGCGCGTTCGGCCAGCACGCCGGATATTCCGACCGTGCAGGAATCCGGTGTTGCCGGTTACGACGTCGTCTCCTGGAACGCGCTGTTCGCTCCATCGGGTACGCCGCCGGAGATCGTGAAGACGCTCAATCAGGCGCTGCGGGACATTCTCGCCGAGCCCGAGTTGAAAAAGCGGCTGCTCGAACTCGGTATCGAGGCCAAAGCGAGCACGCCCGAGGAGATATCGGCCCGGCTGAAGTCCGATATCGACAAGTGGAAAACGGTGATCGAGAAGGCCGGGATCCCGAAGCAGTAGGTCTCCGGATTTAGGATGCACGGCTCAGCTGAGCGCGGGTGTACAGTCGCAGGGCCATGAACCTCAAGCAGCTCGAATATTTCGTCCACGTCGCCGAACTCGGCAGCTTCAGCAAGGCTGCCGTGGTGCTGGACATCGCGCAGCCTGCGCTCAGCCGCCAGGTGCGTGGCCTCGAAACCGAACTGCGCCAGCAGCTGTTCCTGCGCAACGGCCGCGGCGTGGCGCTGACCGACGCCGGCAAGCGGCTGTTCGATCACAGCGTGGCGGTGCTGCAACTGATGGCACATGCGCGCGAGGATCTCGGCGCCAGCCGCGACGAGCCGGTCGGGCGGGTCACCATCGGGCTGCCTCCGAGCATCGGCCGGCAACTCACGTTGCCGTTGATTGACCGCTTCAAGAAACAGCTTCCCGCCGCCCGGCTGGCAATCGTCGAGGGGCTGTCGACCCATATCGTCGAATGGGTCACCACCGGGCGCATCGATATCGGTCTCGTCTACAACCCCGAGGCGCAGGCCGGGCTGGAGATCACACCATTGCTGCAGGAGGCGCTCAGCCTGGTGAGCCGTGCGCCCAAAGGCAAGCGCAAGCCGGCCGCGCCGCCGCTGCCGATGAAGGAACTGCCGCGCTACCCGTTGATCGTGCCGGAGCGGGTCCATGCGATGCGCCGCCTACTGGAGACCCAGGCGGCTCTGGCCGGCATCAAGCTCGATATTGCCTGGGAGGTTTCCAGCGTCCCCTCGATCATCGATCTGGTCTGCGCCGGTTATGGCCATGCCGTGCTCACCGCCAGCGGGGTGGCGGCGTCGGCCCGCTCCGGCGAACTCATGGTGCGCCGGCTGACGGATCCGGCGCCGGTCAGCGTGCTGTGCCTCGCCGTCTCCGCGCACAAGCGTCCGACGCCGCTGGCCCTGCATGCGATGCGGCTGTTGACCGAACTGGTGCGCGGGCTGCCGGCCTAAAGCATTTCCAGCATGGCTCGGAGCTTTTATCCATGCCGGAACGTGATAGCTGTTAGAAATGGCCGATGGTGGCGGAGCCGAACCCGAACCGCCAGAATGGACGTCCAATCCCCGGGTCAAATGCCATGCAAACCGCCATTCCCTGCCTGTTCATGCGCGGCGGCACCTCGCGCGGCCCGTTCTTCAACGCTGCCGACCTGCCCTCGGACATCCCGGCCCGCGACAAGGTGCTGCTGGCGGTGATGGGCTCGCCCGACAAGCGCCAGATCGACGGGCTCGGCGGCGCGCATCCGCTCACCAGCAAGGTCGGCATTGTCTCGAAGGGCTCGCGGCCCGGCGTCGATCTCGACTTCCTGTTCGCGCAGTTGCAGCCGGACAAGGACACCGTCGATACCACACCGAATTGCGGCAACATGCTTGCCGCGGTGGTGCCGTTCGCCCTCGAAACCGGACTGGTCAAACCGCAGGGCGATACCACCACGCTGCGGGTGCTGACGCTCAACACCGACATGCAGTGCGACATCACGGTGCAGACCCCGAACGGCCATGTCGAATATGAGGGCGCAGCCCGGATCGACGGCGCGCCGGGGACATCGGCGCCGATCAAGATCAACTTTCTCGACACCGCGGGCTCGGTCGCGCCGGGGCTGCTGCCGACCGGCAATGTCCGCGACGTGATCGACGGCATCACCGTGACCTGCATCGACAACGGCATGCCGCTGGTGATCTTCAAGTCAGCCGACGTCGGCCGCACCGGCTGTGAAGGCGTCGATCAGCTCAATGCCGATACCGAGCTGAAGGCGCGGATCGAGCGGCTGCGCATCGCCTGCGGCCACGCCATGCAACTCGGCGACGTCACGAGCAAGAATTACCCGAAGATGACGCTGATATCGGCGCCGCGCGCCGGCGGCGCCATCTCGACGCGCAGCTTCATCCCGCATGTCTGCCACGACGCCATCGGGGTGCTGGCGGCGGTAACGGTCGCCACTGCCTGCATGCTCGATGGCTCGACCACGCAGGGCATCGCCGTGGTGCCGGGTGAGATGGCAAAAACCATTTCGGTCGAGCATCCCACCGGCGAATTCAGCGTCGAGATCGAGGTCGATCCGGCCAATCCGCAAAACGTGACCAGCGCCGCGCTGCTGCGCACCGCGCGGCTGTTGATGCGCGGCGAGGTCATGGTGCCGGCCTCGGTCTGGGCCGGACATCAGGCCGCAGGTTTCAGCGCCGCCTCCGAAATCCGTCACGCCCGGCAAAGATAGAACCAGGGATAAAATCGATGATCATCGACGTACACGGCCACTACACCACCGCGCCGAAGGCGCTGGAAGACTGGCGCAACCGGCAGATCGCCGCCATTGGCGATCCCTCGGCCATGCCGAAGGCCAGCGAGCTGAAGATCAGCGACGACGAACTGCGCGAATCCATCATCAACAACCAGCTCAAGAAGATGCAGGAGCGCGGCAGCGACCTCACCATCTTCAGCCCGCGCGCCAGCTTCATGGCGCACCACATCGGCGACTTTCAGGTGTCGTCGACCTGGGCCGCGATCTGCAACGAGCTGTGCGCGCGCATCACCAAACTCTTCCCGGACAGTTTTATCGGTGCGGCGATGCTGCCGCAGTCGCCGGGCGTCGATCCCAAAACCTGCATTCCCGAGATGGAGAAATGCGTCAGGGAATACGGCTTCGTCGGCATCAACCTCAATCCCGATCCGTCAGGCGGGCACTGGACCTCGCCGCCGCTGTCGGACAGACAGTGGTATCCGATCTACGAGAAGATGGTGGAACTCGACATCCCCGCCATGATCCACGTCTCCACCAGCTGCAACGCCTGCTTCCACACCACAGGCGCGCATTATCTGAACGCCGACACCACGGCGTTCATGCAGTGCCTGACATCGGACCTGTTCAAGGATTTCCCGACGCTGAAATTTCTCATCCCGCATGGCGGCGGCGCGGTGCCCTATCACTGGGGACGCTTTCGCGGGTTGGCGCAGGAACTGAAGAAGCCGCTGCTGAAGGACCATCTGCTGAAAAACATCTTCTTCGACACCTGCGTCTACCACCAGCCCGGCATCGATCTGCTGACCAGGGTGATTCCGGTCGACAACATCCTGTTCGCCAGCGAGATGATCGGCGCGGTCAAGGGCATCGATCCCGAAACCGGATTTCCATACGACGACACCAAGCGTTACATCGAGGCTTCGGTGATCCTCAGCGCGCAGGACAAGCAGAAGGTCTACGAGGGCAATGCGCGGCGCGTATTCCCCAGGCTCGACGCGGCCTTGAAGACAAAAGGCAAGTGACATGAGTATTCCCCTGAACAACCTCGGCGTGGTCAAGCGCAACATCGTCCGCGCCGACAAGGCGGCCGTGGAAAAGCTGTCGCGGTTCGGCGTCGCCACCATCCACGAGGCGATGGGCCGCGTCGGCCTGATGCTGCCCTATATGCGCCCGGTCTACACCGATGCTCACACCTGCGGCACCGCGGTCACGGTGCTGCTGCAGCCCGGCGACAACTGGATGATGCATGTGGTGGCCGAACAGCTGCAGCCTGGCGATGTCGTGGTGGCCGCCTGCACCGCCGAGAACACCGATGGCTTCTTCGGCGATCTGCTGGCGACCAGTTTTCGCGCCCGCGGCGCCAAGGGCCTGATCATCGACGGCGGCGTGCGCGACGTGAAGGACCTGACTGAGATGCAGTTCCCGGTTTTCTCAAGGGCGATCAGCGCCAAGGGCACGGTGAAGGCAACATTGGGCTCGGTGAACATCCCGGTGGTCTGCGCCGGCGCGCTGGTCAATCCCGGCGACGTGATCGTCGCCGATGCCGACGGCGTGGTCGTGGTTCCCGCTGGCATCGCGCAGCAGGTGGCGGATGCGGCGGAAGCGCGCGAGGCCAATGAAGGCGACAAGCGCGCCAGGCTGGCGGCCGGCGTGCTCGGTCTCGACATGTACAATATGCGCGAGCCGCTGGCGAAAGCCGGGCTCCGATACATAGATTGATCGCGATGTCGGTTGCTTCCAACCAGTGGCATGTCGGTCTCGTCGGCTATGGCGAGGTCGGCCGGATTCTGGCCGAGGACCTGCGCAAGGACGGCGTCCGGGTCAGCGCCTACGACATCAAGCTTGGCGATGACAGGGCGCGGCCGCTGCGCGATCATGCCGAAGGTATCGGCGTCGCGCTGGCAGTGTCACATGCCGATCTCGCGGCGCAGGCCGATTTGATCGTTTCCGCAGTTACCGCGAGCCAGGCGGTGCCGGTGGCCGAGGCTTGTATGCCCGGACTGAAGCAGGGAGCCTGGTTCCTCGATTTCAATTCGGCCTCGCCGGGTGCGAAGCAACGCGCTGCCGCGCTGATCGACGGCGCCGGCGGACGCTATGTCGAAGGCGCCGTCATGACTTCGCTGCCGCCGTACCGCATTAGGGTGCCGTTGCTGCTGGGTGGCTCAGGCGCGCACGAGCTCGCGCCCCTGCTGGTCGAGCTCGGGTTCAACGCCAAGGTGGCGAGCGATGAACTCGGCGTCGCCTCGGCGGTCAAGATGTGCCGCAGCATCATGATCAAGGGCATGGAGGCCATGGTGATCGAGAGTTTCACCACGGCGCGGGCCTATGGCGTCGAGGACGCCGTGCTGGCGTCTCTCAAGGAGACCTTTCCCGGCATCGACTGGGAAAAGCAGGGCGCGTATTTCTTCCAGCGCGTGATCGAGCATGGCCGGCGTCGCAGCGAAGAGGTGCGCGAGGTCGCCGAGACCGTACGCGAGATCGGGCTGACGCCATGGTCGGCGCAGGGCACCGCCGAACGCCAGGCCTGGGTCGCCGACCTCGCCGACGGAGAATTGTTCGGCCCGAAAGGCACCAAGGAATTTGCCCGCAGCGCGGACTGGCGCACCGAGGCCGACCGGATCCTCGGCAAAGTGAAGTCCGAAGAAAAGAAATGAAACAGGCAACGATGGAATTTGAGAAAACACCCGGTTGGCTGGATTGGTACGCCGGTCCTTCAAAACCCCGGTTCAAGGTGCCGGCAGGCGCCGTGGATGCGCACTGCCATGTGTTCGGCCCGGGCGCCGAATTTCCGTTCGCGCCGGAGCGTAAATACACCCCCTGCGATGCGTCGAAGCAGCAGCTCTACGCGCTACGCGACCATCTCGGCCTCTCCCGCAACGTCGTGGTGCAGGCCACCTGCCACGGCGCCGATAATCGCGCGATGGTCGATGCATTGGTGCATTCCGGCGGCAAGGCGCGCGGCGTCGCCACCGTCAAGCGCAGCGTCAGTGACGCCGAACTCCAGGCGATGCATGACGCCGGGGTGCGCGGCGTGCGCTTCAATTTCGTCAAGCGCCTGGTCGATTTCACGCCCAAGGAAGAGCTGATCGAGATCGCGGGCCGCATCGGCAAACTCGGCTGGCATGTCGTGATCTACTTTGAAGCGGCGGATCTGTCCCAATTGTGGGATTTCTTCACCTCGCTGCCGACCACAATCGTGGTCGACCATATGGGTCGGCCCGACGTCACCAAGCCGGTCGACGGCCCCGAATTCGAATTGTTCGTGAAATTCATGAAACAACACCCGAACGTGTGGTCCAAGGTCAGTTGCCCGGAGCGGCTGTCGGTCGCGGGGCCGCCGGCGTTGAACGGCGAGCAAAACGCCTATCGCGACGTGATCCCGTTCGCGCGGCGCGTCGTCGAAACCTTCCCCGATCGCGTGCTCTGGGGAACCGATTGGCCGCACCCGAATTTGAAAGACCATATGCCCGACGACGGACTTCTGGTCGATTTCATCCCGCACGTTGCGGTCACATCAGAATTGCAGCAGAAGCTGCTGGTCGACAACCCGATGCGGCTGTACTGGCCCGAACACTCCTGAGGAGGCAAAGCCCATGTCACTCGACAAACCCTACACCGATGTTCCCGGCACCACGATCTTCGACGCCGAGATGTCGCGCCAGGGCTATCATCTGAACCAGTTCTGCATGTCGCTGATGAAGGCGGAGAACCGCACGCGCTTCAAGGCCAATGAGCGCGCCTATCTCGACGAGTGGCCGATGACCGAGGACCAGAAGCTGGCGGTGCTGGCGCGTGACCTCAACCGCTGCATCGCGCTCGGCGGCAACATCTACTTCCTCGCCAAGATCGGCGCCACCGACGGCAAGAGCTTCCAGCAAATGGCCGGCAGCATGACCGGTATGAGCGAGGATGAATATCGCAACATGATGGTCAGCGGCGGCCGCTCCGTCGAAGGCAACCGGTACACCGGGGAGAAGAAGTAAATGGCCCGTATCTCAGCCAGTGTCTACACATCGCACGTGCCGGCCGTCGGTGCGGCGCTCGACCTTGGCAAGACCGCGGAGCCGTACTGGCAGCCGGTCTTTGGAGGTTATGATTTCTCCAAGCAGTGGCTGAAGGAGCAAAAGCCGGACGTGATCTTCCTCGTCTATAACGATCACGCCAATGCGTTCAGTCTCGATTTGATTCCGACCTTCGCGATCGGCACCGCGGCCGAATTCGCGGTGGCCGACGAGGGTTGGGGTCCGCGTCCGGTGCCGAAGGTGATCGGCCATCCGAAGCTCGCCGGCCACATCGCGCAATCGGTGATCCAGGACGATTTCGATCTGACCATCGTCAACAAGATGGACATCGACCACGGTCTCACCGTGCCGCTCAGCCTGATGTGCGGCCAGCCGCAGGCGTGGCCCTGCCCGGTGATCCCGTTCGCGGTCAATGTCGTGCAGTACCCGGCGCCGTCGGGCCGGCGTTGCTATATGCTGGGCAAGGCGATCCGCAAGGCGATCGAATCCTACGATGAGCCGCTCAACGTGCAGATCTGGGGCACCGGCGGCATGAGCCACCAGCTGCAGGGGCCGCGCGCCGGGCTGATCAACAAGGAGTTCGACACCGATTTCCTCGATCGCCTGATCGCCGATCCCGAGGGGCTATCGAAAATGCCGCATATCGATTACGTCCGCGAGGCCGGCAGCGAGGGCATCGAGCTCGTGATGTGGCTGATCGCGCGCGGCGCCATGAACGACGTCAATGGCGGCAGCAAGCCGCCGACCGTGCGGCATCGTTTCTACCATGTGCCCGCCAGCAACACCGCGGTGGGTCATCTGATTCTGGAGAACAACTGACGTGGCGAAGACGATCAAGGTAGCGCTGGCCGGCGCCGGCGCATTCGGCATCAAGCATCTCGACGGCATCAAGAACATCGACGGCGTCGAAGTAGTGTCGCTGGTCGGCCGCAGGCTGGAGCCGACCAGGGAGGTTGCCGCCAAATACGACATCGGGCATGTCTCGACCGACCTTGCCGACAGCCTTGCACTTAAAGAAGTCGACGCCGTCATCCTGTGCACTCCGACGCAGATGCACGCGGCGCAATCGATCGCGTGTCTCAAGGCCGGCAAACATGTCCAGGTCGAGATCCCGCTGGCGGATTCCCTTGCGGATGCGCAGGCCGTGGTCGATCTGCAGAAGCAGACGAAGCTGGTCGCGATGTGCGGCCATACCCGCCGCTTCAACCCCAGCCATCAATGGGTGCACAAGAAGATTGTCGCCAGGGAATTCAACATCCAGCAGATGGATGTGCAGACCTTCTTCTTCCGCCGCTCCAACATGAACGCGCTCGGCCAGCCGCGCAGCTGGACCGACCATCTGCTGTGGCACCATGCGGCGCACACGGTGGACCTGTTCGCGTACCAGGCGAGCTCGCCGATCGTGAAGGCCAATGCGGTGCAGGGGCCGATCCACCCGGGGCTCGGGATCGCGATGGATATGTCGATTCAGCTCAAGGCCGCCAACGGCGCGATCTGCACGCTCAGCCTGTCCTTCAACAATGACGGTCCACTCGGCACCTTCTTCCGCTACATCGGCGACACCGGCACCTACATCGCGCGCTACGACGATATCTTCAACGGCAAGGAAGAGAAGATCGACGTCTCGAAAGTCGACGTCTCGATGAACGGTATCGAGCTGCAGGACCGCGAGTTCTTCGCCGCCATCCGCGAAGGCCGCGAGTCGAACTCGAGCGTTGCCCAGGTGCTGGCGTGCTACCAGGTGCTGCACGATCTGGAGCAGCAACTCGACGCCTGATAGTCCCGTTGCCCGGATTGCGGTGCAAGAAATCCCGGATTACGCAAGAGCTCCATCCGGGCTACGGGACCGGCGCAGCGAAGGCTATTCCTTCATCCCTTCAATTTCATCCTGCCCATGAAATCGCGTTTTCCGAGCGGCGCTCCCTTGTGGCGGAGGATGTCGTAAGCCGTGGTGGCGTGGAAAAAGAAGTTCGGCAGGGAGAACGACATCAGGAAGCCTTCCGCCGTAAAGGGCAGTGCGCGCTCGCCGAGCTTGAAGGTGACGTCGCGGCCGATCAGCGCGTCGACGGCCTCCGGCGTCAGGGCCGAGAGTTCGTCGCGCGCCTCCGCCACCAGCGCCTGAAGCGCGGCATAGTCGAGGTCCGGTTTGCCCGACGGCGGCAGGAATACCCCGTTCTTCGCCGCCTCCATCGCACCGCGCGAATGATGGGCGACCGAGACGATCTGGAAGCGCAGCGGCGCCATGTCGGATGTCAATCGCGACTCGACGAGTTCGGCTGGATCGACGCCCTTCTCACGAAAATGCGTCAGGCTCTTCTCAAGAAAGCCGCTGACGGCGCCGAGGGTCTGCAGGTAATTGGCGACGGTGGCGTCGTAGAACGAAAAGGCCATGGCGGAAGTCTCCCATTACGTTGTCTGTTTCTTGCCGGCTATACATTTCCCGGAATCGACGCCGATTGCAATCAGGTGGCGCGGGTGGAAGCCGGGCGGTGCTTTTCGGTCCTCGATCGTGCAATATGAAGGCGTAAGCGTTAGCCAAGGCCACCTCGCGCCATGCACCTCGTCTCCACTCCCGGCAATCCCTGTCCCGACGGTGCCGTAACCGGCATGATCCAGACGCCGGACGGCGTTGCGCTGCGCTTCGCGCGCTGGGTTTCGCCGGCCGATGGCACGGGAGACGTCAAGGGAGACGTCAAGGGTACCGTCTGCGTCTTCACCGGCCGCAGCGAGTTTATCGAAAAGTACTTCGAGACGGTGCGCGACCTGCAGCAACGCGGCTTTGCGGTCGCTGTGCTGGACTGGCGCGGGCAGGGGCATTCGTCGCGGCAGCTGCCCGATCCGCGCAAGGGGCATGTCGCGAATTTCCGGGAATTCGAGATCGACGTCGAGACTTTCATGCGGCTTGTGGTGCTCCCCGATTGTCCGCCGCCCTATCATGCGCTGACCCACTCGATGGGCGGCGCCGTCATGCTGCGTGCCGCGCATTCCGGCCGACGCTGGTTCGAGCGGCTGGTTCTCGCCGCCCCGCTGATCGACTTGCCTCAACCGCGCTCTTCGTGGCCCCTGCGCATTTTGATGCGGATGCTGCGCCTGGTGGGCTTCGGCAATAGCTACGTTCCCGGCAGCAATGTCGACCGGGCGAGGGCATCGGGTTTTCCCGGAAATCCACTCACCACCGACCCCGGGCGTTATGCGCGTAACGCCGCGCTTCTGGAGCAGGATCCGGCGCTCGGCATTGGTTCGCCAACAGTGGCCTGGCTGGATGCGGCATTCGACACGATGGTCGAATTTGGCGCCGCGGATTACCCGTCGCAGATCGTTGCCCCGGTTCTGATGGTGGCGGCGGGCGCCGATAGCATCGTATCGGGAGCGGCCATCGAGCAGTTTGCCGCCCGGTTGCCGGCGGGATCGCACCTGGTGATCGAGGGCGCCAGGCATGAAATCCTGCAGGAAACGGACCTCTATCGCGCGCAATTCTGGGCCGCCTTCGATGCCTTCGTGCCGGGTGCGCCAATGCGGACAGCCCCGGAGGGCATCCCCGGCGCGTCAATTTAAGGGTGCGCCGGCCCACAAAGCCTCTTGCGGCGATGCGACGCCTTCGATGGTATCCTGATCAGAGGGACGCCCTGGCCGGTGGGGCGATCCATGGGAGGCGGCGAGACAGGGGCGCGCTATGGGGTCGCAGATTGCCGTGCCGCTATGGGTCGTCATCATCGTCGCCGTGCTGGCGGCGCTGGCGGTGATCGACCGCATCCTGATGCCGAGCGTACGCTGGGCGCTGCGCCGCCGCGCCAACCGCGCCATCGACGAACTCAATACCCGCCTCAAACTTCGCATCCAGCCGTTCAAGCTGACAAAGCGCCAGGTGTTGATCGACCGTCTGGTGTTCGATCCCGAAGTGCTGCACGCGGCCGACGAATACGCCAGGGAGGCCGGCGTGCCGCGCGAAGTCGCGATGGAGAAGGTGAAGCGCTACGCCCAGGAAATCGTGCCCTCGTTCAGCGCCTATGCCTATTTCCGTGTGGGAACGCGGATCGCGAGAAGCATTTCGCAGATGCTTTACCGCGTCCGCATCGGCTACCGCAACGACGACGCGCTGGCCAGGGTCGATCCCGGATCCTCGGTCATCTTCGTCATCAATCATCGCTCCAACATGGACTACGTGCTGGTGACCTATGTCGCGGCGACGTCGTCGGCGCTGAGCTATGCCGTCGGCGAATGGGCGCAGGTCTGGGGACTGCGCGGCCTGATCCGCTCGATGGGGGCCTACTTCATCAGCCGGGATTCCCGCGAGGGACTCTATCGCAAGGTGCTGGCGCGCTACGTTCACATGGCGACGTCAGCGGGCGTTACGCAAGCGATCTTTCCGGAGGGCGGCCTCAGCCGTGACGGCCGGCTGCGCCCGCCGAAATTCGGGCTGTTGAGCTACATGGTCGCGGGCTTCGATCCGCTCGGCGCGCGCGACGTGGTGTTCGTACCCGTAGCGGTCAATTACGACCGCGTGCTGGAAGATCGCATGCTGACCTCCGCCGCCAATACCGAACCGGGGAAGAAGCCCGTGTTCGGCTTCAACGCCAAGGTTTTCGCGAGCCACGTCTTCCGCCACATTGGGATGGCGATGCGCGGCGAGTGGCATCGCTTCGGCTACACCTGTGTCAGCTTCGGCGAGCCGGTGTCGCTGCGCAAGCATGTGGCCGAGGCGAACATCGATTTCCGCCTGCTGGCGCCCGAAGCGCGCCATGCCGAGATCGAAAAGCTCGGCAACAAACTGATGCAGGCCGTCGGCCGGGTGATCCCGGCGCTGCCGGTCTCGCTGGTCTCGACCGCGATGCTGGAGGCCGGCGAAAGCCCGCTCTCTTTGCTCGATATCAAGCAACGAGTATCAAGCCTGATCGGTGTGCTGGAGGCCCAGGGCACCTACGTCCACATTCCGCGCGCCGACCGCGACTACGCGATTGCGGTGGGGTTGCGCATGCTGACGCTGCGCCATCTGGTGCTGGAGGAGGATGATGGCAACTACCGCGCCAACCCGAACGAGCTGATCCTGCTGAAATACTACGCCAATGCCATCGCGCATTTGTTCGAGAGCGCGGCGAAGCCAGCACAGTAAACCCGGTCGTCATTGGGAGCCAACGGGTCGCGCGAATGCGCGCCCGATGACAGGCTCCGCGAAGCAATCCAGCTTTATTTGTTGCGTGGTAGGGCTGGATTGCTTCGTCGCTGCGCTCCTCGCAATGACGGAAATGGACGAGGGCCGTCAGATTTACTCGATAACAGCATGTTCCGGCGGGAGCGACTGCTTGCGCAGCGCGGCCTTGCTCGATCCGATCATGATGGTCAGCGGGATCGCGCACAGCGTGAAGATCATCACCATCTGGTAATCATGCGAGAAGGCGATGATCTGGGCCTGCAATTTGAGCACGACGTCCAGCATCGCGCGGCCCTTGTCGGTGCCGAGGTCGATCACGGACCGCACGTCAGGCATCTGCAAGGCATGGTTGAACGGATTGATGTGCTGCGACAGCACCGCATAGCTCCACCGCGATCCCTCGGTCAGCTGCGAGATCACGAGGGAAATGCCGATCGAGCTGCCCACGTTTCGCAACAGCGTCAGCATCGAGGTGCCGTCGGTGCGCAGATGGTTGGGCAGCGTCAGGAAAGCGACGGTGGAGAGCGGCACGAAGACGAGGCCGAAGCCAAAACCCTGGAAGATGCTGATCAGCAGGATCTCGTTGACGCCGGTCTGATCGGTCCAGGCCGTCATCCAGAACAGCGATACGCAGGTCATGCCGAGGCCGGTGATGATCAGCGTGCGCGCCTCGATATGGCGCATCAGCCGCCCGACCATCATCATGGCGACGAAGGTGCCGAAGCCGCGGCTCGCCAGCAACAGGCCGGCGGTGATGATGGGGTAACCGAGCACGTTCTGCAGGAATGGCGACGCCAATGCCATGGTCGAGAACAGCACCACGCCCATGACGGACATGAACACGCAGCCGCCGACGAAGTTCTTGTCCTTGAACAGCGCGAACTGGATGAACGGCTTTGCCGCCGTTAGCGAATGCGCGAAGAAATAATAGAAGCCGACGGCCGAGATGATCAATTCGGCGATGATCTCGGTGGAACTCAGCCAGCCGAGCTGCTCGCCGCGGTCAAGCGCGATCTGCAGCGATCCGATGCCGACCGCGAGCGCGGTGAAGCCGAACCAGTCGAAGCGCAACTCGCGGTCCTTGCTGGTCTCGTCCATGAATACCATGAGGCCAAGCACGGTGAAGATGCCGAACGGCAAATTGACCAGGAACACCCAGTGCCAGGAATAGGTTTCGGTCAGCCACGCGCCCAGCGACGGCCCCATGATTGGGCCCATCATCACGCCCATGCCCCAGATCGCCATCGCCTTGGCGCGCTCATGCAGCGCGTAGGAGTCGAGCATCACCGCCTGCGACAGCGGCACCAGCGCGGCGCCGAACACACCCTGCAGCAGGCGGAACAGCACCATCTGGTAAATGTCCTGCGCCGCGCCGCACAGCACCGACGCCACCGTGAAGCCGGCGGAGCAGATGATGAAGATCCGCTTGCGGCCGAAGCGATTGGCGATCCAGCCCACCGGCGCGGTCATGATCGCCGCCGCCACGATGTAGGAGGTCAGCACCCAGTTGATCTGGTCCTGCGAGGTCGACAGGCTGCCTTGCATGTAAGGCAGCGCGACGTTGGCGATGGTGGTGTCCAGCGCCTGCATGATGGTCGCCGTCATTGCGCAGATTGTCACCATGGTCCGGCGCAGGCCGGGAACGGCGACGGGGGCTGCGGCCGAACTCGGCATGGCCGCTCAGTCCTCCTTCGCCGCCACCGCCGGCGAGCCGAATAGATTGGCGAGCGAACGGCGGTGCTTGGTGTCGATGGTGGCGTAGACGCTCATGCCGGCCTTCAGCTTGCGGACGAAGCTGTCGTTCTTGTCGAAATAGATCCGCACCGGTACGCGCTGCACCACCTTGACGAAATTGCCGGTGGCGTTCTGCGGCGGCAGGATCGCGAATTGCGCGCCGGTGCCGGGCGAGAGCGAGCCGACCGTGCCCTTGAAGACATGATTGGGGAAGGCATCGACGTCGAGGGTGACGGACTGGCCGACCGCGACATAGGTGAAATCCGATTCCTTCGGATTGGCGTCGACCCACGGGTTAGAGGTGTCGATCACGGAGAACACCGGCGCGCCGGCGATGACGTGGCGGCCGAGCTGGATCTGCTCGACCTGGGTGGCAGTGCCGTTCATCGGCGCGCGCACGGTGCTGAGATCGAGATTGCGTTGCGCGTCGTCCAGCACGGCCTTGGCCTGCAGATAGGCCGGAAACTGTTCGAGCGGCAAATCAGAGTCGCCGAGCAATTGATTGAGCGCGTTCGCCCGCCGCTGCGTCACGAGCTGCCGCTGCGCCTGCGCCGTCACCAGCGCGGTGGCGCTGTTGTCGAGATCGAGCTGCGATCCGGCATTGCTCTTCACCAGCGAATTCTTGCGGTCGACGTCCTTCTGCTTCAGCGCAATCCCGGCGTTGACCAATTCGATGGTCTGCGCATAGAGCTTGACGTCGGCGACGAGATTGGCGTGGCTGGTCCTGGTGTCTTCGAGCTTGGCGCGGGCCTGCGCCACCGCCAGCTGGTACGGCACCGGATCGATCTGGAACAGCACGTCGCCGGTCGTGACCTGCTGGCCTTCCTTCACGGTCACGCGGATGATCTTGCCGGAAACGTCGGGCGTGATCAGCACCTTCTGCGCGCCGACATAGGCGTCGTCAGTGGTCACGTAGCGGCCGCCATTGAGATAGAAGGTGACGCCGGCCACCAGCGCCACCAGCGGCAGCACCACCAGCAGCAGAAACCGGCGATAGCGCCGCATCGCGGCCATCAGGCGGCGGCGCGGCTCCGCGGCGATCCTGGTCCGGGGCTTTATGGGCGGCTCGCCCTTCTGCTCCGGCGGAAATTTGAGGACTGGATCAGCCAAATTGCTGCTCCTTGTCTCGCGGTGCCCCGGCCGGGTTCTGGATCGCGTTGCGGACGTTTTCCTTGATCGCCTCGAGCTGCGCCAGCAGCCGGTGGGCGTCGGCCGGATTGATGCCTTCGAGCGCGGTCGCCGTCAGTTCGGAGCGCAGCCCGCCGAGCTTGCCGAGCAACGGCCGCGCCGCCTTCTTCAGATAGAGCCGGTTGACGCGGCGGTCGCTGGCGTCGCTGCGGCGCTCGATCCAGCCGGCCTCGCACAGTTTGTCGATCAGCCGCGTCAGGGTGATAGGCTGCATTTCCATCTGTTCGGCGAGTTCCGACTGCTTGAGGCCCTCGGTGCGCTCCACCTTGGCCAGCACAGCCCATTGCGCGCGGGTGATGCCGTAGCGCGCCGCCTGCTTGTCGGCATAGGCGCGCATCATCCGCTGAACCTCGCCCAGCGTGAACAGGAAGTGCATATCCACGGAACCGGAGGGCATGCGCGGCATCTCCATAAGCTAGCGATATTATAAGCTAGCTCATTAGTTGGGCTTTTCAAGTTAAAGGGAGTTGGTTAGCCATGTTGCGGTGCAACAAGTGCCGTGGCGAATCATGGACCATCAGGTTCATCCGCGTTACATCATGGGCCGTCATGACCCTGACCCAGCCGACCTTTCCCGCGCCCGACCACGATCACGACCGCTGCAGCGCGGACGGAATTCTGCATGCTGAGCAGGTCTGCAAGGCGAGAGCGCAGAAATTCACCCCGATCCGCCGCCAGGTGCTGGAGGCGCTGCTGTCGAGCCACCGCCCGCTCGGCGCCTATGAGGTGATCGACGAACTCGCCAAGTCGATGCCGCGGCCGGCGCCGATCACGGTATACCGGGCGCTGGATTTCCTGATGGGGAACGGCCTCGTCCACCGCATCGAAAGCCGCAACGCGTTCCTGGCCTGCGCGCACGACCATGATGCGACCGCGATGGTGGCGTTTTTGATCTGTGAGCGCTGCGGTTCGGTCGGTGAAATGCCGGCGGCGCCCGTCGCGCAAAGCCTCAACGTCGCGGCGCGTGCGTCGGGCTTTGCGCCGAAACTCTCCGTCGTTGAAATCACCGGCACCTGCGCGCACTGCCAGAAGGCTGCATAATAAGAAACGGCGCCAAGCCGGTCGCGAGGATCAATGTCGTCAGATCAAATGCAGCCCTCGGCCGGGCGTCCGCTCAGCGCGGGCGCCATCGCGCTGATGCTGATGTTGTGCCTGAGTTGGGGCTTCAATCAGATCGCGGTGAAGCTGGTGCTGCCGGAGGTGCCGCCGATGATGCAGGCGCTGGTGCGTTCGGTCGGCGCCTTGCCGGTGCTGCTGATCATCGGCTGGTGGCGCGGCGTCAGGTTCTTCGCGCGTGACGGCACGCTGTGGCCGGGCCTCAGCGCCGGCGTCATCTTCGGCATCGAGTTCGTGCTGATCTATCGCGGCCTGCTTTTGACCTCGGCATCGCGCGCGGTGGTGTTTCTCTATACCGCGCCGTTCTTCGTGGCACTCGGTTCCTATTCGTTTCTCGGCGAGCGGCTGCGCGCCTCGCAATGGGCCGGCCTGGCCCTGAGCTTTGCCGGCGTCGCCCTTGCGATCGGCGTGCCGCAGGCCAATGTCGATGCCGATGTGCTGCTCGGCGATCTCCTGATCGTCGCCGGCGGCGCGCTGTGGGCCGCGACCACCTTGCTGGTCAAAGCGACTTCGCTGCTGAAGGCGCCGGCGGAAAAGGGCCTCGGCTACCAGGTGGCGATTTCGATCCCGATCCTCGCTTTCGCGGCATGGGTCTCGGGCGAACGATTGACCCAAATGCCCGGATTGTTGTCGGTGTCGCTGCTCGCCTACCAGGCGTTCTGGGTGGTCGGGCTGACGTTCCTGCTGTGGTTCGCGCTGATCAAGACCTATTCCGCCAGCAAGCTGTCATCCTTCACCTTCATGACCCCGCTGTTTGGCGTCGTCGCCAGCTATTTCATCCTGCACGATACCCTGACGCTGGCGTTCGGTGTTGCCGCGCTATTGGTGATCGCGGGGCTTTACCTGGTGAACCGCTCGGAGGTTTCCGGGCCGAAGGTGGTACCGGATCCGAACGT
The DNA here is from genome assembly GCA_046590305.1 of Bradyrhizobium sp. Lineage (GTDB taxonomy): Bacteria > Pseudomonadota > Alphaproteobacteria > Rhizobiales > Xanthobacteraceae > Bradyrhizobium. The sequence continues at coordinate 30,719 of JBKJUA010000207.1, forward strand.
GCCGGCGTGATGAAATGCGCCCAACTCGTCAGGCCGTCATTGCGAGCGTAGCGAAGCAATCCAGCTTCCTTTGCCTTCATCGCAGCAAAGCTGGATTGCTTCGTCGCTTCGCTCCTCGCAATGACGAGAGGAGATCACACCATATATTGCCCGCCGTTGACCGACATCGTCGAGCCGGTGATGCCGCCGGCTTCGTCGGCGGCGAGGAACACGACGACGCGGGCGATTTCCTCGGGCTCGCCGAGGCGGCCGGTCGGGATCAGCGGCAGGATGTTCTTCTCAAGCACGTCCTTCGGCACCGCCTGCACCATTTCGGTGTTGATGTAGCCCGGGCAGATAGCATTCACGGTAATGCCGCCCTTGGCGTTCTCCAGCGCCAGCGCCTTGGTGAAGCCGATGTCGCCGGCCTTGGCTGCGGAATAATTGACCTGGCCGAACTGGCCCTTCTGGCCGTTGATTGAGGAGATGTTGATGACGCGGCCGAATTTGCGGGCGCGCATGCCCTCGATCACCTGCCGGGTCATGTTGAAAAGCGAGCCGAGATTGGTGTTGATGACCGCATTCCATTGGTCCAGCGTCATCTTGTGGAACGCGCCGTCCTTGGTGATCCCCGCATTGTTGATCAGCACGTCGACCGGGCCGAGATCGGCCTCGACCTGCTTCACGCCGGCGGCGCAGGCATCGAACGAACTGACATCCCATTTGTAGACGGGAATGCCGGACTCGGCCTTGAATTTTTCTGCGGCCGCATCGTTACCGGCGTAACTGGCGGCGACCTTGTAGCCGGCGGCCTTCAACGCCTTGCTGATCGCAGCACCAATACCCCTCGTTCCCCCCGTCACCAACGCAACACGTGCCATTGTCGAATCCTTCCCTTGACGTTTCCTTGGTGCTTTTTTGAACTACGTTTTTATGTAGCTTCGATTCATGTAGCTGCGAATTAAGCGGGCCGCTTGACGAACATCAAGAACAAAACGCCCGGCGGGAGCGCGATCAGCAAAAGTGGCTACCGGTTTTGCGTCCGATCGCGCTCCAAATGAAAAGGACGCATGATCCTTGCGGATCATGCGTCGGCCGGGCGCTTGTTATCAACTCTGTACTGCGCAGTTGCGAGATGATCTTTTCATCATTCAACGCATCCGCTGCCGATTGTTTAGTCGCGTGCAATGCACATCGCGATGCCCATGCCACCGCCGATGCATAGCGTGGCGAGGCCCTTCTTGGCGTCGCGCTTGCCCATCTCGTGCAGCAGCGTCACCAGCACCCGCGCGCCGGAAGCGCCGACCGGATGGCCGATCGCGATGGCGCCGCCATTGACGTTGACCTTGGACGTATCCCAGCCGAGGTCCTTGTTGACCGCGCAGGCCTGCGCCGCGAACGCCTCGTTGGCCTCGATCAGGTCGAGGTCGGCGGCCTTCCAGCCGGCCTTCTCCAGCGCCTTGCGTGAGGCCGGGATCGGGCCCGAGCCCATGATCGACGGATCGACGCCGGCCTGCGCCCAGGAGGCGATGCGCGCCAATGGCTTGCGGCCTTCCTTGGCGGCCTGGCTGGCCAGCATCAGCACCACCGCACCCGCGCCGTCATTGATGCCAGAGGCGCTGGCCGCGGTCACCGTGCCGTCCTTGTCGAAGGCCGGCCGCAGCTTGGAGATGCCGTCAATGGTGACGCCCGCCTTGATGTACTCGTCCGCATCGACGACGATGTCGCCCTTGCGTCCCTTGATCGTGAAGGGGACGATTTCGTCCTTGAACTTGCCGGCCTTCTGGGCCGCCTCGGCCTTGTTCTGCGAGGCGACGGCGAACTCGTCCTGCTGCTGGCGGGTGATCTGCCATTGCCGGGCGACGTTTTCGGCGGTGGTGCCCATGTGATAGCCGTTGAAGGCATCCCAAAGGCCGTCCTTGATCATTGTGT
>JBKJUA010000209.1:0-23658 GCA_046590305.1 Bradyrhizobium sp.
CGCGGCGATCGTGCTCTGCGCGGCGGCGTTTCTGCTGCGGCGACACAAGGCGTTTCCGCTTCTCGTGATGATCGCCGCCGTCGCGGCGGGCTTTGCGATAGCGACCTGGAAGACCGCGCGGGTCGCGCATGTCGTGCTGGCGCGGCCGATGTATGCGGTGTCGATTTCGGGCTTCGTCGAAACCCGCGACATCCGGGCGCGCACCGACCGCTTTGTCCTGCGCGTCGTCTCGATGGAGAGCCCGCGTGGCCCGACCAAACTGGAGCGGGTGCGGCTGTCGGTGCGCAAGGGCACCGCGCCCGCCGTCGGCAGCTTTGTGGAGTTGAAGGCGCGGCTGCTGCCGCCGCTGGCGCCGCTGCGGCCGGGCGCCTACGATTTCGGCCGCGACATGTATTTTGCTGGTATCGGCGCTTCCGGTTTTGTCATGGGTTCGATCAAGATCGCGGCGCCGCCGGACTCCGGCGGCTGGTCGTTGCGCTATGCCGCCTTCATGCAGGGGCTGCGCGATGCGATCGACGCGCGCATCGGCACCGTGCTGGATGGCGACCGCCGCGCCATCGCGACCGCGCTGCTGACCGGGCGCCGCGACGCCATCACGGCACCGGTCAACGATGCGATGTTCATCTCCGGCCTCGGCCATGTGCTGTCGATTTCGGGCTATCACATGGCGGTCGTCGCCGGCGTGGTGTTTTTCGCGGTGCGCGCGCTGCTGGCGCTGATCCCGCCGCTCACTGTCGGTTTTCCAATCAAGAAATGGTCGGCGATCGCAGCATTGCTCGCCGCAGCGTTCTATCTGCTGCTGTCCGGCGCCGAGGTCGCCACGCAACGCTCGTTCTTCATGACCGCGGTGGTGCTGATCGCCATCATGGTCGATCGCCGCGCCGTCACGTTCCGCACGCTGGCGGTGGCGGCGATGATTGTGCTGACGATCGCGCCGGAAGCGCTGGTGCATCCAAGTTTCCAGATGTCGTTTGCGGCGACGCTGGGCCTGGTGGCGCTGATCCAGATCGGCATGCCGCGCCTGCTCGCATCGCCCGACAATTCAGCGACGGCGCGGATAGCGCTGTGGGGCGGGCGCGAAATCGCCATGCTGGCGCTGGCCTCGCTGGTGGCGGGGCTCGCGACCATGCCCTATGCCGCCTATCACTTTCACCGGGTGACGCCGTACGGCGTGATCGCCAACCTGGCGGCGATGCCGGTGGTCTCGGCGCTGGTGATGCCGGCCGGGTTGTTCGGCATGCTCGCGATGCCGTTCGGCTTCGACGGCATATTCTGGAAGGCGATGGGCTGGGGCATCGACTGGATGATCGCGGTGGCGCAATGGGTCGCCGCGTTGCCGGGTTCGATCGGCCGCATGGCGGCGTTCGGCACCGGGCCGCTGGTCGCGGCAAGCATCGGCATCATCCTGCTCGGGCTGTTGCGCACGCCGCTGCGTTGGGGCGGGGCGGTCCCGCTGGCGGGGGCGGTGGTCTGGGCGCTGGCGACGCCGCAACCGGATATCCTGATCTCCGCCGACGGCCACACGATCGGCGTTCGCGGCCGGGACGGGCGCCTGCATCTGATCGGCAGCAACAGGGGAAGTACCAGAGACAGCTTTCTGCTACGGGAGTGGCTGGCGGCCGACGCTGACGGTAGGCTCACGGCCGATCCCTCGCTCTCCGAGGGCGTGTCATGCGATGGCGCCGGCTGCGTGACGCAACTGGCCGACGGCGGGCTGGTCGCACTGGCGCTGCGGCCAGACGCACTGGCGGACGATTGCGAGCGCGCAGCGCTGCTGGTGACTGCGCGGCAGGCGCCGGCGGCCTGCGGCGCGCTGGTGGTCGATCAGGAACGCCTGCGCCGGCAGGGCGCGCTGGCGCTACGTAGAGCCCGTGACGGTTTTGCGGTCGAGGCGGTCAGGCCGCGAGGCGTCGACCGGCCATGGTCGCCGGCAGTGGCAGGCGGGATGGAGGGCGAAACCAGCCTGACGCGGCCGCCGGCGCCGCGCGCGGTGGATGCGACGCCTTCGGAAACCGATTTGCAGGCGGAGGAATAGGGACGCGACTCGGCGTTAATCGCCGTGCGGGTGATTGTCGTCGGGATCGCCGGGATCGAAGGCGCCGAGATGGTATTCATCCTCGAGATCTTCCGTCTGCATCCGGACCAGCGTGAACGACGCGCTCGGAAACTGTTTCCAGATCGCAAGATCGTCGGCGGTGATGTTAACCCAGCCAAACGTGAACATGTAGCGGCCGGGTTCGGTGACCCGCCCGACTTTCTGCCATGTGACCTTGCCGACCAATTGCGTCTCGCCCGCTGTCCGCACGCTTCAATCAGCGTCGATGTGAGACGCGAGCATTGGCCGGGTTGTGGGCGATTCTGCGGCTTGTTCTCAATACTTCCGGTACAGCCCGATCAGCTTGCCTTGGATCCGGACCCGGTTCGGCGGCAGGATGCGGACTTCGTAGGAGGTGTTGGCGGGCTCCAGCGCGATCGAGGCGCCGCGGCGGCGGAAGCGCTTCAGGGTGGCTTCCTCCTCGTCGATCAGCGCCACCACGATGTCGCCTGTCTCTGCGGTCTCGTTGCGCTGGATCAGCGCCATGTCGCCGTCGAGAATGCCGGCGTCCACCATGGAATCGCCGCGCACTTCAAGCGCGTAATGTTCGCCGGAGCCGAGCATGTCCGGCGGCACGCTGATGGTGTGGCTGCGGGTCTGCAATGCCTCGATCGGCGTGCCGGCGGCGATGCGGCCCATCACGGGCACGGAGACCGGGCGCTCGCCATCATTCTCCGAACTGGCGCTGCGAACCTTGCCGAGCGTGCCTTCGATGACGCTGGGCGTGAAGCCGCGGCGGCCGCTGCCGGCACCGCCGCTGGAAAGCTCGGGCAGCTTGATGACCTCGATGGCGCGGGCGCGATTGGGCAGCCGGCGAATGAAGCCGCGCTCTTCCAGCGCGGTGATGAGGCGATGGATGCCGGACTTCGGCCGCCAATCCAGCGCGTCCTTCATCTCGTCGAAGGAGGGCGGGACGCCGGACTCCTTCAGCCGCTCGCTGATGAATCGCAGCAGTTCATACTGTTTGCGCGTGAGCATCTCGACCAATCCCCAGTTGATAGCGTCGTTCGATTCCGAGAGGCGGAGTTTCAGCGGACCGCGAGAGTCCGGGATTCCGCTTTAATGGTACCAATACTCGAAACAAATCATGAACGAACACTATATGTTCCATATGTGTTCCGCAACCACTTAATTTCCCGTGAACGCATCAGGGTTTGTTGGGACAATCATTAACGGCGCAATCGCTCAGTCGGGCAGCCGCAGGATCTCGCACACGGTGCCCGCGGCGGCGGCCGGCGCATGTGGCGCACGCACGATTAAGGCCCGTGCCGCAGCGAGTTTCCCGAGCAGCGAGGAGTCCTGATGGTTGACCGGCGTAGCGATCAGGGCGCCGTCGGCGCGCCGCTCCAGGCGGGCGCGCAGATAGTCCTCGCGCATGTCATTGGCGGTGACATCGCGTCCGAGCAGCGCGGACTCGTGGACGTGGTGGACGGCCGATCGGCCGGATAGCGCGCGAATCAGCGGCGCCAAAAACAGGAAGCCGCAGACATAGGACGACACGGGATTGCCGGGCAGGCCGATCACCCGCATCGCGCCCAGCCTGCCATGCATCATCGGCTTGCCCGGCCGCATCGCGATCCGCCAGAACGTCATGGCGACGCCCTCGGCCTCCAGCGAGCGCTTGACCAGATCATGGTCGCCGACCGAGGCGCCGCCCATGGTGATCAGGATGTCGGCGCCGCTATCGCGGGCGCGGCGGATGCCATCGGTGGTGGCCGCCATGGTGTCGGCGGCGATGCCGAGGTCGATGGTTTCGGCGCCTTCATGCCGGGCCAGCGCCCGCAGCGCGTAGCCGTTGGAATAGACGATCTGCCCGGGGCCGGGGGTTCCGCCCGGCATGACCAGTTCATCGCCGGTGGCGAGCATCGCCACCCTGGGCCGGCGGCACACGGCGATATCAGGGTGATTCATGCCGGCGGCCAGCGACAGGTCGCGGTCGGTGAGTCGCGTCCCGCGCGCCAGCAGCACGTCGCCTTCACAAAAGTCGATGCCGGCCCGGCGGATATGCCGCCCCGGTCGCGCGGCCTCGGTGATGGTGATGCCGCCGTCCTCGGCGACGGTGTCTTCCTGGATGATGACGGCGTCGGCGCCCTCGGGGATCACGCCACCGGTAAAGATCCGTACCGCCTCGCCGGCGCCCACCGGCTTGTCGAACGGCCGGCCGGCCGCGACCTCGCCGATCACCTTGAGCCGCGCCGCGACATGATCGGCGTCGGCCGAGCGCACCGCATAGCCGTCCATCGCCGACATCGCCTGCGGCGGCTGTGTTCGCAACGCCGCGACGTCGCGCGCCAGCACCCGGTGATGCGCGGCATCCAGCGCCACCATTTCCTCCGGCAGCGGCCCGGCACCGGCGAGGATCGCGGCAAGGGCATCGACGACGGGCATTAGCGCCACGGGGAGACTCCTGGGAGGTTCAGATCGTCATTCCGGGACGGTGCGTTAGCACCAGACCCGAAATCTCGAGATTCCGGGCTCGATGCTTCGCATCGCCCCGGAATGGCGGAGGGCGGACTGCTTTGCTGTGCCCGCAATGATCCTCTCATCATCTAAATCCCAAACTCAGCCAGCGCCTTCGCCACATCATCCGTCGATGTCACGTGAACCCCGATCAGCCCTCGCGCCCGCGCGCCCGCGACATTGTCGGCGGAGTCGTCGAAAAACACGATGCGCTGTGCCGGCACGCCGATCGCCTTCACGACGTGATCATAGGCCGCCGCGTCCGGTTTCCGAAGCCCGATTGTCGAGGACAGGAAAATTTCGCGGAAATGCCCGAGCACGTCGGGATAGGTTTTCGAGAAATGCGCGACATGCGGCGGGTTGGTGTTGGAGAACGCATAGAGCGGCATCCGCGTCGCGGCGCGCCTCAGCAACGGTGCGATGCCGGGCATTTCACCGGTGAAGATCGAATTCCAGCCTTCCAGGAACTGTTCGTCCGATATGGCGATGCCGAGCGATCCCCGCAGATTCTGGAAAAACGCGGCGTCGTCGATGTGGCCTGTCTCGTGGTGCCTGAAATGATCGTCGACCACAAACCGCGCAATCACGTCCGCCGGCGGGCAGCCGGCATGGCCGGCCCAGATCGTCATGACCTTGTTGAAATCGATATCGAGCACGACGCGGCCGAGATCGAACAGCAGCACGTCGGCGGAGGAGGGGGCAAGGAGGGGTTGGATCATCAAGGTCGTTTACGAAAAATGAGAGGAGCGGGCAACGGCAGGAACGGCTTCAGCCGTCAGCCGCGCCAGATCGTGGCCCCGCTGCCTCATTGATCTCCCGGCGGTGCGGGATTGTCGATGGCATTTCGAACCACTTCTGCGAGACGCGACAGCCGGTAAGGCTTCTCGAGAAGCATGATCCCGGCGTCTGAACTGAGATGTTCCGAACTGACATCCGAGTATCCGGTCGTATAGACCACCTTGATCCCGGGCCGCATCTGCCTGATGAGTTCGGCCAGTTTCCAGCCGTCCGTCGATCCTGGCATCACGATGTCCGTGAACAGCAGATCGATCGCAAGTTCACTGCGCACCTCCTTCAAGGCTTCGGTCGCGTTGCTTGCGGCGACTGTCTTGTATCCCAGGGCCTGAAGTCGCTGCGTGACGAAATCGCGAACGATGGCGTCATCTTCGACACAGAGGATGGTCTCGTGGCCGCGGGGAAGCCGCTTTCGGAAATTGTCGACAACAAACGAGGGTGCATCGTCGGATACCGGAAGATACAGCCTGAACGTCGTGCCTTTGCCCTCCGCGGTTTCGAAGTCGATGTGTCCGCCGGACTGCTTGACGAACCCGTACACCATGCTGAGACCGAGCCCGGTGCCTTTGCCGACGCCTTTGGTGCTGAAGAAAGGTTCGTAGATCTTGCCTTGAATGGCCTTGTCGATCCCTGTGCCGGTATCCGTGACGCTGATGGCGACATACCCGCCCGCGGAAATGTCGCGGACGGCGGCTTCGTCCTGATCGATGGCAACCGTATCGGCATCGATCGTCAGCCGGCCGCCTTTCGGCATGGCATCGCGCGCGTTGATCCCCAGATTGACCAGCGCCGACGAAAGCTGATCCGGATCGACGAACACCGTCCCGACATAGCCGCGCCTGGCAAAATCGATCTCGATCTGGCGGCCGAGTACCGAAGTGAGCAAGTCGCTCGTCGTCGCGATCAGCGCCTCGACGTCCGTGCTGCGGGGCCGCAGCGGCTGCTTGCGTGCGAACGCCAGCAAACTCGAGGTCAGCCTGGCGCCGCGATCGGCGGCCGCTCCGATCATCTGGACGATCGCGGCTAGCTGCGGACGGTCGGCAACGCCCTCCGCGAGCGTGTCGACCGTTCCCGTAATGACCGTCAGCAGGTTGTTGAAGTCATGAGCGACGCCGCCTGTGAGTTCGCCGATCGACCGGATTTTCTGCGCATGCGCCAGCTTGATCTGCGCGGCTTCCCGGGCCGCGACTTCCTGTTCGACACGCTGCTCCAGCGTCCGGGTCAACTCGCGAAGGTCATCCTCGAGCTTCCGGCGCTCGGTGATGTCCATGTTGATTCCGATCAGGCGCGTCGGCTTTCCCGGTTCACGAATGATCTGTCCGCGACTGTAGATCCAGCGCACGCCGTTCGGGCCGCGGATGCGATGCTCGAGTTCTCCGGAACCGCCGGTTTCGATGATGTCAGCCAGCCGCTGTTCGAGCATCGGCAGATCATCGGGATGCATCAGGTTGCGCCATTCATCGACCGTAATCGACCGCACCCCTGACGGTTCGATGCCGTGCAGGCGGCATTGCTCGTCGGACCACAGATTGGGGCCGCCGCCGATATCCCAGTCGTAGCTCCCGATATGGGCCGCTTCCTGACTGAGGCGCAGCAGTGACTCACTGGCTGCAAGTCTGTCCGCTGCCTCTTTGGGGGCCGTGATGGTTTCCATGGCAAGCACGGCGCCGCCGACGCTCTGATCGGGCAGGCGCCATGGCTGCATTTGCCACCGCATCCAGGTCAACGTTCCATCGGAGCGCCGAAAGCAGAAATCGTCCTTGTTGAGTGTTTCGCCCGACAGCACGCGGTGATTGGTTTCCCGGGCCGTGTCGGTCGCTGGACGGAAATCAAAGACAGAGCGGCCCACAATCGACTTCTGTGTTTCTGCCGTGATCTCGTTGTCGACAAGGTATCGGGCGCTGACGGTGAGATAGCGCATCTGAGTATCGAGCATCGCCATGGAGGACGGCGTGGTCTCGATGAAGTCTTTCAGAGACCAGGACGACAAATCCGAACTCGCCGCATCCGAGGGAGGGGCATTCGGTCGCAGGCCCCCGGTAGACGTAGTCATGTTCCCTGGCCCATCAAAAAAAGGCGGTTCGAAAATTTCCGTCGGATAGCGATCGCATCATCAATCGGACACAGGGTAATCCCGGGTACCGCAGGTGTCATGCGGTATTATGGGTCGGTCCGCATTTCTTGCGCTCGGGGCCGAACGCGGACATGACGTGTTGTCCGATCGGAGTCTGCGAGATGTCCGATAGCCAACGTAGCGTCTTGGTTGCGAGCGCCAACGTAAAGTTGCGAAATGCATCACACCTCCTCCGGCGGCTTGGTGTGCCGGAACATCCGCAGCAGCGCCAGATCGTAGCCGATCTTCAAACAGCCGCACACCACCAGCGGCAGGCCCGAAAACGGTCCGGCCAGCATAAAGCCGGCGATGGCCGGGCTGATCGAGGAGGCGAGGCTGCGCGGCACCGCGGTGACGCTGGCCGCTGCGGTGCGCTCGGCCGGCGTCACCACGGCCATCACGTAGGAGGACCGCGTCGGCACGTCCATCTGCGACAGCGCGGAGCGCACCAGGAGCAGCGTCAGCACCACGGTGAGGTCCGAGGAGAACGCCGCCGCGATCAGGCAGAGGCTCGAGGGGATGTGGGTGTACACCATGGTGTTGATCAGGCCGATGCGGCCGGCGAGCCAGGCGGCCACCGGAAACGAAATCGCGCCGAGCAGGCTGGAAGCGAAGAAATAGATGCTGGCGGCCTCCAGCGACAGGTCGAAGCGCTGGAACAGCCACAGCGCCAGCAGCGACTGCACCACAAAACCGCCGGCAAAAGCGTCCATGCTGAACAGCGCCGCCAGTTTGTAGACGATGCCTTTCGACGGCCCGAGGGCGCTCTTCGGCGCGCTGGCCACATGACTGTGGTCGCGCGGCAGGCGCCGGTACAGCAGCGCCGCCGCAAGGCCCAGCGCGGCGTAGAGATAAAACATCAGCTTGATGGCGGACAGCCGCGACCAGCCCATGGCGGCGAGGTGCTCCGGCAAGGCTGCCGCGAGCGATCCGACGGCCGCGGTCAACGCGCCGATCAGGCTGTAGCGGGCAAAGATCGCGGTACGGTCGCGGGCGGCGGTCTCCCGGGTCAGCAGCGCATGTTCGAGCGGTACCAGCATTCCGGAATCGCCGCCGGACGGATTGATGCTGCCGATGAAGGCGATCAGCAGCACAAACGCAAAAGTCTCGGCGGCCGGAAATACCAGCCCGGTGAAAACGATCAGTCCCGCGCCGGCGAGAAACAGGCTGCGCAATTCGAACCGCGGCGCGATGAAGCCAGTGAGCAAGGTCAGCGCGGCGGTTCCCAGCAGCGAGGCGCTGGCGACGATGCCGATCTGTTGCGGGCTGAAACCGACGGCCTGGAGATAAACCGGCAAAATGATGATGGCAAAGCCGTCGCCGAATCCGCGCAACGCGCGGGCGGCGTACAGGCAGAGAATATCGGAAGGGGTTTTGATCGAGCTGCTCGCCATGTCTCATCTCCGGGAACGGAGCGAGACAACGCTTGGCTGCGCGCAGCTGACCGGGCGGTTGCCGATAACCCGGTATCGAAGCAGATAATCACACCAGGTGCGTAGGTTCAAGGGGAGGCGCTTTCGGGAGGCGCTTTCGATCTCCACTGGGCACATGTATGCTCGCCTGAACAAAAACACCCTGGGGGAAAGTCCATTGCGCCCAAATCCATTGAAGCCGCGGCTGGCGGCAGGCGGCTGTGCGTTCGGCACGATGACGTTCGAGTTCTTTACGCCCGGCTACCCCGCGATCTGCCGCGAGGCCGGCGCCGAATTCATTCTCTATGACATGGAGCATTCGGGCGTCGGATTCGAGACCATGAAGGCGCAGTTCGCATTCTGCCGCGGGCTCGATCTGGTGCCGCTGGTGCGCGTTCCCTCGGGCGATTATCACCACATCGCGCGTGCGCTCGACATCGGCGCGATGGGCATCATGGTGCCGATGGTCGAAACGGCGGAGCAGGCGAGGGCGATCGTCGACTGCACCCGATATCCGCCGGCAGGGCGTCGCGGCGCCGCATTCGGTGTCGCCGGTCACGATGATTATGCTGATGGCGCCGTGACCGACAAGATCGCCGAGGCCAACGCGCGCACGATGGTGATCGCACTGGTCGAGACCGCAAAAGGCATCGAGAACGTTGATGCGATCGCGGCCGTCGATGGCGTCGACGTGGTCTGGCTCGGCCACTTCGATCTCACGAACTTTCTGGGCATCCCGGCGCAGTTCGACAATCCAATATTCCATACTGCTGTCGATAGCCTGGTCGAAGCCTGCCGGAGGTACGGCAAGACGCCGGGCTTTCTCGCTGGTAACGAGAAGTGGGCGCGTGACTTCCGCGCCAAGGGCTTTCGCATGATCGCCTATGGCGTCGACACCCTGCTGATGCAAACCGCGCTCGCGGAGGGAATCAGGCTGCTGCAGGGGACGGTGGAGAAATAGGGCAGGTTCCGCTGCCTCATGGTAACGTTCCGTAGCCCGGATGGAGCGAAGCGAAGTCCGGGGCCAATGCGCGACCTTTCCCGGATTGCGCTTCGCTCCATCCGGGCTACGATGCGTCGCCCCAAGCCCAAAAGCCCGATGTCAGCCGTGACCGAGGAAACAAGAAAATGTCCGAACCGCTGCTGTTTTCACCGCTGACCATTCGTGGCGTCGAATTGAAGAACCGCATCGTGGTGCCGCCGATGCACCAGTATTCCGCGATCAAGGGGTTTCCGACCGACTGGCACCTGATGAATGCCGGCAAATTCGCCGCCGGCGGTGCGGGCCTTGTCGTCGTCGAATCGACCAAAGTGGAGCGGCGGGGCTGCGGCACGGTCGGCGATCTCGGCATCTGGGACGACAAGTTCATCGAGCCGCTCGGGCGCCTCGTCAAATTCATCAAGCAGCAGAACGCGGTTGCCGGCATCCAGCTCGGTCACTCCGGCCGCAAGGCGCGCGCCACCCGTCCCTGGGAAGGCGACCGGCCGTTGCAGCGAACGCCCGAGATCGACGACTGGGACGAGTGGACGCCAGTGGCGCCGAGCGCGATCGCCCATAGCGAGAAATGGCCGGTGCCCCGCGCACTGGAGCGGCAGGAGGTGAAGGATTTGGTGCAGGCCTGGGGCGAGGCGGCACGGCGCGCCGATGAAGCCGGCTTCGACGTGCTGGAACTGCACGGCGCCCACGGATATCTCGTGCACGAGTTCCTGTCGGAAAAATCCAACCAGCGCTCCGACGAATACGGCGGCTCGGAATCGAACCGGATGCGATTCATCACCGAGGTGACGGAAGCGGTGCGGATGCACTGGCCGGATCACAAGCCGCTGTTTGTCCGCCTCTCGGTGGAGGACAATGCGGGGTGGGGGCCTGAGCAGAGCGCGCGGCTGGCGACCCTTCTCAAGCCCAAAGGCGTCGACGTCATCGACTGCTCGTCCGGCGGCATTACCGATGTGGCGCCGATCCTCGGGAAGGAGATAAAATACAGCTACCAGGTGCCGCTGTCGGAATATGTCAAGCGCCACGCCGACATCATGACCATGGCGGTCGGCCTCATCATCCACGGCGATCAGGCCGAGCAGATCCTGCGCGATGGCCAGGCCGACCTGATCGCGGTCGGCCGCGAAATCCTCAACAATCCGAACTGGCCGATGGACGCCGCGGTGAAGCTCGGCGTCGAGGGCCCGTTCCGCAACGTGCCGCCGCAGTTCGGCTATTGGCTCGGCACCCGCGACAAGCGCGGTTTCGGGACCCGGCCCTCGACCTTTCAGAACGGTCTGCGCGATCCGGGCAAGGTGACCTGAAGCGAGGGCGTGCGATTCGCCGGCGGTTCAGGCCACGGCGGCGAATTTTTCGCGGTGCGCGAGGAACAGCTGCCGGATGTCGGCGGCGGTCCTGGCCGGGCTGAACAGCCAGCCTTGCATTTCGGAGCAGCCGAGCGCGCGCAGCATGTCCCGTTGCTGCTCGGTCTCGACGCCTTCGGCTATGGTGACCATGTTGCGCGCCGCGGCGATATCGACCACCGCCTTCACGATGCTGGAAGTTCCGCCGGTCTCGGCGATGTCGTTGATGAAGCAGCGGTCGATCTTGATCTTGTCGAACGGGAACTTGTGCAGGTAGCTCAGCGAGGAATAGCCGGTGCCGAAATCGTCGAGCGCGATGCGCACGCCGATGGCGCGCAGCTGATGCAGGATGACGAGCGCGGCCTCGTCGTCGCGAATGAGGACGGCTTCGGTGATCTCGAGTTCGAGCCGGCTCGCCGGCAGCCCGGAGGCGGCAAGCGCTGCCAACACCTTCAAGGCGAAGGTGCCGCTGCGGAACTGGACCGGCGAGACGTTGACCGCGATGCTGATATTGTCGGGCCAGTTCGCGGCCTCCACGCAGGCGGTGGTCAGCACCCATTCGCCGAGCTGGTTGATCAGGCCGGTGTCTTCCGCAATCGGAATGAACTCGGCGGGCGAGATCACGCCGCGTTCGGGATGGCGCCAGCGTAGCAGCGCCTCGCAGCCGGAGATCCGGTTGTCGCGAAGGCTGAGGCAGGGCTGATATTGAACCTCTAAACCGCGATCGGCGATGGCCTGGCGCAGATCCATTTCCAGGCTGCGCCGCGCCTTGACCCTGGCGTCCATCTCCGGCTCGAAGAAGCGATGGGTGCGGCGCCCGGCGGCTTTGGCGGCATACATCGCAAGGTCTGCGTTCTTCAGGATCTGGTCGACATCGGCGCCGTGCTGCGGCGCCAGCGCAATGCCGATGCTGGCGTCCGTGGTGACCTGGTGCCCGAGGCATTCGTAGGGTTGCCGGATCGCATCGAACACCCGCGCTACCAGCTCGTTGACGTCTGCCACGCTGTTCACCGCGGTCTGAATGATCGCAAATTCGTCACCGCCGAGGCGCGCGACGAAATTGCCGGATCCAGTGCATCGCAGCAGGGTGACGGCCACCGATTTCAGCAGTTCGTCGCCGATCAGATGTCCGAGCGAATCGTTGACGCTCTTGAATTCGTCGATGTCGAGATAAAGCACGGCGAACTGCTCGCCCGCGGCGAGGGTTGCGAACTCGCCCTTCAGCCGGTCATGGAACAAGGTGCGGTTGGGCATGTCGGTCAGCGCGTCGTAATGCGCCAGATGGGTGATCCGCTCCTCGACACGCGTGCGCTCGGTAATGTCCTCGTGCGTCGCCACCCATCCGCCATCGGCCAGCGGTTCATTGATGATCTGGATCGAGCGGCCGTCAGGGGGCTCGATCACATTGACGTTTCTCTGCGCGATGTTGCGCAAGGTGGCGGTGTAGTATTTGTCGACGTCGCCGGCGAACGATCCGGTGGCCTTTCGATGTGCGATGATCGCGCGGAAGCTTACGCCGGGTTTCACCACCTCCCGCGACAGGCCGTACATGTCGATGTAGCGCTGATTGCAGATCACCAGCCGTTGCGACGAATCAAACAGCAGCAGGCCCTGCGTCATGTTGTTGACGGCGGTATCCAGCCGCTGCTTTTCCAGCCGCAGCCGCTGCTGCGACGCCAGATGCTGCAGCGACAGTTTGCGCACCACGGCGAACAGCAGGGCGGCGATCACGAGCACGAAAAGTCCGGTCACGATGACCAGAAGGACGATCTGCTCCTGCCAGTTGGCCAGCGCCGTCGCTACCGTGGTCGACGCGATGATCACGATGGGAAAATTCGCGAGGGTGCGGGCCGAAACCAGCCGGTCGCGGCCGTCCATCGGACTGGCCAGCCGTGTGGAGCTGTGCTCCTTGTCGAACAGCGCCTGCTGATGCGCCGGACCGGTCTTGAAGTTCCGACCGATCATCTCCTCGACATGGGGATGGCGCGCCAGCAGCGTGCCGTCGCGGTGGTGCATGGCAATCGTCGCATCCTGTCCAAGCGCCACCGACTGGAAGAATTTCGTGAAGCTGGCGGGCTCGATGCCTCTTCCGATCACCCCCAGGAACTCGCCGTTGGGCCCGGTCAGCTTGCGGGCAAGCAGGGTGGTCCAGACGCCGGTGACGCGGCTGTGGACAAGTTCGACCAGCAGCGAGGGCGATTTTGGGTCCGACTTGAAGGTCTTGAAATAGGCCCGGTCGGAGATGTTGACGGGCCGCGCCGGCCAGGCGGTGGAGGAATTGATCATCACGCCGTCCGCATCGAACAGGTTGATGCTGCCGACATAGGAGACTGCGTCGATCTTGGCCTTGAGCATCTGGTGGATGTCCGCGCCGGACATCCGGCGCTTGTAGTGCTCGCCGTTCTCGATGCCGGCAGCCTGTACATAGGCGGCAACGGCGTGCTGGATCGCGCCGAAATCCTGCAGTTGCTGATCGAAGTGACGGGCCAGCAACAGCACGGTGTTGTCGAGTTCGCGGGCGCCGCTGTTCAGCGCGCGTTCGCGAAAATGGCCGGCCATGATGGTGGCGCCGATCGCGATGGCGGCGATCAGGAGGCCACCGCCGACGACGAGCCAGCGGATCGGGTTGCCGCTGACCGAGCGTGGGAAGTTGAGCGAGGCAGTCGGTTGTTCCGTCATCGGTCTTGATCGCTGTCATGGCTCGATGCCGGCTGCATTCTTTTATGCCCGGCTCTGGACATTATTACGTTGCCGGTATGGAAACCCTGTTAGGAAGTTGAGTTAACGAAGAATTACCACCGGTGAGTAGCAACCGGGAAAATGCCGCCGGGATATGCTTCGGTGAATTGCAGATGCCGTTTGAAAACACCGGGTCAGGATTCGATCTGGCCACGAATTCCGGCGGGCATCATTTTGCCGACAGGCAGGGGATCGGTGGATAATAGATTCCGGCGCCGGATCGATCAACCAAACTTAACCATCTAACACTCTGACGACATTCATTGCCGGTCTGGCACGCGACCTGCGAGCCTCGATGAAGTGAGCAACGCAAGCCTAATCAGGAAGCCAGCACGATGAAAATCATGTTGAAGAAATTTATCACCGACGAATCCGGTGCGACGGCGATCCAATACGGCCTCATTGCAGCCGGTATTTCGCTCGCGATCATCTCGGGCGTGAACGGCCTTGGCGTCAGGCTCAATTCCAGGTTCACGGCGATCAACAGCTCGCTGAAGTAATCGCAGCCGATCTGGAAGCGGCGACCCGGTGGGCGACCTTTTCGTGGCCTGCGAAAAGCATCAGTCGTCGCTATTGCATGCGCGTCGCGGGCGAACCGGAACGCTGGGTCCGCGGTTTCTTTCCGGCCACGCCCACGGTTTCACCGCCCGGCCACGTCCGCGCACCTTGCGCGGTACCCCGCTGGTAGCTGGGATCGGTGTAGGGATTGCCGGGCCCATTGTTCTGGCAATTCGCGTTGGGATAGAAAAAGGCACAATAGCCGGGTTCGTAGATCACGTGCTGGGCCGGCACCGGGGTGGCGACGATGGTCGACAGGACGGCCACCGCGCCAACAAGCTTGAAGGTCGACATTGCGTTGCTCCGGGTTGGTTCGCGCGCTGGGGCGCCCCGGATAATAACCCCGAAGCTGACGCGCGCTTCCGTTCTCGCCGATCACTCCCGCGTGAAGAAAGAGGCGACAACCCTCAGGCGCGGTAGTGCCCGGACTTGCCGCCCTTTTTCTCGACAAGATGAATGCCTTCGATGCGAACGCCGCGTTCGACCGCCTTGATCATGTCGTAGATCGTCAGGCACGCGACCGACACCGCGGTCAGTGCCTCCATCTCGACGCCGGTCGGACCGGTCACCTTGACGGTGGCGCGGACGATGCAGCCGGGCAGCTTGCTGTCCGGAGAGATATCCAGCGTGACCTTCGCCAGCGCCAGCGGATGGCACAACGGGATCAGCTCCGAGGTGCGCTTCGCCGCCATGATGCCGGCGACGCGCGCGGTGCCCAGCACGTCGCCCTTTTTGGCATTGCCCGAAACGATCAGCGCGAGCGTCGCCTTGCTCATGACGACGCGGCCTTCGGCCACCGCGACCCGTTCGGTCGCGGGCTTTTCGGAAACATCGACCATCCGCGCTTCACCCCTGGCGTCGATGTGGGTGAGGGCGGAACCGACCTTGGAAGATTCGGAAGATTTGGATGATTTCCGCGCCATGCGTCAGCGCGTCCCGGTGGCGCGTGGGGTATCGCCGCGCGCCAACAGCGCGCGGGTCGCGGCGGCGACGTCGGCCTGCCGCATCAGGCTTTCGCCGACCAGGAAAGTTTGCATGCCGACTTGCGCAAGGCGCGCGAGATCGGCAGGTTCGAAGATGCCGCTCTCGCCGACCATCAGGCGATCTTTGGGAATCAGCGGCGCCAGCGCCTCGCTGGTCGCCAGCGTGGTCTCGAAGGTCCGCAAATTGCGGTTGTTGACCCCGATCATCGGCGAACGAAGTTTTAAAGCACGATCGAGTTCGGCGCGCTCATGGATCTCGATCAGCACATCCATGCCGTGCGCCAGGGCCGCGTCCTCGATATCGCGGGCGGCGGCGTCATCGAGCGCCGCCATGATGATCAGGATGCAATCGGCGCCGTAGGCGCGGGCCTCGACCACCTGATAGGTGTCGTAGATGAAGTCCTTGCGCAGCACCGGCAATTGGGTAGCGGCGCGGGCGGCCACCATGAAATCGAGATGGCCATGAAACGACGGCGAGTCGGTCAGCACCGAGAGACAAGCGGCGCCGCCGGCCTCATAGGCCATGGCCAGTGCGGGAGGATCGAAGTCGGCGCGAATGAGCCCCTTGGAGGGCGAGGCCTTCTTCACCTCGGCAATCAATGCGTAGTCGTTTTGACCAAGCTTGCGCCGGATCGCGCTGACAAAACCGCGCGGTGCGGAGGCTGTCTTCGCCAGCGCCTCGATATCGCCAAGCGGATGCGCGCGCTTGGCGGCGGCGATCTCCTCGCGCTTGTAGGCCTCGATCTTGGTCAGGATATCGGACATCGATGAGCCCTTCGGGTCAGCCGTTGGAGACCACGATCAATTGTTTCAGCCGCGCCAGGGCCGCGCCGCTATCGATCGACTGCGCGCCGAGACCAACGCCTTCCTTGAGGTCCTTGGCGCGGCCGGCGACGATGAGCGCCGCCGCGGCGTTCAGCAGCGCCACATCCCGATAGGGACTCGGACGCCCGTCGAGCACGCCTTGCAGGGCGATCGCGTTGGCATCGGCATCGCCCCCCTTCAGGGCGTCGCCGCCGACACGGGCAAGACCGGCTTCCTCCGGAGTCACCTCGAAGGTGCGGATATTGCCGTTCTCGAGGGCTGCGACGAAGGTCGGGCCGGAGAGGGTGATTTCATCGAGGCCGTCGGAGCCGTGCACCACCCATACGGATTCGGCGCCGAGGTTTTTCAGCACCTGCGCCAGCGGCTGCACCCATTGCCTTGAAAACACCCCGACCATCTGCCGCTTCACCCCGGCCGGATTGGACAACGGGCCCAGCAGATTGAAGATGGTGCGGGTCGCCAGTTCGACGCGGGTCGGGCCGACGTTCTTCATCGCGGGATGGTGCGACGGCGCGAACATGAAGCCGATGCCGGCCTCGGCAATGCAGCGGCCGACGCGCTCCGGTGTAATGTCGATCTTGACCCCGAGCGCGGACAGCACGTCGGCAGCGCCGGAACGCGACGACAGCGCGCGATTGCCATGCTTGGCCACCGGCACGCCGCAGCCTGCGACGATGAACGAGGCGCAGGTCGACACGTTGACCGAGCCGGAGCCGTCGCCGCCGGTGCCGACGACGTCGATCGCATCGGCAGGCGCGCTAACGCGCAGCATCTTGCTGCGCATCGCCGACACAGCGCCGGTGATTTCGTCGACGGTTTCGCCGCGGACGCGAAGCGCCATCAGCAATCCGCCCATCTGCGACGGCGTCGCCTCGCCGGACATCATGCTGTCGAAGGCGGAGGCCGCCTCGTCGCGCGACATCGTGGCGCCGGTCGCGACTTTTCCGATGATAGATTTAAGGTCGTCCATCGCGTGCTTTCGGGAGTGTTAATTATTCGCGCCCGTCACCTGTGCGAAGGCGGCCCTGTTGATGGTGGTGCCGATATTCTGTTCGATCTTGGTGACGTATTGCGCGACCTGCTCGTCGGTCAGCCCGCGCTGAAGGGTATCCTTCAGTTTCTTGATGTCGTCCGAGGCGAGGTCGACCGCCGGCACGCTGATGTCGGTCACGCGGAACACGATCCATTCATTGCCACCGGCGCCGGCGGATTGTCCCACCGCATCCTTTGCCGTCCGGAACGCCGCCGTAATGGCGGTTGCAGGTAGGCCGGGCAGGGTGGCGTCGCGCCTCACATCCTTGGCGGTTTCGACCTTCGATCCGACCGCCGCCGCCTCGTCGGCGAGCTTGCCGCCCTGGTCGAGCTTTTGCACCATCTCGGTTGCCTTGGCTCGCAGCCGGGTCGTGATCTGGTCGTCGCGCCATTTCGTCTCGAGTTGGTCCTTGACCTCATCGATGGTGCGTTCGCGCGAGGCGATGACATCCAGCACGTCAAACCAGACGTAACCGCCGTTGAACTGGATCGGGTCGTTGTCGACGCCGATATTGCTGTTGAAAGCCTGCGATACGA
Source organism: Bradyrhizobium sp. (assembly GCA_046590305.1). Lineage (GTDB taxonomy): Bacteria > Pseudomonadota > Alphaproteobacteria > Rhizobiales > Xanthobacteraceae > Bradyrhizobium. The sequence goes on from JBKJUA010000209.1 coordinate 17,890, forward strand.
CGTCGAGGCCGCGCGGAATGTTGGTCACCGGCTGGCCGTTGAGAAGCCGGCCGGAGCGATCGACGGCGTCGATGGTCACGGCGGCAAGCCCCAGCTTTTGCGCGGCATCGATGACGCCGGCGCCGCCGCCGCGCTCGTCTTCCATCTTGTTGTGGAGATCCGAGACCTTGGCGCGTGCGCGCTCGGTGGCAATTTCCTTTTTCAGGTTTGCGGCGACGTTTTCATAGCTGGGTTCGGCGCCCGGCTCGATCTTGCCGATCTTGACCAGCGCAACGCCGAACCGGCCCGGTACGGGCTGGCTTATCTCACCTGAGGGCAGCGAGAACGCCGCATCCGCGACCGCACCGTCAATGATCGCCGACCTGGCGATCATGCCGAGGTCGACGTCGGACGGACTGAGCCCACGCTCCTTGGCGAGATCGTCGAATGACGTTCCGCCGGCGAGGCGCCCACGCGCAGCCGCGGCTTCCTCCGCGTTCGGGAATACGATCTGCGACACCTGACGCCGTTCGGGCGTGCCGAGCTTGCCGCGGTTCTGTTCGAAGATTTTCCTGGCGTCCTCGTCGGAGACCTCAGACCATTTGCCGATTTCTTCCGGCGTGACCGCGACAAAGGATATCTTGCGGTATTCGGGCGCGCGGAACTGGGTCTTGCGATCCTCGAAATAGGCGGCCAGCGTTTCCGGCGACGGCTGATCGATGGTTCCGGCCTGCGCGGCGTCGAGTTTAACGTATTCGATGGTGCGCTGTTCGGTCTGGAAGCGGCTCAGCGCTTCGATCAGCACCTTCGGCGGTTCGAGGCCGGCCGAGACCGTGCCGGCGATCTGACGTCGCAGCGATACCCGCCGCTGTTCAGCGACATATTTCTGTTCGGTGAAGCCGAACTGCCGGATCGTCGCCTGGAAACGCGCCGCATCGAAATTGCCGGCGACTCCCTTGAAATTCGGATCGCTGTAGATCATGCGCATGATCTCGGCGTCGGACTGACCGAGCCCCATCCGCCGCGCTTCTTCGTCCAGTGCCGCCTCGGCGATGGTTTGCTGCAGGACCTGGCGGTCGAGGCCGAAGGCCCGGGCCTGATCCATCGTCAGCGGACGGCCGAACTGGCGGCCGAGCTGCTGCAGTTTCTCGGTGTAGATCTGGCGGAACTGTTCGGTTGAAATCTCGGTCCGGCCGATCTTGGCCACCGTCGACTGCCCGAATCCCTTGAAAATGTCGGCGATGCCCCACACCGCGAAGCTGAGGATCAGCACCCCCATGACGACCATCATGATGGCCTTGCCGAGCCAGTTTGATGAGGCTTTGCGTATTCCTCGAAGCATGGGTCCATCTTCTATCTGAAAATCAAGAGGCTGATTTTATTCGCTTTTTCGGCTTCTCGCCCGCACCTCAGCCGTAGGTGCGGGAATAGATGTTCTATTTTCGGTCTCGGGACGGTTTAGCTTGCCAATGGCACCCCCGGCAAGCTGCCTCGGTTCGCGCTTTTGGTGTAATATAATAGGGTCGCCATCCGCCCCCCGGACCAGCCGAAAATGGCCTCAAGCTCGCGCTCAGTCGCCCCGTTCTCTGCCGCCCGGGTCGCAGCGGCCTTCCGGATGCCATGGGCTGATTTCCCGATCACCCCCGCGGCCCTGGCCGCCGCTACGAACTCGGTCCCCAGCGCGCCCTTGGTCCACGGCGTGCCACGCCGGGTGACGATGAAGGCGAGATCGCCCGTGGGCCCGGCGTCAAGCGTTGCCTCCAGCTGAAGCAAAAGCGGCAGCTCGACCCGCATGCCGGTCTTCTCGCTGTCGATGCAGATGACGGTCCGGCGCACCGGCTGACCGTCGATCACGATGGTGCGCTGCTTCAGGTGCTGGCGGCTGAGAATGGCGACGTCGCCTATCCGTAGTCCCGTGTGAGCAAGGATGTCGAAGATCACCCGCTCGCGGGTGCCGCGCGGCCAGCGCGCCTCGAAATTGGCGATGTCTTCTTCGGTCCAGGGCGGGTAGCCACCTTTGCGGCTCGACCTGGTCTTGACCTTGACGTGCAGCGTCGGATCGCTGGCAGCGAGCTTCATGCTGACGGCCCACTTGAACAACCCGTGCAGCGTGTCGATGAAGGCTTGCGCGGACGTCGGTGGCTGATAGGCGCTCGCGGCCGGCGATGACCGCCGCTTCACTGATCGCCGACACTGGCTGGTGTTCGGCGGTCGTCAGCACCCTCAATCATGATCTTTTCGCGCTTGTAGCGGATGGACTAGGCGAGGTCTTTCCAAGCGGTGGTGTGTCGGTAGAGCTCGAACAGCCATCCCAGTGTGCCGCGGGCGGCCTTACCGGCTCCCCGTGGCTGCTGAATTCCTTGCAGCAGACCAATCCGGGACAGTTCCTTCGGCCTGATGTCTGCCGATCACTTCAGAACCCATGCATCGCAGCAACCTGATCCGCTATTCAGGAAACTATTGTCCGCAACGGAGACAAGTTTGGAACGGTGGAGTTTTCGAAATGTTGACTGCGTTCATCCACCAACGGAGGAGAAGTCACATGCCAAGGAAATTCCTGATCGTAGCCGGCACTATACTGTTCGCTTCGTCTGCGTTCGCGCAGTCGCCGACCACGAAGAGCGCTCCCGGCCAACAGATGCAGAAAGCGCAGGAAACCGGAAAGCCGTCCACAGGTCCGGGCGCTTCGGAGTATACACCGGGCCACAAGATGCAGGATGCCAAGAGGACTGGAAAGAAATCTACCGGACCGGGCGCCTCCGAATACGCGCCGGGCCATCAGACAACGACCGGCTCTTCCACGACGACCAGGAAGAAGTAAGCTCGATCTTCGAGGCAAAAGGAAATGGCTCGGCAACGGCGCCGAACCATTTTTCTGCTGGCTTCTATGGCCGCATATTCACGAGAGCCACCGGAACATCAAGTTCCGGACACCCAGTCCGGATGTCCGTTTCGGAACGCTCGGCCAATCGCACGGGGCACCCAAGCGCCATGAAGCAACGATGCAGGGCAGGGCGTCAGTCGGGCTGACTGGATCCCCCATCCTGAAATCTTGATAGAGCGGTCTCGACGATGCTGATTTCTTCCTGAAGGTCGGTTGTGATCCGATCGAGGTTGAAACCTGAAGAAACAGCGCTCATCCGGTTCTCCATCAGGAGGCGCCTGCGATGGTCCCGTATTTCTTCCAAGGCTTTTCGATTCTTGAGTGTCGAATAGCCCGCGACAATATGTTCAATCGCCCTGGTCATAGAACTCACTCCACCCAAACTATTGCCTGCTCGCCATTCAGGCCAAGCTTTCCGAAAAACGCGCGGCGCTGAAGGTTCTTCCCTGAAAATTAAGGAAAGAACCGCCGGATTCGAACGTACTCCAGTTACCTATTGTTACCGAGCTTATGACTGTCAGTCGCTAAGTCAACGGGATCCTGAGGATTTGATTTTCACGGTTTAAGTAGCAAGGCACTGAGTTGACTGCCGAATTATCCCGATATTGAACATATGTCAGGATCCCCGCGTTCGTTGGCGTACTGGAGTTCAGGACATGTCATCAAGCGCTCGCATCTTCCTCGCCGTGGTGACTTCTATTCTCGCTCTCGGCTTCGGCGGCGGGTTAATGCTCGCTCATTCGGCAATCAAGCAGCCGTCTGACTATCAAATCCGCGCCGGTTCAGGGCAGGCCCCCGCAGTTCGCGTGATATTACCAGCGTCGTCGGAACCTGCGCTGCAGGCTTCGAGGCCGTTCGGACCTCTCAGGTGCAAACTCAGCCGGAGAAGGACGTGCTTGTTCCATTCGAAAAACAGGTTGAAAGCGCCGGTGACCTCAAGACGTCGGTCGCCGCCGAAGAACGACGAGAGCGCCGCAGGCGTTATGCTGGACAGAAATCCAAGAAGATGGTTGCGCGTGCGAAGCAACAAACGGAACAAAAGCGGCAACGTTCTGAGCCAGGCATCATGGCATTTGGTGGAGACGATTCACGTTACAGGGATTTCTGGAATGCGACGCGATTTTGCGTCGTCTGCCGGTCTTCCGACCTTCGACCATCCGGGACGCCTATGGTCCTGCATCGCGGGTCCTGCATCGCGACCTTTCATGGCTTGGCCGTCATTGCGCCGTCGCCGGTTGCGGAATTCAAGCCGTCAACAAATTCAAGAAATCAACAAGACGCAGGAAGGGAAATTCGATGCTCCCGCTTCCCGACCCGGAGGGTTTTACGCAAGCTCTCGAGGTCGCGCAGGCGCCCTTCCGAGAAACTTCGGAGCCTTTTCGACCGCCACTATTAATGAAAAATGATGTGCTGCATATTCTCGTCAGATCTGTACTTGACGCTCATTATCTGAACACTTTTCACGCCAGATTGGGGGTTGTCGAGATCCTGACGGCCGGTCTCTCGACTTCGCCAGATCTTTGATCATTGATTGGGTTTTGGTCAAGCCGAGGAAAAGGAGGCCGCAGCCCCTCGCTGCCGCCTCCTTCCATCGCCTCACGTGGAAAAGCTTAGTTCGTGGTGCAGACCTTCATGGTCTTCATGCTGGTCTCGGCTTCAGTTCTGGTCTTGAACGTGCCATTGTCGACGATCGTGGTGGTGGTGGTCGTCGGCTTGGTGTCGACGATGGTGCACTTCTTGGTCGAGGCGTCGCGCACGATATAGACTTCCTGCGCACTTGCAGTTTGCGCGATCGAGGTGGCGGCAAAGGCCAGTGCGCCGACAATCAGAATCTTTTTCAAAGCTTCCTCCTTGGGTTTTCGATGATGCGGGAAAATAAATCCGCAGGAAGCCAAATTGTTCCGGTTTTTCCCAAAGCTCGTTTGCGGCGGTTTTTGTTCCGCACGGAGCCGCGTTGAACCCGAATTCTGCGAAGCCGTGACTATCAACCGCTGGAGCCTAGCGGCTTTTTCGAGCAGGATGGTGACGGGCACGCTGATCCAGCGGCGGCCAAAGTGAAATCAGAAACTTGCACAAGAAAAAGCCGCCGGGAAACCCCCGGCGGCTTTCGGCGTTGCCGTGGTCGATCACTCGATGATCTGGACGATGCGGTTCGAGCTGGGATCCACCAGCACGGTGCGATCGTTCACCACCGTGTAACGATACTTGGTTACGCCGTACTCCTTCGGCACCTCGTGATAGGTCACGCCGCTGGACGGAAGGTCGGCTCCGACAACCACTTCGCGGTCATAGCGATAGGAGGGTACCCTTCGCTCCGTCACATAGCTGCGGAAACGCGGCCTGGTGTCGTCGGCAATGCCGCCGGCAACGGCGCCAACGCCAGCACCGACTACGGCGCCCACAGGGCCGCCAACGATGGCTCCCCCTACCGCGCCTGTGGTTGCTCCGGCAGCGGCGCCGCTTTGAGCCTGGGCAGCGCTCGAGAATGCAAGAACCGTTGCCAGAGCAACGCCGGTTAGCAATTTGCAGTTCATTGGATGATCCTCCGTGGGTTGTGATCCACGACTGAACATTTCCCGATCACGAATGTTCCTGAACGCGCCCGATGCAAGGCAATACAGATGGGAGAAACAGGCAATAGACACTGCTTTACAATCCTCACTCTGAATGCTCATCGGTTGCACGCCGCACATGGAACGAAATACAGACAGGGAAATTGTGGTAACAGGCCGCAGCTTCGCGGCCCGGAGGAATCACCAATGAAACGAGTTTTACTGATCGCGGCCGCGATAGCCGTATCGGCGCTGACGATGGCGATGCCAGCTTCCGCGCGGCTGGGAATCGCTCCCGCCAGCACCACGGTCGCGGATGACGATGCCGTCATTCAGATCAAGGGCGGTCGTGGA
>JBKJUA010000218.1:0-9942 GCA_046590305.1 Bradyrhizobium sp.
AGCCGGGTGATGATCCGCTCGGAATCCACCAGCGCCTTGGGGCATCCCAGGGAAACAAAGCTGACTTTGGGCGCGGCGGCCTGGTTCATGTCGGATATGCCTTGTGATGGGCAGGAGCTAGTCCCAATCGTCCGCAATTACAAGGCTTTAAGCCGGCTTCGGGCGTGCTAAGAGGTGTTTTGCCGGAATGCGAGTGATCGATGGGCTCCGAGACGTCTCCCAGGATCGTCATTGTTGACGAAAGCCCGATCCGCGCAGCGATCCTCGAAGAGGGGCTGCGGGAGGCAGGCTTTACCGGCGTCACGCATATCCGCGAGATGCACAATTTGCTGGCCCGGATCTATGCGCTCGACCCCGACGTCATCCTGATCGACCTCGAAAACCCCAGCCGCGACGTGCTGGAGCAGATGTTCCAGGTCAGCCGCGCGGTGCGCCGGCCGATTGCGATGTTCGTCGACCAGAGCGACTCCGCCTCGATCCAGGCCTCGGTCGATGCCGGTGTCTCCGCCTATATCGTCGATGGCCTGAAGAAAGAGCGGATCAAGCCGATCCTCGACCTCTGCATCTCGCGCTTCAACGCCTTCTCCAATCTGCAGGACCAACTCGATCGCGCCAAGTCCGCGCTCGAGGATCGCAAGGTGATCGACCGCGCAAAGGGTATCCTGATGAAACTGAAGGGCCTCACCGAAGACGAGGCCTACGTGCTGCTGCGCTCCACCGCGATGCGCGAGAAAAAGAAAATCGGCGAGATCGCGCAATCGATCCTGACCGCTTCGGAGTTGCTGAAATGACCAAGGCGCTGCGCATAGGCTTCATTCCGCTGGTGGATGCCGCGGCCCTGATCGTCGCCGTCGACAAGGGGTTTTGCGCGGCCGAAGGGCTCGATGTCACGCTGGTCCGGGAAGTGTCGTGGTCCAACGTTCGCGACAAGCTCAACATCGGCCTGTTCGACGCAGCCCATTTGCTGGCGCCGGTCGCGATCGCCTCCAGCCTCGGGCTCGGACACGTCAAGGTGCCGATCGTGGCGCCGTTCAATCTCGGGCTCAACGGCAATGCCATCACGGTATCGCCGGCGCTGCATGCTGATATCATCGCGGAGCTATCGGGCGATCGGTTCGACCCGATGGCCACGGCGCTGGCGCTGGCCCGCGTGGTCGCGGCACGGCGCAAAAGCGGCGCCGAACCGTTGACCTTCGGCATGACGTTTCCGTTCTCGACCCACAATTATCAGCTGCGGTTCTGGATGGCGGCCGGTGGCGTCGATCCCGACGAGGATGTTCGTCTCGTGGTGTTGCCGCCGCCCTATATGGTGGACAGTCTCGCCAACGGTCATGTCGACGCGTTCTGCGTCGGCGCGCCCTGGAATTCCGTCGCGGTCGATCTCGGCGTCGGCCACATCCTGCATTTCGTGGCCGATATTCTGGTCCGCGCGGTCGAGAAGGTGCTGGCGGTCCGGCAGGACTGGTCGGAGAAAAACCCGGCCGTGCTGGCCGCCTTGATCCGGGCGCATGAACGCGCCGCCGAATTCATCGAGCAGCCGCAGAACCGCGCCGAGGCGGCGCGCATCCTCAGCGCAGCCGAGCGCATTGGTGTCGATCCGGAGGTGATCCAGCGAACGCTCGACGGCCGCCTCAAGATTTCTCCTGACGGAACCATGCGCGAGAGCAACCGCTATCTGCTGGTGGGGCGGCAGGGCGCGGCCCGGCCTGATCCGGTACAGGCGGCCTGGCTCTACGCCCAGATGGTGCGGTGGGGGCAGACGACGGTCAGCCCGGAGGCGCTGATGGTCGCAATGGCGGTGTTCAGGCCGGACCTGTACGACGCTGCACTTGGGCGCGAGGCCAAGCCGGCTGAGGCCTCCGACGGCATTGGCGCCTTCGCCGGCCCCGCCTTCGATGCCAACGACATTGCCGGCCATCTGGCCGCTTTCAAGATCGGTCGCAGGAAACCCTGAGGCGGCCCGTGGAGCGATGTTGGGCACCCGGCCCAGCCGTCTAATTATTAGGCTGTCTGCTTGAAATCAGCGGCGGCGCTGGCGGGCAGGGCTTCAGTCAAAAATACAACCAATTGAATAAACTACATAATTTGTACGAATCGGGGTGGCACGCAACTTGAATGTTGCAGTGCGGCCAGCCGTCGCAGATGCCCGTTGGCCTACGTCCAGGTATGGATTTCCGCAGCAACGAAGCTGGTCGGACCGGTTCGCATGACTTGAACGCGGTCGCATTCCTTTTCCGTTGAAGCCACCCATCGTGGCCGCAGGAGCTTCGTCGCGCACCATGAAACTGGAACCGCTCTCAGTCGATTTTACGGACGAGCAGAAACGCTACCTCGAAGGTTTCACGACGGGCCTGCAGATCAGCCGGGTAGGCCGCGGCCTCGGTGGCGCAGCCGCGGGCAAAACGAATTCCGAGCCGACCGGCCCGGAAGCGTCGCACATCCAGGCGCAGGATCGCACGCTTGCCTCGGGCAAGAAACTCGTCGACCAGGAAAAGTGGAAGCGCGAGCAGCATCCGTTCGACGCCTATCCGCGGTTGAAGGAACAGGCGCTGGCCGATGCGCGACCGTCGCCGGCGGACAATTTCCGCTGGCGCTATTACGGCCTGTTTTACGTCGGGCCGACGCAGGACTCCTATATGAGCCGCCTGCGGATTCCGAACGGCATCATGAAGCACTGGCAGTTTTCGGGGCTGGCCGATCTGATCGAACCGCTGTGTGGCCCGTTCAGCAACGTCACCACCCGCGCCAACCTTCAGGTGCGCGAAATCCCGCCGAAGCACGCAGTCATGCTGGTGGAAGGCATTCAGGACCTCGGCCTGTGCTCGCGTGGCTCCGGCGCCGACAACATCCGCAACGTCACGGGCACGCCGACCGCCGGTATCGATCCGCAGGAGTTGCTCGACACCCGCGAATATGCCCGCGAATGGCACTACCACATCCTCAACGACCGCTCGCTGACCGGCCTGCCGCGCAAATTCAATGTCGCCTTCGACGGCGCCGGCAAGATCGCGGTGCTGGAAGACACCAACGACATCGCCTTTGCCGCGGTCGAGGTCAAAGACGGTTTCGATGTCGAGCCGGGCGTCTGGTTCAAGCTCGGCATCGGCGGCATCACCGGCCATAAGGATTTCGCCACCGATACCGGCATCATCGTCAAGCCGGCCGATGCGACCAGGGTTTCGGACGCCATCGTCCGTGTCTTCATCGACCTCGGCGATCGCACCAACCGGTTGAAGGCGCGATTGAAATACGTCATCGACGGCATGGGCATGGAAAAATTCCTCGTCCTGGTCGAGGAAAAACTCGGCCATGCCTTCACCCGCGTGCCGCCAGAAGCCCTCGCGCCCCGTCCGGCGTTCGACCGCACCGCGCATATCGGCGTGCACCGGCAGAAGCAGGACGGTCTGAACTGGATCGGCGTCGCGCTGCCGCTGGGCAAGGTGACCTGCGAACAGATGCGCGGCCTCGCCAAAATCGCGCAAGACCTCGGCGACGGCGATATCCGCCTCACAGTCTGGCAGAACCTGCTGATTTCAGGCGTGTCCGACGACAGAGTGGCGCTGGCTACGGCCGCGATCGAGGCGATCGGCCTGGCGATCAAAACCTCGGAAATCCGCGCCGGGCTGATTGCCTGCACCGGCCGCGCCGGCTGCAAGTTCGGCAATGCCGATACCAAGCGCACCGCCGCCCGGATCGCGGACTGGTGCGACCCGCGGGTGCCGGTCGAGACCCCGATCAACATCCATCTCACCGGCTGCCACCATTCGTGCGCGCAGCATTACATCAGCGACATCGGCATGGTCGGCGCGCGCATCGCGGTCGGCGACAGCGACGACACCGTCGATGGCTTTCATGTCTTCACCGGGGGCGGCTTCGGTCCGCAAGCCGAGATGGGGCAGGAGGTATTTCACGACGTCACGGCGGAAGACGCACCCGTCTATGTCGAGCGGCTGCTGAAAGCCTACATCTCCCATCGCACCTCGCCGGACGAGACATTCCTGAGCTTCGCGCGCCGCCATGACGGCGAGACGCTGCGCAAATTGGCCGATGCCGAGGTTTCGACATGAACCAGATGACACCGCCTCCGAAGATCGAGATCATTCCCTCCAGTGCGCCGTTTTCCGATGCGCAGCGCTCCTGGTTGAACGGCTTCTTTGCCGGGCTGCTGACGGATGGCGGTCCGACGCCGCTGTCGCCGGAGCAGGGCGCGTCCATGCTGCAAGGCCCCGCCGGCGATGGCGACGATGGCGAGGCGCCGTGGCACGACCAGACCATGCCGATATCGGATCGCATGAAGCTCGCCGAAGGCCGGCCCCTGCACCGGCGCATGATGGCGGCGATGGCCCAACAGGATTGCGGCCAATGCGGCTACAATTGCCACGATTATTCGGACGCGATCGCGAGCAAGGCGGAGCCGCGTCTCAACCTCTGCGTCCCCGGCGGCAAGGAAACCGCCCGGATGCTGAAGGCGCTGAACGAGGAACTGGAAAAGGAGCCGGCGGCGTCTGGCCCGGCAGCGCCTGCCGCCGCAGCAGCCGTCGTCACGGCGGAGCCCGGCCGTTCACGCGACAATCCCGTCGCGGCCACCTTCCTGTCGCGCCGGCTGCTCAATAAGGCCGGATCGGAAAAGGAAACCTGGCACATCGATTTCGATCTCTCTGGCGCCGGCCTCGATTATGTCGTCGGCGACAGCTTCGGCATCTTTGCCCGCAACGATCTCGGCCATGTCGACCAGATCATCGCCTTGCTGGGCGCCTCGCACACCACCAAGGTCCGCGGCAAGACTCTGCGCGAAGTGCTGACCGACGAAGTCTCACTGGCGCCTGCGCCGGACAGCCTGTTCGAGCTCATTTCCTACATTACCGGCGGTGCTCAGCGCGAGAAGGCGCGGGCACTGGCGCAGGGCGACGATCCCGACGGCGATGCCGCCACGCTCGACGTGATGGCGGCGTTGCAGAAATTTTCAGGCGTGCGTCCGCATCCCGAAGCCTTCGTCGAGGCGCTGGAGCCGCTGCAGCCGCGGCTCTATTCGATTTCCTCGTCGCACAATGCGACGCCCGGAAAACTGTCGCTGACGGTCGATTGCGTGCGCTACGTGATCGGCAAGCGCAAGCGCATCGGGCTCGCCTCCACGTTCCTCGCCGAGCGCATCAATCCCGGCGACGAACTCAAGGTCTATGTGCAGAAGGCCCATGGCTTCGCGCTGCCTCAGGATCCGAAAGTGCCAATCATCATGATCGGGCCGGGCACCGGCATCGCACCGTTCCGCGCCTTTCTGCTCGACCGCAAGGCGACCGGCGCGCAGGGGAAGAACTGGCTGTTCTTCGGCCATCAGCGCAGCGCATCCGATTTCTTCTATTCCGACGAGTTGAATGCGATGAAAACGGCGGGCCTGCTGACGCGGCTGTCGCTGGCGTGGTCGCGCGACGGCGACAAGAAATTCTATGTGCAGGACCGCATGCGCGAACTCGGCCGCGAAGTATGGACCTGGCTGGCCGACGGCGCGAACATCTACATCTGCGGCGACGCCAAGCGGATGGCGAAGGATGTCGAGCGCGCGCTGGTCGATATCGTCGCGCAGTTCGGCGCGCGTTCGACCGACGAGGCGGTGCTGTTTGTCGCCGATCTCAAGAAGAAGGGCCGGTTCCAGCAGGACGTCTACTGATGGAACCGGTTAATCAGCATCAAATTGCAGCGAATAATATTCTCGCCGGAATCCCCGGTGGAGAATTTTAGGCTGTAGCGCAACGCCATTTGGGCGTCGGCATCGCTATTTTCGCGGTCATCTTGCATCCGGCAGCGAACAGCCCTTCATTACGGGGCCATGCTGCGTTGGAGATCGACCATGCGCGAACTATCGGCGGAAGCCCGCCTGCACCTTCACGCGCGCCAGCTTTCGCGACAAGGCGGAACCGGGTTTCATACCGCCGCGCTCTATGGCTCGCTGGCGCTGATCGCGGCCGTGGTGTTCGGCACGCTGTCCGTTCATCCGTTCTGAAACCGTAGGGTGGGCAAAGGCGCCTCTTGCGCCGTGCCCACCAACTTTTTTTCACTGTGGTGGGCACGCTTGCGGGACGCGCTTGCGCGCGACCCGTACGCTTTGCCCACCCTACGATTCAATTCACTTTGAACGGCGCCACTTCAATTGTAGCCGCCTTCAAGGCCTGTCGGATAGCTTGCGCGATCTCGACCGCGCCGGGCGTATCGCCGTGAATGCACACGGTGTCGGTGCGCATCTTGATCACCTTGCCGGTGACCGAGACCACGGCGCCGTCCTGCACCATCCGCACCACGCGATCGGCGATTTGCTTCGGGTCATGCAATACCGCGCCGGGCTTGCGGCGCGACACCAGCGAGCCGTCGTCCTCATAGGCGCGGTCGGCGAACACTTCGTGCACCATTGGCAAGTTGGCGGCTTCGCCGGCCTGCACCAGTTTTGAATTGGCGAGCACCACGAAAACCAGGTTTGGATCGACCGCCCTGATGGCGGAGGCGATCGCCTTTGCGGTCATGTCATCTTCGCAGGCGACGTTGGACAGCGCGCCATGCGCCTTGACATGCGTCACCTTGTGGCCGGCCGCGGTCGCGATCGCCTGCAGCGCGCCGATCTGGTAGGCGACGAGATTCTCGATCTCCGACGGCTTCATGCCGGGAACCGGCCGCCGGCCAAAGCCGTGCAGGTCGCGATAGCCCGGATGCGCGCCGATGCTGACGCCGCGCGCCTTCGCAAGGTCCACCGTCCTGCGCATGATGTCGGCATCGCCGGCATGAAACCCGCAGGCGATATTGACCGACGTGGCCAGCTCGATCATGGCGGCGTCATTGCCCATTTCCCAGGCGCCGAACCCTTCGCCGAGGTCGCAATTCAGATCGACTGTCTTCATCTTGTTTGCTCGCGTTGTTTCAGGGCGACCAGGTTCCGGCATCGACGGCGCTGACGGCGGCGCCGGCGACGTTGGCATCTTGCAGCGCTTCGATGTTGAAATCAAAGTTTTCGATCGGCCGGAGACGGTCCGGCAGGGTGCGCAGCAACCCGGCCCATTTCCTGAACTCGGCCTGCGCTTCCGCCATACTGACGGCCTTGAACCGGAAAACCTTGCCGGCCGGTGTCTGCGCGAAGCGCCCCAGATCAACCGAAATCACGGTAGCGATCTTGGGATATCCGCCGCTGGTGCCGCGGTCCGGCATCAGCACGATGGGCGCGCCATTGCCGGGCACCTGGATGCTGCCGTTGACGGTGCCGTCGGAGACGATGTTGTGGCCGTGCAGATGCTTGATCACGGGACCTTCGAGCCGGTAGCCCATGCGGTCGCTGGTGGCCGATATCTTCCACTCCGAGTCCAGAAACAGTTGTTTCTGGACGTCGTCGAATTCGTCGTCCTGCGGACCCAACACCACGCGGATCGGCGCGTCCGTCACCGTGGGAAGATCGATCCGCCGTTCGGCCGCACCGGTCGCCGCCGCAGTCTGTAATTCGTCGCCGGCTTGCAGCGGGCGCGGATAGGGGCTGCCGAGCCCGGCGCGGGCATTGACCGCGAGGCTGCCGAACATCGGCTCGCCGGCAATGCCGCCCTCGATCGCGAGGTAGCTGAACGAGCCGACACGTGCAAAGCCCAGCGTCAGCGTCTCGCCGTCGGCGAGCGTCATCGAGCTATGGAATGCCGCGGCGCGCCCGGAGATGTCGGCATTGCGCGAGGCGCCCGCCAGGGCGACGCGAACCGCGCCGTCGCGCGCGGTGAACGCGGCACCAAACGGGCCGATCTCGATAGCCGCCGCCAAGGGCGCGTTGCCGACCAGAACGTTCGCCGCCGCCAGCGCCAGCCGGTCCATCGCGCCGCTCGGCGTCAGCCCGTAGCGCTGGGCGCCGTGCCGTCCGCCGTCCTGCACCGAACTCGCGGGACCGATCGCTGAAATCACGAGTTTGCTCATGCGGCGATCAATTCGGCGACGATCTCGCCATGCTCGGCGGCGCGGTCCTGCTCCGCGAAGGTCTTGGCGTCGACCGCGGCAAAGGCGACGGCGTCGCCGGGTTCGAGCAGGAAGGTGGGATCGCGATGCAACTGATAGGTCCGGACCGGAGTCCGTCCCAACAGATGCCAGCCGCTCGGGCCCGCGAGACACTGCACGCCGGTCTGCACGCCGCCGATCGAGATCGTGCCTGCAGGCGTCAGCAGTCGCGGATTTTGCCGCCGCGACATGTGCAACTGACTATCCAGGCCGCTGAGATAGGACCAGCCCGGCGTAAAGCCGATCATGGCGACGCGGTAGTCGCCGGCGACATGCCGCGCCACGATCGCGTCCGGCGTGGTGTTCAGCGTCCTGGCGACGTCCTCGAGGTCGATGCCGTGCTCGCCGCCATAGACCACGGGAATGCGCCAGCGCCGGGTCGTCGTGACCGGCGGAACCGGCAGTTGAGCCAGCGCCAGCAGCTGCGCGCTCAGGGCGTCGAAACCGATCTGCACGGGGTCGTAATGCACCAGCAGGGACCGATAGGTCGGTACCGTCTCGGTCACGCCGGCTATGGTCTGGCGCGCCATCGTGCGATCGAGCGCCAGCACGCGCTGGTTTGCCGCGTCATCGATATTCCGGTTGAATTCCACCGTTATGGCGCTGTCGCCACTGGGCAAAAGGCGGGGCGGGGGCAGTGTCGCGGACATGGCCTCATGACTCTTCGGCGGATATCATGCTGTAGCGCGTTTTGCGCCGGAGTGGAATTCGCTTCGCGCAAATCAGCCTGCAAGTTCAATAAATTAATCCGCATACCCGTGCTACCAGGTGATGATCGCGCCGCGCGATGCAGACTCTTCGCCAACACCACTTGACGCGATGGCCGCGCCCCGCAAGATGCGCCGCCCATCCATCCCGACCGGAGCCGATTTTGCGATGTCCCTGACCCCTGAAGCGAACGCGACCCTGTCGCGCGTCTCCACCGCCACCATCACGACGGTTCTGCTCAAGAAGGGCCTGCGAAACGTCTGGATGCGTGGCTCTCGACCTTTGCGACCGGGACAGCCCCGGCTGGTCGGGCCGGCCTTTACGCTGCGTTTCGTCCCGGCGCGCGAGGATCTGGCGACGCCGGAATCCTGGTCGTCGCCGATCTCGACCCGCACCGCGATCGAGGCCATGCCCGAAGGCTGCATCGCCGTGGTCGACGCCATGGGCGTCACCGATGCCGGTATCTTCGGCGACATCCTGTGCGCCCGCATGGCCAAGCGCGGCGTGGCGGCGCTGGTGACCGACGGCGTGGTGCGCGATCTTGAGGGCGTGCTCGGCACCGGCCTGCCGGTGTGGTGCGACGGGTTTGCCGCACCGCCCTCGGTCGCCGGGCTGACGTTCGTGGGCTGGGGCGAGCCGATCGGCTGCGGCGGGGTCGCGATCTTTCCCAATGACATCATCGTCGCCGACCAGGACGGCGCCGTGGTGATCCCGGCGGCATTCCTCGATCTCATTCTGGCAGAGGGCGCCGAGCAGGAGCGCATGGAAGCCTGGATCGTCGATCAGGTGAATGCCGGCGCGGTCTTGCCGGGTCTCTATCCCATGAACGCCGAAACCAAAGCGCGTTACGCCGCCTCGAAGAAATAACCACGGCGCAACGAACGGCGTCGGCAACAAGGAGGATTCCATGGACATCCATCTCGCGGGATCGCGGCCGACACGCCGCGCGCCGAACGAGTATTTCACCGGCACGGTCTGGCAGGATCCGATCATTGCCACCGAGGCCCCGGCGCGGCTTGCTTCGAACCGCGTTGCCTTCGAGCCGGGCGCGCGGACCAATTGGCATACGCATCCGCTGGGGCAGACGCTCTATGTCCTCTCAGGTGTCGGCCGGGTCCAGACCAAGGGCGGCCCGATCCATGAGATACGGCCGGGCGACGTGGTGTGGATTCCCGCGGGCGAAAAGCATTGGCATGGCGCCTCGCCAACCAATGGCATGACCCACGT
>JBKJUA010000062.1:0-7627 GCA_046590305.1 Bradyrhizobium sp.
GGTGACGGTGGCAATAGAGCAGGGCTCGCCGGGGAGATCACGTATAAGCCGTAAACCATTGCGCGGGGAGTGCCGGGCGATTCCGGTGTGACCTGACAACACGTGTGCGTTCTACCACTACCCATTGCACACGTGGCTATCGGGCGCATCGGGCGTCCGGCATTCCCCGCGCCCTCTGATTGGAGAGGGCGGCAAGTTTCCAGCAAACCTCGGGCGAAACGCGCCGCGAGATCGCGAAGGTGTGTCACCTCGTCGTCTCTGCGAACGCAGGGACCCATAATCCGCGGCCGTTATTGTTTGAGAAAGATATCTGCTGCCAGCGTCCTTACCGATAGGACACAGCGTAGATCCCTGCGTTCGCACTAGGGACGACGTTAAGAGTTTGAGCCGGATGAGCGAAAAGAAATTCCGTTCGCACGCCCGCCCCCGCCCCTCAGCTCTTGCCCTTCACCCTGAAAATTACCGGCAGCGTAAAGCTCAGACCATCGTCGGCGACCAGCGGCGGCGGATGCGGAACCGGATCGGCGCGTTTCAGCATCGCGAGGGCGGCTTCGTCGAAGGCGGCGTCGCCGGATCCCTTGACGATGCTGGCCGAGAGCACGCGGCCCATGCGGTCGAGCGCGAACGAGACCATGATCTCGGCGCTCTTGCGCGAACGCTGCGCCGGATAGCGCTTGTGCTTGTCGAGATGGGCGACCAGCTCCTTCTGCCACGCCACGCGCGCGCGCCGCGCGGTCTCGCCGCTGCCGAGCGCGGGCGCCACCGAGCGCGGGCCCTCCGGGATCGCTTCGGAGCTCGGCGTGGCGGTGGCTTCGGAGGCCACCGACTCGGTGGAGGCCTGGGTCTGCACCGCGGCGATTTTGGTATCCTCTTCCGTGGGCTTGTTCGACTCGGTCGGCGTTACCAGGCGGTCGGCCTCGTCGGTCTCGGTGGGCACGTCCTTCGGCAGTTCGGTCTCCTTGACCTCGGCCTGCTGCTCGGCCAGCGCCGGCGACGCCACCGAGGCATCGGTGTCTGGTCCCGACGGCAGGTCGGTGGCTTCGCGGCGCAGCGACGCGAATTCGAGGCCGACCTCGATCGCATTGGCGCCGAGATCGTTCTCGCTTTCGGATTCCCGCAGATGCGCGATCGCCAGCGCGCCGCAGCCGAGATGCAGCGCGAGCGCGGCCACGGCTGCAAAGGCCCACAGCCGTCGCGACGGTTTTGGTTCGGCTTCGAGGTCGGACATCTCGGCCTCGCCTCAGAGTTTTGCAGGGTCGGTGGTAACGCTGCCGGCAACGCCTTCCAGCGCCACCAGCTTGATCCGGGAATAGCCGCCGGCGCGCAGCAGTTCCAGCACGTCCATCAATTCGCCATAGGGCACCGCGCGATCGGCGCGCAAGAAGATAAAACGGTCCTTGCTCGCATCCGCCATCGCATCGAGCGCGCGCACCAGATCGACCCGCTTGACCAGGTTCTCGCCGATCGCCACCGCGAGGTCGGTCTTGATGCTGACATAGGTCGGCTTGTCCGGCTTCTTCTGCGGTGTCGCGGTCGAAGTCGGCAGGTCGATCGGCAGATCGACGGTCGACAGCGGCGCCGCCACCATGAAGATGATCAGCAGCACCAGGATGACGTCGATGAACGGCGTGACGTTGATCTCGTGGTTTTCCGCGAAATCATTGTCGTCGTCGAGTTCGGTGTCGCTGAGCGAGACGGCCATCGGCTACTCCGCCGCGCGCGAACGCGCGCCGCCAGGAGAAGTGACATGGGTGCGGTCGAGGTCGCGCGACAACAGCCGCGCCGAGGCGCCGGAGGCACGGCCGACCAGTTCGAGGTAGCCCTTCGTCACACGCGCGAAATGGTTGTAGATGATCACGGCCGGAATTGCCGCGACAAGGCCGAGCGCGGTGGCGAGCAACGCCTCGGCGATCCCGGGCGCGACCACGGCCAGATTGGTGGTCTGCGATTTCGAGATGCCGATAAAGCTGTTCATGATGCCCCAGACGGTGCCGAACAGTCCGACGAACGGCGAGGTGGCGCCGATGGTGGCGAGCAGTCCCATGCCGAGCCGGATCCGCCTCGCCTCGGCGCGCACGATCTCCGCAAAACTCGAAGCCGCGCGTTCCTTGATGCCGGCGTCGCTGGAAATTCCCGCCGACAGCCGCGCTTCGCGCAAGGCGGCTGCCAGCAGCGACGGCAACACGCCCTCCCCGGCGCCGAGCGCGAACTGCGCTTCGGCCAGCGAGCGCGCTTCGCCGATTTTTCGCAGCGCCGTGCGCAGCCTGCGCCGGGCCAGCGACATCTCGACCATCTTGGCGATGAAGATGGTCCAGGTCACGAGCGAGGCGAAGGCGAGCCCGATCATGACGGCCTTGACCAGCACATCCGCCGATTGGAACATCGACCACGGCGACATATCCGGCACCGCGGCAATCGGCTTCAGCAATTTGCTCTCGGCGGGAACCGCGGCGGCGTCAGTCGCCGCGGGCGTGTGCGCCGGCGCTGCAGGCGCGGCCTGCGGAGCCGAAGGTGCCGCATTCTGCTGCGCATGACCGAGCGACGGCGGAGACGCCATCGCCAGTGCGAGGGTCACGACAAAGGCGGTTCGAAACGGGAACATCGTCATACTTCGGCTCAGCAGCGGGCAAATGGTGATCAATACGGTCAATTTGACCGTTTCAGGGTCGTCTCACCCAGCCATTCGCATGGGCCCTGGGTCGCCGTGGCGAGATCGAGGATCAGGCCGCCAACGAGGGCATTGCGTACCATGTCCCGCAGCCCAAAAAAAGACAGGGGACCCCATGCGGTTTAGAATGGACCTACATTGCCGGCGGCTGCGAAAGGCTTCACGCCATCTCGACGCCGCGATCGATCGCGCGCGACAAGCCGTGGACCGGCTTGACTTTGAGCCCCCGACGGCACAACCGATTGCATTCCTCCCGGAGCCCCTTCAGTGAAAATGTCCATCAAGACTGCGATCTGCATCGCCATCCTGGCTGCCGGATCGATCGGTGTCAGCCACGCGCAGCAAGCCCCGAAATCGAAGGCCGCGACGCCCGCCCCAGTAGCAACACCTGCACCGGCCGCGCCCCCGGCGGAGCCCGCACCTGCCGCACAGGGATGGAACGCGCGATGCACCAGCGCCAGCCGCGCCGCGCCGCTCGAATGCGCGATGGAGCAAACCGCGGTGCTCAGCAAGACCGGGCAGTTGATCGTCCTTGTCAACATCCGCGTGCCCGCCGACACCCGGGCGCCAGTCGCGCTGGTGCAGTTGCCGCTCGGGCTTCATTTGCAGGGAGGTGCGAAACTTCAGGTCGATGACGGCAAGGCGACCGACCTGCAGATCCAGACCTGCGAAAACCGGGGCTGCTATGCCGGTTCCCCGATCGCGCCCGATCTGCTGGCCGCTCTCAGAACGGGAAAGCAGCTCAAGGTCTCGTTCCAAAATCTCAATAAGGAAAACATCACCATCCCGATCCCGCTGACCGATTTCGCCGCGGCTTACGACAGGATCAAATGATCCCCGTCATTGCGAGGAGCGCAGCGACGCAGCAATCCAGCTTTGTCGCGGTGAAGTTGGATTGCTTCGCGGAGCCTGTCATCGGGCGCACGTTCGCGCGACCCGTTGGCTCGCAATGACGAAAGTATCACTGCCGCGCCATCTCCGCGGCGCCGACGCCGTCGCCGTCGAGCTTCTGGTTGTTGTGCATGGCGACCGTCACGCGCAGCAGGCGGCCGGTGAATTCGAACGGCGCAGCGTAATGCGACACCGGGCTGGAGCGGTCGCGGCCGATGTCGAGGCCGGACCAGGAGATGAAATTGTTGAAACCCTGCTGCGTCTGCAGCGAGCCCACGGGCTCGCCGTCGATCAGCAGCGTATAGGCGCTGACCCCGGTCCGCGAGCCCTTGGCCGGCGCGGCTTCCCGCACCACGCGTTCTACATGGACCCCGAACCGGTGCGCGCCTGACGGTACCTTGCGGTTCGAACGGACGATTTCGTGCCCGCCCCCGATATTGAGGTCATGAACCAGAAAACCATCCTTGATGTAGAGACTGTAGCCCGAGGTGGCGTCGCCATGCGCGATCAGCACGCCCTCGGCGCCGGCGGCGTCGATCTCGACATGCGCCTCGATGGTGTAGCTGCGGCTGCGGACGTCGGGGGCGACGTCAGTCGGTACGTGCCCCATGCCGGCGTGGAAGACAAAGTTGTTGCGCGCGCCCTGGAAGCGCGCGGCGTTCTCGGCAAAGCGTGCCGCGAAGCGGTCGTCGAGCGGCAGCACATGGTGTTTCTCTGCCTCGCTCCACCACAGTCTGATCATTTCAGCCAGCCGCTCCGGTTGCTTCGTGGCGAGGTCCTCGACCTCGGAAAAGTCATCGTCGAGGTGAAACAGCTCCCATGTGTCGTTCTCGAACGGCGTGCCGGGTGGGTGAAAGGCGACCGCCTTCCAGCCGCCGTGCCAGAGCCCGCGATGCCCGAACATCTCGAAATATTGCGACGTCGATTTCGACGGCGCCGATGCGTCCGTGATGGAGCGGGCAAAACTTTCGCCCTCGATCGGCATTTGCGCAACTCCGCCGATCACCGGCGGCGCGGTGATCCCGATCAGGTCGAGCAAGGTCGGCACCAGATCGCTGGCGTGGACGAACTGGTGACGCAATTCGCCCTTCGCAGCGATGCGCTGCGGCCACGACATCACGAAGGGATCGCGGATGCCGCCGCCATGGGTATTCTGCTTGTAGCGGCGCAGCGGCGTGTTGGACGCCATCGCCCAGCCATGCGGAAAATTGTTGTGCGAGTCGGGCCCGCCGATGTCGTCGATCCGCCGCACTTTCTCGGCGATCGGCTCGGGGCGGAAGTTGTATGGTCCCATCGCGTTGACGAAACCGAACGGCCCGCCTTCCTGGCTCGCGCCATTGTCGGACAGCACCAGGATCAGCGTGTTGTCGCGAATGCCGGCGGTGTCGAGAAACCCGATCAGCCGCGCCAGATGCCGGTCGGCATGATCGAGCATGCCGGCAAATGCCGATTGCAGCCGCGTGAACAGGCGCCGTTCGTCCGCGCCGTGCTCATCCCACGCCTTGACGCCGTCATTGCGCGGGGGCATTCGCGTTCCCCGCGGCACGATCCCCATCGCCATCTGTCGCGCCATGCGCTGCTCGCGCTCGACGTCCCAGCCGTGCGCGAAGGTCTGGTCGTAGCTCTTGATGATGTCGACAGGCGCCTGATGCGGCGCGTGACAGGCGCCGAGCGCGACCCAGGTCAGCCACGGCAGATCGGGCCGGTCTGCGATGTGATCGGCGATGAAGCGGATCGACTGGTCGACCAGATCCGAGGTCAAATGATAGCCGTCGGCATAGCTGCCGGGTGGATCGATGTGGGTGTTGTCGGAGACCAGTTCCGGCGCGAACTGGTCGGTCTCGGCGTCGAGAAAGCCGTAGAAGCGGTCGAAACCGCGGCCAAGCGGCCAGCCGTCGAACGGCCCGGTGGCGCCGCTTTCGGTCAGCGGCGTGACATGCCATTTGCCCACCATGTAGTTGCGATAGGCATGCGCCCGCAGCATTTCCGCCAGTGTGCCTGCCTCGCGTGCGATCTTGCCGCGATAGCCGGGATAGCCGGAATCGAAATTGGCGAGGCAGCCGACACCGACGGAATGGTGGTTGCGTCCGGTCAGAAGAGCCGCGCGCGTGGTCGAGCACATCGCGGTGGTGTGGAAGCCGGAATAGCGCAGGCCTTCGGCCGCGATTGCGTCGATGGTCGGCGTCCTGATCGGCGAGCCGTAGCAGCCGAAATCGGAAAAGCCGACGTCGTCGAACAGCACCACCAGGATGTTGGGGGCGCCGGCCGGCGGTTCCGGCGCTGCCGGCCACCAGGGTTTCGAGCCCGCGATGGTCTTGCCGATGGTGCCGCCGAACGACCTGTTGCTGCCTCCGCTCATGCGTCTCTCCCTGTCACTGCGACGGCGGTTGATCCGCCGCTCGCCTCTTTGCGGCCGCTGCCGCTGGCCATTCGGGCGATTGCCAAGAACCATAATCCGAATTATCATTATGGATAATCCGGCCGGAGATGCAATATCCGATGCAGCCTGAATCGGCAGATTTCGACCTTCCCGGCGTGACGCCGTCGCGGCAGAAGCGCAGCCGCGAGACGACGGCGGCGCTGCTCAAGACGGGCGCGGTGATGCTGCGCACGCGCAGCCTCGCCGAACTG
This sequence comes from Bradyrhizobium sp., assembly GCA_046590305.1. Taxonomy (GTDB): domain Bacteria; phylum Pseudomonadota; class Alphaproteobacteria; order Rhizobiales; family Xanthobacteraceae; genus Bradyrhizobium. Next base: position 6,191 of record JBKJUA010000062.1, read on the forward strand.
TCGATCGAGGCGCTGTGCACGAAAGTGGGCGCCACCGTAGGCGCCTTCTACAGCCGGTTCGAGAGCAAGGAGGCCTATTTCAACGCCCTGATCGAACTGGCCGCGCGCGACGGCGCGAGCGGGCTGTCGCGGCTGATCGAGAACGAACCGACAGACGGCGGCTCACTGCCCGGGCTTTGCCGCCTCCTGGTCCGCGGGCTGATCGGCTGGATGAGAAACCATGAAGGCGTGTTGCGCGCAGCGCTCCAGCACGACGATACACGGCCGAGCCGGTGGACCCCCTTCAAGGGGCTGGCGCGCGCGGCCACAGGCCATGCCACGCCACCCCTGCTCCGCGTCATGGGGAAAGGGCCCGAGGCCGCCAAGACGCGCGCGATCGCCTTTGGTTTTCAGGTGGTGCTGGGAACGCTGGTCAACGCCATCCTCAACAATCCCGGCCCGCTATCTGTTCACGACGAGGAGATGGAGGTGCGCCTCAGCAACTGTCTTCTGCTGCTGCTCGAGGCCGAGATGAAGCCGTGGCCGCATCAGCCGCGCGGCTCAAGGGGCCGCACGAAGTAGACCGGCCTTGACCCCGATATAGACGGTGTTGCTGGCGTCGTGATCCCCGAACGAATTATCGAAACTCACGACATGGGCATCCGATGTTGCAAAGACCGCCGCCAGCGCCGCGCTGAACGCCGCATCCGGAGGGTCGTTCGACCACAACGCGAATACGCCGCCGGGATTGAGATGGTCGGCCAGGCTCTCGAGCCCCTCGCGCTCATACAGTGCGGCGTGGCGTGGATGCAGCAGATTTCGCGGCGAGTGATCGATATCCACCAGCACCGCATCGAAGCGGCGCCGCGGCCTGTCGGGGTCGAAGCCCTCGGCCGAGCCCGACATCGTAAAGAAGTCGCCATTGACCAGGCGGCAGCGCGGATCGCCGGTCAACTGCTTGCCGAGCGGCAGCAGACCCTGTTCATGCCATTCGATGACCTCGGCCAGCGCGTCGACCACAATCAGCGATCGTACAGCCGGATTTTCCAGCGCGGCTTGCGCGGTGTAGCCGAGCCCGAGGCCGCCGACCACGACGTCGAGATTTCCGCGCGCCAGCGCCGCCAGGCCGAGCCGCGCCAGTTCGATCTCGGCGACGGTAAAGCGGCTCGACATCAGGTATTCGTCGCCGAGCTTAATTTCGTAGATGTCGGTTTCGGTGCCCGGTAGCCGGCGGCGGCGCAGGCTGAGCACCCCCATCGGCGTCGGGCGGAAATCCAGTTCCTCGAAATTCACGCTCATGGGCTGACCGACCTGACTGCGGTGCGGGCCGCACCTCAAAATGGCCGGCCCCCGTCGCACCAAGCGCATCGCCGCGCGCTTGCCAAGGCCGGGACCTAGCGGGTAGAAGGACGCACGCTTCGGAGGGTTCTGCCCGATCCGTCGCCGGATCTGCCAGAG
>JBKJUA010000230.1:0-3338 GCA_046590305.1 Bradyrhizobium sp.
CAGCCAGATTTTCGGCGCCACGCTGCTCAAGCTGGCCGATACGAATTAGCAAATTTCATTGGCATCATCCTTCGAAATGCATGGCTTTGCGATGCGCCTCACGACGAGGTCTTCAACCCTCATGGTGATGAGCGCGGCAAAGCCGCGCGTCTCGAACCACGAGGCCACGCACCGCAAGTCAAGGCGCCCTTATTCCGCCGCCTGCTCAAGCGGTGCCACGCGTGGCAGGATCATCTGGATCCGTGTGCCACCGCCCGGCTCTGAGTCAAGGTCGAGCCTTCCGCCGAGGCGATTGGTCACGATGCTGTAGACGATGTGCAGGCCAAGTCCGGTGCCGCCCTGATCGCGCCGCGTCGTGAAGAACGGATCGAACGCGCGGCGGCGGACGTCGAGGCTCATGCCGCATCCATTGTCGGAAAACAGTATCTCGACATTGTCCTTGCCGGACTCGCGCACCTGGATATCGACCGCGCCGGTCTTGCCGTCGGGGAAGGCGTGCGCCACCGAATTGAGAAACAGATTGGTGAGCACCTGGCCATACGGCCCCGGATAGGAGTTCATGGTGAGATTGGGCTGGCAGTCGACGTTCAGCGTCAGATTATGCTTCCGCAGGCCCGGCCGCAGGCTCATCACCACCTGTTCGGTGAGATCGCCGAGATCGAACGTGCGCTGGTCCGAGTAATTGCGGTCGGCGGCCACCTGCTTGAACGAGGTGATCAGTTCGGCGGCGCGGTTGAGATTGGCCACCAGCTGCGAGGACGCATCGCGGCTGGTCTCGAGGAATTCGGTCAGGCTCGATCGCCTGAGATCGCCGCGGGCGACCTCGGCGGAGAACAAGGCGGTCTTGCGCTCCAGCGACGAGGCCACCGTCAGGCTGATGCCGACGGGGTTGTTGACCTCATGGGCGACGCCCGCCACCAGCCGCCCGAGCGCGGCGAGTTTTTCCGCCTCGATCAACGAGTTCTGGGTCTCGCGCAAATTCCGCAACGCCGCTTCGGCCGCATCCTTGGCCTTGCGCATCTCCAGTTCGCCGCGCTTGCGCTCGCCGATGTCGAGCGCGACGGTGACGATATTCTCGATATCGCCGTCGGCGTTCAGCAACGGCAACTTGTTCACCAGCCACTGCCGCATGTTGCCGGAAGAATCCTTGTATTCCTCCTCGTAGAAACCGAGCTCCCTGCCCGCTTCCAGCACCCGCTTGTCGTTCTCGTCGGTTTTCTCCGCGCCATAGCGCGACATCAGATCGGTGGTGGTGCGGCCGATCGCATCCGAGGGCTCGACGCCGAAGATGCCGGCCATGTAGCGGTTCATCAGGACGTAACGCAGCTGCTTGTCCTTGACGTTGATGACGGCGGGCACGGTGTCGATAACCTGCTGCAGCAGGCGCCGGCCTTCGGCGATCGCGTCTTCGGCGCGCTTCTGATCGGTGATGTCGCGCACCGTCCCTTCATAGCGCTCGACTTCACCGGCCCCGTTGCGGGCGACGGTGGCGCTGTCGGAAAGCCAGAGCACCCGGCCGTCACGGGCGCGAACCTGATATTCGAATTCGCGAACCATGCCGTCGCGGTGCATCAGCCTCTGATATTCGGCGCGCGCCTGCGGATGGACATAGAGCTGATCGGCGATGTCGCCGATACCGTTCATCAGCTCCTGCGGCGTGTCGTACCCCATCATCCGCGCCAGCGCCGGGTTGGCGTTGAGAAGCGCACCGGCCGGCGTCGTCACGTAAATTCCGTCGACCGAACCCTCGAACAGCTTGCGATAGCTTTCTTCGGCCAGCCGCCGCTCGGCCAACGCGTGTACCGCTGCCTCGCGCGCCGCATCGGCCTCGACCAGGGTGCGACGAAACACCTCGGCGGCCCGCGCGATATCGCCGATTTCGTTGCTCACATCCGTGGCGGGAATCGAGGTGTCCTTCTTGCCTACGGCCAGCGCGCGGATCGAGGTCGCGATCGAAGCGAGTGGACGGACCGTCCGCCGCACCACGAACCACGCCGCCCACAACCCGATCAGCACGCCGGCGGTGCCGAGCACGATGCTCTGCCATTTGTCCCGGGCCAGCGTTCTCGCGAGATCACGCGACAACACATGGCTGCGGCGCGCGCTGACCTCGCGCAGGAGTTCGGTGACGCGCCCGATCAGGCGGCCCTCGGAGCCGAGCACCTCCTTGTCGATATCGGCGATCTGCCGTTCCCGGACCGATAGCGCGATGATCGCTTCGGCGTAATTGTCGACGGCGGCGCGAAGCTTCGGCTCCGGAATCGTCAGTGCCCGCATGCCTTGCGCGGCCTGTTCGGCGTCGAACGGATTGCGCGCCAGCAAGGCCGACGCGATGCGGCTTTGGGTTTGAAACAACGTCGAGGCGATCACCGGATCGGGCGCTTCCGCGATGGCTGCGTCGAACCGTTCACGCAGCGGCGGCAGGCCGATGATCAGTTCGGCGCGGCGGTTGATCAGCGACGAGATCCGTTCGATTCCGTTGCGGTAGGTCGACAGCCGCACGGTGACGCCGTCGATCATGTCCTGCTGCTCGGGCGCGAGCTCCAGCCGGGTCTTTTTCAGGAGTTCGCCCAGCGCCGCGGCGGCATCCCCGACCTGGATCGACTGGGTGCCCGGATCGGTCACGAAATCGCGGGCTGCCAGCCGCAATTCGTTCATCCGGCGATCGATGTCCTCGGCCAGGTCACCGACGCTGCGCAGCCTCTGCAGCTCGGCAAACGTCACATCGATCTGACGGATGGAGACCACGCTGGCGATGCTGGTGGTCGCGATAGCCGCCAGCACCAGCAGAAAACTGCCGAATGTCAGCTGACCGATCGAGAGCGAGAACGACCTTGTCTTTTGCGGCGCTTCAGAAGGCATGGTTATCCGGACCGGCTCCAATCGGCCGCAATATACGACGTATTCGGGACCGAGGGGAACACACTCGAAGCAGCGGGAAGCGCGGTGACGTCTCGAAAAGCGTCCGGATGTGCCGGCGGCATGACGGCCATGGCGGCCCCTGAGGGCGGCGAGCCGCCAAGAGAGCGCGCTGCGCGCGAAGACGCCGACCCGGTGGCGAGTGATGACGGTTGTGAATGTACGCAAACGCGGTTGTGTGTTCTCGCGGCGCGTTTCGCCCGAGGTTTGCTATCAATTCCCGCCCTCTCCAATCAGAGGGCGCGAGGAATGCCGGGCGCCCGATGCGCCCGATAGCCACGTGTGCAACGGTAGTGGGTAGAACGCACACGTGTTGTCAGGTCACACCGGAATCGCCCGGCACTCCCCGCGCAATGGTTTACGGCTTATACGTGATCTCCCCGGCGAGCCCTGCTCTATTGCCACCGTCACCTGCGGGA
>JBKJUA010000367.1:0-3660 GCA_046590305.1 Bradyrhizobium sp.
GCGCTGGCCGAACCGTTGATCGTGATCGGCAAGCCGCTCGACATCCAGATCACGGCCACCGATGTCGGCCTCGATGTCGACGTGCGCGGCTCAGGCCCGCTGCCGCCGGCGCTGATCGCCACGCTGTCGCTTCTTGCCGAACGGCACCGGCTGGCGCGGCTGACACGGCACGGCGAGTTGGTGCTGATGCGAACGCCGCCCACCATCATGATGGGCGCCGCACAGGTGACCCTGCCGCCGGGTTCGTTCCTGCAGGCCACCGTCGCCGGCGAGGAAGCGCTGGCCGCGCTGGTGTCGCAACATTGCAAGCGCTCGAAGCACATCGCCGACCTGTTCTGCGGGGTCGGACCTTTTGCCCTGCGACTGGCGGCGAAGTCGCGGGTCACGGCGTTCGACAGCGATGCCGGCGCGGTGGCGGCGCTGCAGAAGGCGGCGACCTCGACGTCAGGGCTGAAGCCGGTCAAGGCCGGGGCGCGCGACCTGTTCCGGCGTCCGCTGGTGCCGCAGGAACTGCGCGACTACGACACCGTCGTGTTCGATCCGCCGCGGCAGGGCGCCGAGGCACAGGCGAAGCAACTCGCCGCCAGCAAGATCCGCGTCGTGATCGCCGTCTCCTGCAACATCACGAGCTTCGCGCGCGACGCCCGGATATTGATCGACGGCGGTTACAGAATCGAGGGCGTGACCCCTGTCGACCAATTTCGCCACACCCCGCATGTCGAACTGGTGGCGCGGTTCATGAGGTAGGGCATCCGGGTCCCGGACGCGGTGCAGCGTTCTTCACGCTGCGACGCAGAGCCGGGACCAAATGGACCCCGGATCAGCAGCGCATCACCATGGCGCGTCGAAGACGCGCGTAAACGCGCTTGTGGCGCTGCGCTGCATCCGGGGAACGCAGCCTTCACCTTCCCCACCTCTCCTGCCAGATCCTCTCGCCGACCAGACAGTTCACCCGCGGCTCCCTGGCCGACACCGGGACGATCGGGCGCTCCGGCGTGAGGCCGGCGATCTCGAGCACGAGCTTGGTGCGGATCGCCTCCTTGAACTTGTCGCGGTCCTTGATCGCGATCACGAACGAGCCCGGGCCCCCGATCACGCAGTCCTCGTAGTAGAAATCAAGGTTGCCGATGTCCATGGTCGAGTAGGACAGCTCCTTCACCATGATCGGCAGGCCGTTGATGATGACCCCCTTCTCCACCGCGGCATCGCGCGCGAGCGTGACCGGCGAGCCGTTGTTGTTGGGACCATCGCCGGAAATATCGATCACGCGCCGGATGCCGCGGTGCGGATTCTCGTCGATCAGCGCCATGCCGAAATTGATCGCGCCCGAGATCGAGGTGCGCGACGCCCGGCGGATCGGCGTCTTCAGGATCTCGACGGCGACGGCATCGGCGGTTTCAGGGCCGTCGATCACCCGCCATGGAATGATGATCTTCTGGTCGCTCGATGCCGCCCATTCGAAATAGGTCACCGCAATCTTGCCGTTCGGGCCGGTCTTCAGCGCCTGCAGAAATTCCTTTGAGATGATAGCCTGCGCGTAGCCTTCGCGCTGAAGCGCAAGTTCATCCAGATCCATCGAATAGGAGACATCGACCGCGAGCACCAGTTCGACGTCGACGGACGGGTAGCTTTCCTTGGCGGCCAACTGATGGCCGAACTGGCTTGCGGGGTTCGGCGCCGCGATGCCCGCAACGTCACCTCCTGCCATGGCGCCTGCGACAAGCACCGCCCCGATCGAGACATACCAGCGCATTGGCGGCCCTCCCGTCGTCTGGCCGCAATGGTGACACGCAAACTGCGTCGCGAAAAGCAGGAACATGGGTTGTCCCTACACTTTCAGGTTAGCCGCAAATCCCCGGTTTCAGGACCGGCCGGGAGCCTGTAAACTGATCGAGACGGCCGTCAGTCGCGGCGATCCAGCGATGGCACCGCGGCTTTCGGAATGCCGCGCCAATTGATTGAGCGCGGCCATCCGTTGAGGAGGTCCCGCAGGAATGATCGACGCCGTTACGAAGCCGAAGACCAAAGTCAAACCCAAGACCGAGCGGCCCCGGCTGCACAAGGTCATCCTGGTCAACGACGATTTCACGCCCCGCGAGTTCGTCGTCACGGTGCTGAAGGCCGAATTCCGCATGACCGAGGATCAGGCGCACAAGGTCATGATCACGGCGCACCGCCGCGGCGTCTGCGTTGTCGCCGTCTTCACCAAGGATGTCGCCGAGACCAAGGCGACGCGCGCCACCGATGCCGGCCGCGCCAAGGGGTATCCGCTGCTGTTCACGACGGAGCCGGAGGAGTAGCGGGCGCGCTTATCCTGCCGCCGTCTCGTCCAGCAGGCCGTAGACCCGCTCGGCCTTCGAAAACCCCGCGATCGGAAATTCGCCGAGTTCGTCCCAGCCGCCGGCGCAGATGCCGGCGAACCCGGCCGAGGCCACCACGGTGCGGTTGAGCTTGCCGGCGATCTTTTCCAGCCTTGCCGCGAGATTGACGGCGGGGCCGATGCAGGTGAAGTCGAGCCGGTTGCCGCCGCCGATATTGCCGTAGAGAATTCTGCCGACATGCAGTGCCACGCCGAAGCGGAAGCGCTCGACGGTATCGCCGATCGGGTAGCGCATCGCCTCGACGCTGGCGCGGGATTCGCGCGCGGCGTCCAGCACCTGGCCGCACACCTGCCTGACATCGCCGACATATTCGTCGATTGGAAACACCGCGAGCAGCCCGTCGCCCATGAATTTCAGCACCTCGCCGCCATGCGCCCTGATCGCGGCGACCTGGCAGTCGAAATAGCCGTTCAGGATGTCGACCACGGTCTCGGCCGGCAGCCGGTCCGACAATGCGGTGAAACCGCGCAGATCCGACAGCCAGATCGCGGCATCCATGGTGTCGGTATGGCCGCGCCTGATCTGGCCGTTCAGGATCCGCTCGCCGGCGCGATTGCCGACATAGGTGTCGAGCAGCAGCGACGAGGTGCGGCGCCACTGGATGATCTCGATGACCCGCGCCAGCGCCGGCACCAGCGCGCGCAGGGCGGCTACCTGCTGATCTGTGAAGCCGCCCGGCTGCTTGGTGGTCCAGCTCGATGCGTGACTTAATCCGTCGGTGAAATGCAGCGGAAGTGCGATGTAATCGGTGACGCCCTCGGCGCGCAAATCGTCGAAAATCGAAAAGCGCCGGTCCTGCAGACCTTCCAGGCGGCCGCGAACCTCCGTGCCTTCCGTGAACACAATCGCCAGCGGGCTGTTGGTGAATGCGGGGTCATCGAGAATATTGAAATCCACCGTGCCCATTTCGACCTCGGCGCCGGGCCGCCAGATGAAATTGCGGCCATAGATGTCGGGATGCAGGGTGCGGACGAAGATGCCGACCCGCCACAGCGGCAGGCCCGCCGCCACCAGGCGTTCGCAGATTTCCGCCATCATCCGGGTCGGGCTGCCCGCCGAGCGCGCGCCATCGATCAGCCAGTCGGTAATTTTCTGCAATTCCGGCACATTCATGATCCCGGCATTTGCGGCGCAAGTTTCCAGGACGTCAAGGCGATGCGAGCGCCTGGCGCCCCGCGCGTGACGCGGCGACGGACCTGCGCTAGCCTCCCGCTACAAATCAGGAGGAAGCGTCAACGTGTACGACACCATCATCGTCGGCGGCGGCTCGGCGGGCTCG
>JBKJUA010000368.1:0-6420 GCA_046590305.1 Bradyrhizobium sp.
CTGCGCGCCTCGGCCACGGCGATGAACAGTTGCAGGTCGACCAGATCGAAACGCATGGCGGTGTACCGTGATCCTCATGGCTGCGTGGCGAAAAGGCTCCAGCAAACACCAGCCTCATCCTAAGGAGCGTCGCGAAGCGATGCGTCTCGAAGGATGGCGACATAGGGACTCGCCGCCATCCTTCGAGACGCCGCCAAGTGGCCGCTCCTCAGGATGAGGTCGGTAGGTGCGTGCGGGCTCCTGCCTTCGCTTCAGACGAAGGCTGGCTTCGTAAGCTCCAGATTGTGCCGGCAGCCTCGATCGGTCAATGTGACCTTATGTTCGAACCCCTGTTGCTTCTGATCGCCGCCGCCTTCCTGCTCGCCGGATTCGTCAAGGGCGTCATCGGGCTCGGCCTGCCGACGGTGTCGATGGGCCTGCTCGCGGTGACGATGCAGCCCGCGCATGCGCTCGCCATCGTGATCGTGCCGGCCATCATCACCAACATCTGGCAGACCTTCGTCGGCCCCTATCTGCGTGACATCATCCGCCGGCTCTGGCCGCTGATGGTCGGCACGGTGATCGGCATCTGGCTCAACGCGGACATGCTGACCGGGCCCTATGCGCGCTACGGCACCATCGTGCTCGGCGTGCTGCTGGTGATCTATGCGATCATCGGGCTCAACAAGTTCACGTTCCATGTCGCGCGCCGCAACGAAGGATGGGTCGGCGGCATCGTCGGCGTCGTCACCGGCCTGGTTTCCGCCGCGACCGGCGTGCAGGTGCTCCCGTCGATGCCGTTCATGCAGGCGATCGGCATGGAAAAGGACGAACTGGTGCAGGCGCTCGGGGTGTTCTTCACCGTGGCGACGGTGGCGCTGGCCTTCAACCTCACCGCATCGGGCCTGTTGACCACAGCGACCGCGCTGCCGGGCGCAGTGGCGATGGCGGCCGCCTTTGCCGGTATGTTCATTGGCCAGGCGGTGCGCTCCCGAATGCAGCCGGAGGCGTTCCGCCGCTGGTTCCTGATCGCGATGATCCTGCTCGGGCTCTATCTCGTCGGCAGCACGGTGTTCAACATTCACCGCGCTTGAGGTACAGGCGCCAGTGTATCTTCAGAGGTACCAGGCCAGCACGGCCTTCAACTCGGCATGTTCGATCACCGGCAGCGCGACCATCTGGTTCATCCCGGCGGCGCGCGCCAGCGACGCCGCGACCGATTCATCGTGCTGCAAATTTTCGCAGAGGGCCGGCATACCGGTGGCCCAGGCGCCGCCGATCGAGCCATCGCCCTTGCCGAGGGTTTTTGTCGCGTACAGCGCCTCGAGATCGCTGCCCTTGCTGCAATCACCGGACTGAAACACCAGCGTGCTGCGGTCGGCGTTCGGCACCCAGATTTCAAATCGCTGCGCGATCGGCGTCGCCTGCGCCGACAGCAAGGTCATGACCCAGGTTTGCTCCGATGAAGTCCGGTAGGGAATTCCGACGCCGCAATTGATGCCGATCTCCGATGCCTCCTCCCATCGCAGAAAACCCTTTGCGTTGTGCAGGTCCTTGATAATCAGCGGCATGCCCGCCTTCCAGGTCCGGCCCGGCAGGCCGAATCCCCGCGGAAATTTGGTGTGCCGCGAATTGAATTCGAACATGTCCGCGGTGCCGTAATAGCCGTCGACCAGTCCCATTTCGTGCGAGACGTTGAGATCGTTGTGCCACAGTTCGATGGCGCCGACGTGTTTGGCGTCGTCACCGCAGAACAGCACCAGTACGGCCGTGAGGAATTCGCCGGCGAACACCGGCAATGCGACGCCGCAGGTCAGGCCGGCTTCCTTCGCCTCGTCGGTACGCTTGAAGTAGGAATTGGCGAACTCCGTCAGCACGATCGGATGGCCTGATGCCCAGGCCTTGCCGGGCAGCCCCTCGCCATAGGCGAACAGGGTGTTTTCGCTGAGCGCCCGGAATTCGGCGAACTCGTCGCCGCACAGCGCGCCGCCGAATTCCAGCCGCGTCCGGGTCCGGTCCGGAACCCATAATTCAACCACACGAATGAAGGTCTTCACCGCGCGCTCCTCGTCACCGCACGGCCAAGCTTCGGCGATTTCGGCAATTCCGGTACGCGCAAATTGCGGGCAGCCGCGCCTCAAATTAGGGCGCTTGCCTCAGGACAGTCATCGCGCCTGGAGCATGGCGACTCGGACGCCGAGATAGATGAACAGTCCGCCCAGCGTGCGATTGATCCAGAGCAAGGCCCGGCCGGAATGCCGGATGCTGCGGGCGGCGGAGGCTGCGAACGCCGCCACGCCGAGGCACCACAGCATGCCGTTGAAGATGAAAATCAGGCCGAGCACCACGAAGGCAGCGGCCTTGTGTGGCGAATCGGCGGCCACAAATTGCGGCAGGAAGGCGAGGAAGAACAGCGCCACTTTCGGGTTCAGCACATTGGTCAGCGCGCCCTGCCAGAACACCTGACGCAGCGAGATCGCGACGCTGGTTGCCGCCGCATCGGCTGATAGCATCGAGCCCGGCCGCGACAGCAGCAATTGAATGCCGATGAAGCAGAGATAGGCCGCGCCGGCCCATTTCACCACGGTAAACGCCACCGATGATGCCGCCAGCAGCGCCGACAGGCCGATCGCCGCGGCGAACACGTGCACCAGGCAGCCGGTGCAGATGCCGAGCGCCGCCGCCGCACCGCCACGCCACCCCATCTGCACGCTGCGGCCGATGGTATAGGCGGTGTCCGGTCCCGGCGTGATGTTGAGCAGCAGGCCGGAGATAATGAAGAGCCAGAATTCGTGAATGCCGAGCATGATCGTTCAGGTTCCCGTTCGTGCCCGTATAGGACCGGCGGCGACCCCGCGCAACGCCGTTGAACCCGGTTTCCGACTCAGGAACGGATTCGAAAGATACGCATTATCCGATCTGAAAAAATCGGAGGTGTGTCATGAAGCCAATGCCCGACGCCGACGAAAACCGCCGCCTTGGCGAACTCGAAGCCGAGAAGGCCGACAAGCTTCCACCCGGGGCCGCCAGGAAATCTCACCGGAAAAAGGCGCGCGATCACGAGGCGAGCGCGCATGCGAACGACTGGCGAGATTCCAATCTTCACGCGCCGGACTGAACCGGGACGGCCATGGCCGCGGAAGTGAAGGCGGCCTATCGGACGCGGATGCGCGCGATGGCTCCGGCGACGATCTGCATGGTCACGCCGACAAGCCATCCCGCCATCACCATCGACGTCAGGAACAGATGCGGATCGGCGCGCAGCAATATCACGCCGACCGAGACGAACGCCGTTAGCGCAGCGAGGAAGGTGCCGACGGCACTGAGAAGTTCCGCGGCATCGATCTTTCCAGAAACGCCGTCGGCGGGCTCCTCATTCGGTTCCTGAAACGGCACCGGGGGCGTGTCGATTCCGAGATAGAACCCGACGGCGCCGAGGATCATCATGATGAGCAGAAAGCCTTGGGAGGTGAGCGCGCCGATGCTGGAGCCGACATGGGCGGCGACAAACAGCCCGGCGGCAGCGCCGGCCATCGCTAGCCCGCTGCGTTCCAGCACATGGGCGAATTTTCTGGCGCGGGAGCGCATGGTCGTAACCCACGGAGCGCGAAGGCATCAGGCTAGGACATTTTTCAGCCCTGTGGAAGGCATCTCCGGCACGTGGGCGCCCTCTTCCGGCCCCCGCCGCAGCTTTCGCTACCCCGGGCATTACAACGCATTTATCTTAATGCGCCCGGGCACTTGATTTTAAGGCTTTCTTACCCGCGGTTTCGGCTTGATCAGCAGCATCCGCCGGGAACCAACACCGATGTCCGAACACAACTCAACGCCGAGCCGCATCATCTCCGCCGAAGGCGGGCCGCGCCCCTGCCAGCGAAAATGGCTATCCGGAAATCAGCTTGGCCTGACGTTCGATACCGTGGGGGCCGCCAAGGAAGAAGACGCCTCGATGCCACCTGAGGGCAAACGGGAATCGGATATCGTTGGCCGGCTGGGCGGCGAGGAATTCGCCATCCTGCTGCCTGAAACCGATCTGGCTCAAGCGACCATTGTCGCCGACCGCCTGTGCAAACGCATCGCCGCAAATGGCCTGATCGCACACAAGGTGCATTTCAAGGTCACAAAGCATCGGCATTGCGACCGCGTCGGTCAGCATGTCGGGCCTCGACGTTTTAATACGCGCCGCCGACCAGGCGCTCTATCGGGCCAAAGCGCAGGGCCGAAGCTGCACCCTGCAGTGGTCGCCCCCACTGGTATCAAAGCTCGCGGCGGAGTGACGGCCCAAGCGGCCATTCTAATTCATGGCGACAATTTGCGACCCGTCTTCAGCAACAACAGCACGACGAATGCCGAGAGCGAGGCAAACCCGCAGAACCAGAGCGCGCCGGTACCGAAATATTCGATCATCAGCCCGATCGCCAACGGTGCGATGGCGCCGGTGGCGCGCGCCGGCAGCGAGAGCAGTCCGACCCGCTTGCCGAAACCTTCGGGGCCGAACAGGGCCAGCGGCAGCGTGCCCCGCGCGATGGTGAGAATGCCGTTGCCGGCGCCATAGAGCACCGCGAACAGCGGCGCCACCACGGGGCCGCCGATCAGGAGCGCGAGCACACCGAGCGGGTTCATCAGCGTCGCGAGTCGGGCAGAAACCAGCGGATGATAGCGGCTCAGCCATCCGGCCTCGAGGAGACGGGCAGCGACCTGGGCCGGCCCGATCAGCACGCCCGCCAGCAGCGCAGTGGCGGGCGTGGCGCCGAACTGCGTCAGCATGGTCGGCAACAGCGCTGAAATTCCGGAACTGACGAAGGCGGTGGCGGCGAAGACATAGGCCAGCGCCATCGTCATCAGGGAAGTCTCGCGCGCGGTGCGCGGCGCGATCGGCGTCTCGCTGACCGGAACCGGCGACGTCGCGCGCGGCAGCGTGAGATTGAGCGGCAGCGCCAGTAACAAATGGATCAACGCCCAGTACTGGCAGGTGACGCGCCAGCCGTAGCGGGCCTCGAGCCAGGCCGTCAAAGGCCAGCCGACGGTGCTGGCGAACCCCGCAATCAGGGTGATGCCCGTGATGGACTTGCGCGCCGCCATCCCGTGGATTCGCGTCAGGGTCGCGAACGCCGCCTCGTACAGGCCCATGCCCATGCCGACACCGATCACGATCCATGCCGCGAAGAGCAGCAGCGGGCCGGAGGCGACCGACAGCAGGCCAAGGCCGAGCGCCAGCACGCCGTTCGAAACCGCGAGCATGCCGCGGCCGCCAACCCTGTCGATGGTGTGTCCGACGCGCGGTCCGAGAATCCCCGAAATGATCAGGGCGCCGGACAGCGCGCCGAACACCAGGGTCTGCGTCACGTCAAGATCGCGCGCGATCGGGGCCGCCAGAATGGCGGGCAGATAGTAACTTGAAGCCCACGCGATGGTCTGCGTGGTGCCGAGCGCGAGGACAACGCCGAGATTGCTGTGCGCCACGCTCACTTGAACAGCGGCGTGCCCGGCACGAAGGCGTCGAACGCGGCCCAGAACTGCGCGCGGTAGCGGTCCTGTTCCTGCAGAATCTCGTGCCTCGAGCCCGCGATCACCAGATGCGAGCCGGCCCGCAAATGATAGGCAAATTCCTCGATCGCTGCGGTCGAGACGATGGTGTCGCTGGAGGCGGCCAGCATCAGGATCGGCTGCCGGATCTGCAGCGGATAATTGGCCGCGCGAAAACCGCGCATGGTCCGAACGGCGGTATCAGCCCAGGCCACCGTCGGCGAGCCGATGCCGAGCGTCGGGTCTTCCTCGAGGATGGCGGCGTTGCGCGCGAAGCGCACGGGATCACTGGTGAAGGGATTGTTGATGAAGGATTCGGAGCCGGTCAGCGCGTCGCTGCCGCCGGGAATGTAGCGGCCGCCCTGCCCGGTCAGCCTCAGCACCCGCAGCAGAGCGACGGCGGCGAGCGAGGTGGCGCGTCCGGGCAGGTCGATCATCGGCGCCGACAGCACCATGCGGTCGAACCAGCGTTTGCCGGCATGCGCGATCCGCAGCATCACCGCGCCGCCCATCGAATGCGCCAGCGCGAAATACGGCGGCGGGCAATCCGGCAGCACCACCTGCTGCACGAAGGTTTCAACGTCGATCTCGAAATCGGCGAAATCGCGCACATAGCCCTTGCGCGGATCGCGCAGCCGCCGCGACGAATGGCCCTGCCCGCGCCAATCGATCATCGCCACCGCGAAGCCGCGATCACGCAGGTCGCGAACCGTCTCGAAGTATTTTTCGATCTGCTCGCTGCGGCCGGTGAAGACGCAGACCGTGCCCTTGCGGCCCGCCGGCGGCGCCCAGCGTGCGAAGCGCAGCTCGGCGCCGTCAGGCGTCTTGATGGTGCCGGTGACGACGTTTTCCGGAACCGGATTGGCGGGGATCGAGACCAGCGTCATGAAGGGGACCGGCTAGGTAAAGGGCCTG
>JBKJUA010000035.1:0-14085 GCA_046590305.1 Bradyrhizobium sp.
AAGCCGCAAATCCGACGCAAACCACCACGCCAAGACAAATGCCCGATCGCAGCACACGCCTTGCCACATCGCATACTTTAGCGGCACGCCCAACCATATGATCCCGCAAACACTTCCAGTCGTCCGCCCCCGCCGACGCCTTGGTGTTTACTGTTTAGAGGCCGCTGCCGCTACAGGCAAACAGTCGCGCACCGAAACCTGATTCAGTGCTTCGCTGTTGCCGGTTCGTCACAGGCCGAGATCAGGAAAGTTCCTCGGCGACAGCCCTCTGAACTTGCGGCCGTTCGGACATCCGCCGGCGATGATCCATCATTTTGGGAAATCGTGAGGGATCTACACCGTCCTCCTCCAGCCACTGCGCCATGGTGAACAGGTAGGGATCGCAGATCGTATAGGTTTCACCCATCACCCACGGCGCTGCGAGCATCTTGTGCTCGATCAACTCGTAGCATGCCGCCACCGACTGCGGCACCTTGCGCTGCATCGCCTCGATGGCCGCCTGATCATCGGCCCAGCGATAGCCGCGCATGCGGTGCGAGTGGGCCACATGCAGCGTCGAGCACAGATAGCTGTTGAAGGCCTGCACCTGAGCAAACAAGAAGGCGTCATCCAGCGGGGCCAGCCCTGCCAGCGGAAAGCTCTGCGCAATGAAGGCCAGCATCGCGGGCGTTTCCGTCAGGATGCCCCGGCCGGTCACCAGCGCCGGAACCCGGCCTTTCGGATTGATGGCGAGATATTCCGGCTGGCGCTGCTCATCCGCGGCGAAGCTGATCCGCACGGTTCGGTAGTCCGCGGCGGCATCCTCCAGCACGATATGGGAGGCCAGTGAACAGGTGTGCGGAGCGTAAAACAGTGTCAGCATATCAATCTCTCCTGACGGGCCGGGCCGTCGGCGTCGCGGTCGCCTCAGGCGGCGCCGTCGATGATGATGAAATCGGCGTCCGCATATTTCTGACGGATTGCCTTCGCGCTCTGGTATTCCGGACTGTGATAGCAGGCCAGGGCCGTCGCACGGTCCTTGAACTCGACCACGACGTTTCGCTCGCGGGCGCTGCCTTCCATGGTCTCGAATGCGCCGCCGCGCACCACGAATTTGGCGCCGAAATTCTGGAAAGCAGGACCTGCCGCGGCGAGGTATTCGGGGTAGCGCTGCTCGTCGCGGACCGAAACCCGCACGATCCAATAAGCTCCAGCCATGTCGTTCTCCTCCGGTGGGTTCATGGTGACCGCGGTGGCCGAACCATCGCGTCTTCGTGGTGATCTTTACGCGGGATTTTTAATCCCATAAAATGAATAATTGTGATGTAATAAATCTCACGGAGAGATGTATGGACCTTTCGGATCTTCAGATCTTCAGCGCCGTGGTGCGTGAAGGCAGCGTGACGCGCGCGGCCGAGCGGCTGCATCGCGTGCAGTCCAATGTCACGACAAGGATCCGGCAACTCGAGGAGGATCTTTCCGTCGCGCTGTTCATTCGCGAGGGCAAGAGGCTTCACCTCGCGCCGGCCGGCCAGATACTGCTCGGCTATGCCGAGCGCCTGCTCACGCTGGCCGACGAAGCGCGCGGCGCCGTACTTGACGCAAGACCGCGCGGCACCTTTCGGCTCGGCGCGATGGAGAGCACCGCTGCGGTCAGGCTGCCCGGGTTGCTGAGCGAATATCACCGGCGGCATCCCGAGGTCGTACTGGAACTGCGCACCGGCAACCCGCAGGTGTTGGGAAGCGCCATCCTGGCCGGCGATCTCGACGCCGCCCTGGTCGCCGAGCCGATCGCGGACGCGCCGTTCGGGAAGACGTTCGCCTTTGACGAGGAATTGGTGATCGTCGCCCCAGCCGATCATCCGCCGATCGGCAGGAAAGGCGATCTGCCGCGCACCGTGCTGGTGTTCGAGCACGGCTGCCCGCACCGCAAACGGCTCGAGGAATGGTATGCAAGGCGTCAGGGAATGCCGGAGCGCACCATCGAGCTCGCGTCCTATCATGCGATCCTGGGATGCGTCGTTGCCGGCATGGGAATATCCCTGATCCCGAAGAGCGTGCTGACGACGTTTCCGGAGCGCAAGCGATTGAGCGTCCATCCGCTGGCGCGAAACGAAAATGGCGCGCAGACTGTCCTGATCTGGCGCAAGGGAGCGGGTTCGGCGAATGTCAGGGCCATGGAGGAGATTTTGCGGGGCGGTTCGCGTCCTCAGCCAGGATAGGCTGATCGAAGTATACCAGGATCAAACAGCTCGAATCTGTGAGCCGGCCGGCGATGCTGGTTGGTGCTGCTCCCGATGGAGTCTCGATGCCAAAGAAATTCACCGACCCCGATGACATTGCGGAGCACATCATCCGCGATGTCGGTACCAACCTCGTGGTCGGGTTGCCGCTCGGGCTCGGCAAGGCCAACCACATCGCCAACGCGCTCTACGCGCGCGCCGCCGCCGATCGCGCCATCAATCTGACCTTCTTCACCGCGCTGACGCTGGAAAAGCCGAGGCCGAAGGGCCTGCTGGAGCGGCGCTTCATCGCGCCCGTGATCGACCGCCTGTTCGGCGGCTATCCGGATCTCGCCTATGCCGGTGCGCTGCATGCGGATGCGCTGCCGCCCAATATCAGTGTGTTCGAGTTCTTTTTCCTGGCGGGAAAATGGTTGCACGCGCCGTTCGCGCAGCAGCATTATATCTCCGCCAATTACACCCATGCGTCGTCCTATCTCTTGGCGCGCGGGCTCAACGTCATCACGCAGCTGGTGGCAAAGCGCGTCGTCGATGGCGAAACCCGCTACAGCCTGAGCTGCAACACCGACACTTCGCTGGATCTGCTGCGCGCCCGGGAAGAGGGGCGCGCCGCGTTCAAGGTGTTCGGCCAGGTCAATTCCGAACTGCCGTTCATGCCGGGCGCGGGCGACCTTGCGGCCTCCGAATTCAGCGGGGTGCTCGACAGTTGCGAGACCGATTTTCCGCTGTTTGCGCCGCCGGCCGAGCCGGTCAGCGACACCAAATACGCCATCGGTCTGCATGCCGCGAGCCTGGTGCGCGATGGCGGCACGCTGCAGATCGGCATCGGGCAGATCGGCGACGCGCTGGCGCAGGGACTGATCGTGCGCCACCGCGACAACGCAAGGTTTCGCGAGATCATGCAGCGGCTTTCGTCCGGCACCGAGAAGCTCTCCGCGCTGCAAGCCGAGACGTTCGAAAAAGGTCTTTACGGCGTTAGCGAGATGCTGACCGAGGCGTTCATCCGCTTGATGGAGGCCGACATTCTCAAGCGCGAGGTCGATGGCGTGGCGCTGCATGGCGCGTTCTTCCTCGGGCCGAAATCGTTTTATCGCGCGCTGCGGGAGATGGCGCCGGATCGTATCGCCCGGATCCAGATGATGCCGGTGTCCTTTACCAACGAACTCTATGGCGACGAGGATACCAAGCGGCGCGCCCGCGTCGACGCTCGCTTTATCAACAATGCGATGATGGCGACCCTGATGGGAGCTGCCGTTTCCGACGGGCTCGAAGACGGGCAGGTGGTCAGCGGGGTCGGCGGCCAGTATAATTTTGTCGCGCAAGCCTTCGCGCTGCAGGGTGCGCGATCGCTTCTGACGGTGGAAGCGACGCGGCAGGCCGGCGCCAACGTGCATTCGAACATCCGCTGGGCTTACGGCCACCAGACCATCCCGCGCCATTTGCGCGATGTTACCATCACCGAATACGGCGTCGCTGATCTCAGGGGAAAATCCGACGCCGATGTCATCGCCGCGATGCTCGCGGTGGCGGATTCCCGCTTTCAGGCTGAATTGGCGCGGCAGGCCAAGGATGCCGGCAAGCTGCCGAAGAACTTTGAAATTCCGGCGGACCATCGCGAAAACTTTCCGGAGCGCATCAAGGCCGCTTTGAGGCCGGCGCGCGACGCGGGCCTGCTGCCGTCGTTTCCGTTCGGCAGCGATTTTACCGACACCGAGCAGCGGCTGATTCCGGCGCTGCAGATCTTGCAGGAAGCGCAGCGTTCGCCGCTGCAATTGCCAGGGCTATTGTGGCAGGGATGGACGCGCAGCCCTGATACCGCCGACGTTGAATGCCTGGTGCGGCTCGGCCTCGATAGACCCGCGACATTTTCGGAACGGGCCTATCGGGCGCTGGTCAGCGCGGCGCTGGCGAGGAGCCGGCAATCCTGGAAAGGGGAAAATCGTCATTGGGAGGAGCGTAGCGACGAAGCAATCAAGCTTTTAGCACAGGAAGCTGGATTGCTTCGCTTCGCTCGGAATGACGGGTCTCACCTGTTCTTGTTCACCGGCTTGCGCTTCTCGATGAACGCCGCCATGCCTTCGGAACGATCCTCCAGCGCGAAGGTCGCGTGGAACAGGTTGCGCTCGACATTCATGCCTTCCGCCAGCGGCGTCTCGAAAGCGCGGTTGATGGCCTCCTTGGCCATCGCCGCCGCCGGTCGCGACATCGCGGCGATTTTCTCTGCCGCGGCCAGCGCTTCCGCCATCAATTTGTCCGCGGGCACGACGCGGCTGACCAGGCCCGAACGCTCGGCTTCGGCGGCATCCATCATCCGGCCGGTGAGGCAGAGGTCCATCGCCTTGGATTTGCCGACCGCGCGCGTCAGCCGCTGCGTTCCGCCGATGCCGGGAATGGTGCCGAGCGTGATTTCCGGCTGGCCGAACTTGGCGGTATCCGCGGCGATGATGATGTCGCACATCATGGCGAGTTCACAGCCGCCGCCCAGCGCATAGCCGCTGACCGCGGCAATGGTCGGCTTGCGGCATCTGGCGACGCGGTCGCCGCCGATGGCGGTGAAATCGCTGGAAAACATGTCGATAAAGGTTTTCGGCTGCATTTCCTTGATGTCGGCGCCCGCCGCAAAGGCCTTCTCGCCGCCAGCCAGCAGGATGCAGCCGATCGCGTCATCGGCCTCGAGATCGTCGACCGCCGCGGCGATCTCCCGGAAGACGCCGAACGACAGCGCATTGAGCATTTTCGGGCGATTCAGCGTGACAATGCCGACCCCGCCTTTGCTTTCGACAATGATGTGTTCGAACGTGCTCATGATCCACCCCGGCGCCTGATTGCGCCGGCAATGTGCCCGCTGGCGGGATGGGCTTCAAGTGGGGTGAATGCCGTGTCCCGGACCCGTCCGGGGCACGAAACTCCTTACGCGATGAACATGCGCGCGGCGGAGGCCATCGTCAGCAGCGCGCCGAAGGCGATGAAGATCTTCCCGATCAGCGAAGTCTGGTCCCAGGCGGAATCGTCCTTGCTGGCGGCCATGACCGGCATGGCGGGCGGGGCAGGCGCCTCGGCCGACGCCAGCGTCGTGGCTGGCGCAGCGGGCTTGGCTTGCTGCAGCGCGCGGTCGAGGTCGTTGAGCTGATCGGGGGCCATGACCTCGGCTTCGGCGGCCGGCTGCCTGTCGGCCGGCTTGTCCGCCGAGGCCAGCAACATCGTGTTGGCTTTCGCCGACATCGCCATGGCGCTGCCGGCGGGCGCCAGTTGCGCGTTGGCATTGGCGATCGACGGCGGGATTCCGGTCGAATCCGTGTTGGCGCTATCAGCGATGAAGGTCGCCTTCTTGGCTGCCGAAGATTTCAGCGCCGCCTTGCTGGATTTTCGCTGCGCGATTTTTTTCGATTGGCGCGGCTTGGCGTATTTGTTCAGCGCAATCGGCGCCTCCGTGGCTTTTTCGGATTCTGAACTTGCGGTCGCGGTGTCATCACCAGGCGCCGCCTGCGATGGCCCCGCGAAACATACAAAGAGCCCAGTCGCTAGAATCAATGCCGAGCGCCCGCTGGCTTTGATGATCATTTGACAATCTCCCCATTTGCCCGCCCCCAAAGCGAAATGAGACCCCATCGCGTGGCCACAGCGCGGCGGAAAAAGGGAATCTTCGGACGAGACCGGGCGAAAGCAGGGCAGCGACGGTCGTGCCGGGTCACGCGGTCGCCGGGAACTTGTTCGCAGTACATGCCGCAACCGACGCTGTGGGTGTCAGCGCAACCGATCGATGTTATGAGCCATTCGGAGCGCAATTCGCTGTCGCGATTCCCGAAGCCGGGTGCGACGGTCTTGAGATCGCCTGGGACTCAGATCACGACTTCGTGATTGACAGCTTTTGGCGTAACAAATTGAAACTTCGACCGAATTGCAATGTGGGAGCGCGCGTGCGCGAACGTGAGGACGAATGGACCGGCCTGATGCGGTCGGCCATTTCAGGCGACGATGCGGCGTATAATCGCCTGCTCAAGGCCGTCACGCCGGTGCTCCGGGCCGCGGCGCGCCGCGGCCTGACGCGGGCAGGGCAACCGGCCGATCAATCCGAGGACATCGTGCAGGACATTTTGTTGGCGGTGCATCTGAAGCGGCATACCTGGGACGCCGACGCTCCGTTCGCGCCATGGCTGTTTGCGATCGCCCGCAACAAGCTGATCGATGCGCTGCGCCGCCGCGGCCGGCGGGTGTTCGTCAACATCGACGATTTCGCCGAGACGCTGCCGGGCGAGCCGGCCGCGGAGACGGTGCCCACCGGCGAGGTCGCGGCCCAGTTGCAGTCGCTGCCGGCGCGCCAGCGCGACGTGCTTCAGTCGATCGCGGTCGATAGCGCGTCGATCCAGGATACCGCGAAGAAGTTCGCGATGAGCGAGGGCGCGGTGCGCGTGGCGCTGCATCGCGGGCTTGCCAGCCTCACCGCCAGGCTACGGGGACAATGAGGATGGAGACCGATCAGCTCATTCGTACCCTCGCCGCCGACAACGCGCACCGCCCACGGCCGGTCGGTTTCGTGCTGGCGCTGGCGCTCTTGCTGGCGGCGTCGGTTTCGATCGCGATTTTCCTGACCCAGCTCGGGGTCCGGCCGGATGTCATGACCGCGATGCGCAATCCGTTTTTCGACCTGAAGTTTGTGGTGACGCTGGCGCTGGCGATCTCGGCCATCGCTGTCAGCCTGCATCTGTCGCGGCCGGAGGCTTCACTGCGGGGCTGGGCGTGGCTGCTGCTGATTCCGATCGGCCTTTTGGTCGCGGGCATCGCCGGCGAGATGATGATGATGCCGCAGCGGCCGCCGATGATGATGCGTTTGATGGGCAAGAATTCCTGGAACTGCCTGACGTGGATACCGTTGATGGCGCTGCCGTTATTGGCGGCGGCGCTGCTCGGCCTGCGTCACGGCGCCCCGACACAGCCCGCGCTCGCCGGCGCGATCGCCGGACTGCTGTCGGCGGGCCTGGCGGCAACGCTCTACGCCTCGCACTGCACCGACGATTCGCCGCTGTTCGTCGCGACCTGGTACACGATTGCCGCAGCCCTGGTCGCTGCCGTCGGCGCGCTGGCGGGGTCGAGGGTGCTGCGATTTTAATGCGGTTGATTGCTTACGCCGGTGCGGCGGCGGCCTGCTGCATGCGGTGGAAGCGCAGAACCTGTTGTGCCGTCGAGGACCGCAGCCGTTCATAGGTGGCCTTGCAGGCCGCCAGATCGGCCGGCTCCAGGCCGGACAGTTCCTCGCGCATGTTGATGATCGCCTTGACGGTCGACCACGACAAAGCACCGACCTTGGCCAGGATCATGACGCCCTCGGCGCGGGTTTCCAGCATCATGTTCTCGGCGATCGACACCGGCACGTTGGCGAGGGCCGCAAGCGCGGCGTTGGCTTCGTCGAATTTGCCGGCCTCGGCGAACGTCGCCACCTGGAATTCGTCGAGCCGGCCGTCCTCGTAGAGCGACTTGACCAGCGCGTAGGCGATTTCGGTGTCCCGGGTGATCGCCATGGGCGCGGAGCGCGCCAGCCGCGTCGCTTCGCGCACGGCGTTCGGCACATCCCCCGCCTGCTTCGGGTGGGCGGCCTCGAGGCGCTCCCGTACCGTGGCGGAAGCCTTGGCGATCAGCTTCAAATAGAGGTGCCGCGGTATCGTCGGACGCATGCCGATACAGGTAGCGAGATTGTCGTCGCCCTCGGCGCGATCGATCAGCCGGGTAAAGCCGCGCTCGGAAAATTCCGCACCGGGATTGTTGACGGTGCTCTGGATTACCTCGTCATCGCCGCGCAGCACCAATACGTCGGTCACGGCGCCGCTCAGCACCCTTCGCAGCGAAATCGCCAGCAAATGCGCCTGGCTCTTGTTGCGCGCGGTCTCGATCAGCGCCTCGTCGTCGAGCCGCTCCGACCTCGACAGCACCGGAGCCGCGACCTCGATCAGATCGTCGAACGCCAGCGCGCGGATCGTGCCCGGCGGCGCGGTGTCGATCGGAGCCAGACGATGGGCGAGCAGCGCCCTGGCGGAAGTCTCGATGTGAACCATCAGGCACTGGAAGACGTCGTCGAACAGTTCGACCTGTTCGTTGGAGTAATCCACCGCGCCGTTGATGAAGAGGTCTGTGACCCGGCGCAGGGTCTCGACCCGGCGCGCGACGGTTCCATGCGCGAGCGTGGTCTGCAACTCATCCAGCAGACTTTCGGTGGTGGCGGCGGACTTCGAACTCATGACTCTATCCTGGAGCGTTCGGACATTCAGGCCGGCGACGGTTTCTTCGTCGTCCGGAAACGGAATCGGTCGGATCAGGCGCTGGCGATGCGATTGCGTCCCCGTGCCTTGGCTGCGTAAAGCGCGCTGTCGGCGCGCGCGAGAATGATGTCGGGCGTCTCGTTCGGTTTCAGCGTCGCGACGCCGGCCGAAATCGTTACCTGCATGCCGGGCGAGAACGCGCTCCAGTCGAGATCGGCGATGATCGCGCGCAACCGGTCGAGGATGCGCACGGCGCCTTCACCTGATGTCTCGGGAAGCAGCAGCAGGAATTCCTCGCCGCCATAGCGGCCGAATTTGTCGATGGGGCGGATGTTGGCGAACACGGTAATGGCGAATGTCCGGAGCACCTCGTCGCCGGTAGGGTGACCGTAAGTGTCGTTGATGCGCTTGAACCAGTCGAGATCGATCAGCGCGACCGAGCACGGCGTCTGGCTGCGGTGGGCGCTGGCGATCTCTTCGTCCAGTACGCCCATGATACAGCGTCGGTTGAACGAGCCGGTCAGATCGTCGAGTTCGGAAAGTTCCTCGATGCGCCTGTAGGCTTCCTTCAGGTCGACACCGCTCTTGTAGAGCGACTGCCGCATCGCGCTGGAGAAAATGCCGATGAACATGCATCGTCCGATGGTCAGGATGAACACCGTCATCGTCGCGAAGCGCTCGATGTAATTGCCGTGCGGCATTTCAATCGGCTTGTCGGTCAACAGAAACAGTCCGGCGAGGCCGAATGCCATCGCGGTCCAGACGATCGCCGTCTGTTGCGGCGTCGAGCGCAGCGAACTGAAACTGAACACGACGAACAGCGTGCACAGGAACATCACGCCGACTTCGGGGGCGATCCAGATGAAAGCCAGCATGATCACCATGTTGATGATCGACTGAGGCGCGACCAGGTAGTGATCCTTGAAGCGCTCGTTAAAACCCATCTCCGAAAGCGCGACCGAGCCCGTAACAAAGATCAGACCGCAGACGGCAAATGCCGGCCCGATCGTCGCCGGTATGGTGCCGGCATAGGCATAGATCATCAGGAGCGCGGCATCGATGAGATAGCTGATGCCGATCATGACCAGAATTTGGCGGCGCTGCCGGGCGCGACGCGCCAGCGCCTTCGCCGTCGGCTTGTGGGCCACGCCGTCCAGTTCGGCCGCAATCGGATTCAGGAACGAGGACGCAGCGGTGCCCATAATCTCGCCGTTGATGGAACTAAAGCCTCGAAAATCTAGGTTAGAAAGCCTTTAGGTTTGGTATCTTTCGGGCCGGATCCGGGCTCGTCGGGGGTCGTAGCCCTTGTTTCGTAAGGAGAAATTGACTGGAACCGGGTACCGTTGGACAATTCCGGGATGACATTAACAGCGATCGGTTGACGTTTAAGCAGTAAGCAGTGCTGTTTTGCCGGCCAAGCCTCGGTATCATCCGCAGCTGCAGCCACGGGCGCGAAGAAAGCAATTCCGTATTATGGTACCATTTTTTCGTTCAGACTCGCGAATGTGGGGCAGATCACACATGAAATTGCGGATTTGCGATAATTTCAAGAATCTTGCCTTTCTGATCGAACCACCCGCCAACCCAATCCGACCAACCTTGCGAGACGGCCATTGAGTGCGACACAGGCGGCTACGGACGATGTCCTGATCGCTCGGATCGCTCAAGGCGACCGGCTCGCCATGCAGGTGCTGTACGGACGGCACCATGTCAGGGTTTTCCGTTTCGGGCTTCGGCTCGTTCGGGACGAACAGGTTGCGGAAGACCTCATCAGTGAGGTTTTTCTCGATGTATGGCGGCAGGCTGGCAAGTTCGAAGGCCGATCCGCCGTTTCCACCTGGCTCCTGGCAATTACGCGGTTCAAGGCCCTGTCTGCGCTGCGGCGCAGGAAGGACGGCGAACTGGACGACGAAGCCGCCAACGCGATCGAGGATACCTCCGATGATCCCGAAGTGGCGGTGCAGAAAAAGGACACCAGTGTAGCGTTGCGCAAGTGCCTCACCGCACTCTCGCCAGAGCATCGGGAGATCGTCGATCTCGTCTACTACCACGAGAAATCCGTGGAAGAGGTCGCTGAAATCGTCGGGATACCCGAGAACACCGTGAAGACGCGCCTGTTTTATGCGCGCAAGAAATTGGCCGACCTGCTGAAGGCAGCCGGCATAGAACGAGGTTGGCCATGATGGCAGCGAGCAAACAAGTGCTGGATCAAGAACCCAGCGAAATCGAAGTGCTGCTGCCCTGGCATGCGGCCGGCACCCTGAACGCGCGCGATGCCCGCCGCGTCGATGAAGCGCTGGCGCGCGATCCCGAACTGGCCCGGCAATATGCCGTGATCCGGGAAGAGTACGCCGAAACCATCTCGCTCAACGAAAGCCTTGGGGCGCCGTCTGCGCGCGCCATGACCAAGCTGTTCGCTGCGATCGATGCAGAACCGGCGCGCGCGCCGTCATCTTCGCTGAATTTATCGGCGTGGATCGCCGGGTTTTTCGCTGGCCTTTCGCCGCGGACGCTGGCCTGGTCGGCCAGCCTGGGCGCGCTGGCGCTGTTGCTGCAGGCCGGCGTGATCGGCGCCGTGCTGGTGACGAACCAGACCTCCTCGTTCCAGACGGCCTCGCTGAGCACCAATGCGCCCATCACCCGCGAGCTGGGGGCGGCGGCAGCGCCATACGCGCTGGTGCGGTTCACGCCGGAAGCGCGCATCGCCGATATCACTGCGCTGCTCGACAGCTATCAGGCCGTCGTCACCGACGGCGCCAAGGGCGGCATGTTTCGGCTGCAATTCGGCAACAAAGCGATGAGCAAGGACGAAGCTGCTGCGCTGCTGAGCAGGCTGCAACGCGAGAAGATCGTCAGTCTCGCAGTGGCAGCGCCGTAGGCCGCGCTTCTACTGCCCCGCGTACCCCCGAGGCGTCATGGTGCACGATCCCGCGAACTGGCTGATTGGTATGCGGCGTACCGCGCTGGCGTTGACCGCCTCCGCGTTGTCGTTTGCATACTCCGATATCCCGGCAGCGTACGCGCAGAGTCTCATGCGCTCGCCCAACCTCAACATCCAGTCGCGGATGCCGGCCATCAATCCGACCGTGGCGCCGCGGATCAATCCGACCATCGCGGGCGGCGGGCCGGTTGGTATCGGCAGAATGCCACCCGGCGGCAATATACCCCGCGTCGGGTCGACGCTTCCGAATGCGCGCTTTTCGCCCAACCTTTCGCCAGCCTGCAGTTACGCCCATCGTGACAGCAGTGGCGAATGCCAGGAGAAACCGGTTTCGGTGTCCGATGGCGGCGGCGCCGGCAAATCCATCAAGAACGCAAAGAGCGGCAAGAACGGTGGCGCCGGCCGGCCGCTGGCAGCGTTCAACCCGACCGCGATCCCCAATGAATTGGTAGCCGAGATCGATGGTTCGCTGTCGGACGCGCAGGCCGATGCGCTGGCGCGGCGTCACGGCCTCATACGGCTGCAATCGCAGAATTTTCCGCTCATCGGCGCCACCATCGGCCTGTTCCGGATCACCGACCGCCGCCCTGTGGAGAAGGTGCGCCGCGCATTCGCTGCTGCGGCCGGCGTGCGCTCGGTACAACTGAATTTCCGCTACTGGTTGACGCAGAACCAGAAGGCGGCGCTGGGCGGCGGCGATCCCGCGCAATACGCGCTTGCCAAGCTTCGACTTCCGCAGGCCCATACGCTGGTCAGCGGCGCCAACGTGACCATCGCCGTGATCGATTCCGGAATCGACGACAAGCATCCGGAACTGGTGAACTCGGTTGCGGACAATTTCGACGCCCTCGGCAGCAAGGAAGGCCCGCATGTTCACGGCACCGGCATCGCCGGTGCGATCGTGTCGCACGCGCGGCTGTTGGGGAGCGCGCCACAGGCCAGGATTTTGGGAATCCGCGCCTTCGGCACGGCGGCGAACGGTGCGGAAAGCACCACCTTCGTGATCCTGAAGGCGTTGAACTATGCCGTGCTGCATGGGGCCCAGATCGTCAATATGAGCTTCGCCGGTCCCAAGGATCCGCTGGTCGAGCGCGGCATCGGCGCCACGGCCGCAAGGGGTGTCGTGATGGTCGCGGCCTCGGGCAACGCCGGTGCGAAGTCGCCGCCGCTCTATCCCGCAGCCAACGCCAATGTGATTGCGGTCAGTGCCACCGACGCCAGCGACAAACTGTTTGCGGCATCGAACCGCGGCGGCCATATCGCCATCGCGGCCCCCGGCGTCGATATCTTCCTGCCCGCTCCGGACGGAAAATATCAGATGACCTCCGGAACCTCGTTTTCCGCCGCCTACATCAGCGGCCTTGCGGCCTTGATGCTGGAGCGCAATCCTGCGTTGAAGCCGGGCGAAGTGCGCGCAATTCTGATGAGGACTGCCCGCGATCTGGGCAGCCCCGGCCGCGACGATCTATTCGGCGCCGGCGAAGCCGATGCGTTCGCCGCGGTGTCGGCCATCGTCGCTACGCCGGCGGTGCCGGTCGCCACGATGTCACCCAAATCTGTGGTTGAAAGCCCTGCCGTTGAAGCTGGCCCGGGCCGGCAACAGGTTCTCCCGACACGGGCCATGAACCAGCCGGCGGCCGCCATGGCGTCCGACAAATCAGGTGACGCGGCAGTCAATCGCCCCGCCGTGCCATAGAATCCCGGCCAAAAACTACCGGCAAAAAAGCTAAAAAAATCGCGCAGTCTTTTGAACGTCCGCTGACCCTGCTGCGACCAATGGATGTGGGAGCGGTTATCCCTCCCCATCGAGGCTGTATTCGGCGCGAGCGCCCATCCACCCCAAGCGCCCATATGGCTTGACCCGTCCGGTTGTCCCCCCGGACGGGTCTTTCGTTTCTGGCAGGTGCCTTTTCAGGCCGCCGTCACAACACCCCCCATGTACGCTTGTCCCCGCCTTGAAGCGTGCAAGGCCGCCATGCAGCGTTGCGGCTTGACGGTGCGTAACGAGCATAACCCCGTATTCGTGCGGTCTTCTCTTGAAGAACAGGCTCAGTTAAGAGGGCATGCTGGACAAGCAATAAGTTTTCCACAGAATATCGTTTGTCACGTGCAAGTGATTCGTCCCCGTTGCGTCTGCGTCCGTTCTTTCCTCTCACGGGCTGGTTCATGACACATCGATTGGACGTGGCAGATAGCCGCGACGTTGTCGCGCGCTGGTGCAATTTGGCCGAGCAACGGCTGGAATACCTCACCGAGCTCTTCGAGACCGGCCGCTGGCGCCGCTTTCACACCGAACTCGCATTCCTCGAAAATATCCAGGAGGCCAAGACCGCGGTCGAAACCTGGCGCATTCTGTCGACGCGTGAGGCGTCGCCCGACAATTCCCCCGTCGACATGTCCTGGCTCGGGCACACCCAATCGGCATTGCCAAGTGTCGAAGGGCTGCGCGATCAACCTGATCGGCTTCCGTCGCCCCGGGTGGAGATTGCGGCCGAACCGCCGCCGCCGGACATTTCGATTGCCGCGGAACCGGTTCATGTTGCTTCGGACGAGGCGCCGTCAGCGCCCTGGATCAACACGCCGATCCTGGAAGGCGACGACGCGCTGACGCTGGACGCCATCGCGCAGCGCTATCCGCTGCTGCGCAACGCCTTGTAAGACCCGGCCGCAA
>JBKJUA010000236.1:0-17065 GCA_046590305.1 Bradyrhizobium sp.
AAGATCAGCCATATCTGGTTGAAGATGCCGTTGATCATGCCGAAGAACGCGATGCCGATGAAATAGAAGTTGCGGTTCATGACGCCGCTCCGCCGAGTTTGGGGGCGAGGTTCAGCACCAGCAAGGTGTAGTGAAGCACGACGCGCAGCCAGAACATCCAGACGAAGCCGAACAACCACACCACCGCGGGAACGGTAACCTTCGGGGTCACCATCGCGATGACGCCGATCACGGGATCGGTGAACCGGCAAAAGAACCGCCAGATATAGTTGGGCGAATCCGCGTCGACCATCAGGCCGAGCAGGAAGCGGCCGAGCATGGTGTACATCAGCGCCGCCAGAACGAAGTTTGGCAGGTGGTAATACCAATAGGTGGCGATGGAGGTTGCAGTATCCAAAGTCCGGTGCTCCTGCGATGCCTCGACAATCGGCCAACCGGGATGCGTGACGACACCGCGATCGTCCGCAACCATGACAAGCGCCGCCTTCCCCGGCAAGAGCGGACGCCAGATCATCGAAAACAAAACGGGGCCCCGAAGGGCCCCGTTGATCGAGACGTGTCGCAACGCGGTCAGGTGGTCTTCTCTTCGAGCACCGTCCTGCCTCGCGGCTTGCGGATATCGTCGACGTAAGCCTGCATTTCCTTCGACGGTTCCTTGCCGAGCAGGCTGACCACGTAGATGACCGCGAAGCCGAGCGGCGCTCCCAGCATGCCGCAAGCGATGTTGGTCAGGCCGAACCAGCCGACCTTGTTGGCCAGCGGGTGTGCCAGCGTCGGGAAGGCCTCCATGGCGTTGGGCAACGCCATGGCTTTCGCGATATCGACGATAGGCGCCCCGGTCACCGGATTGAGCAGGGAGGTCATGCCGAAAAACTTCACGCCGACGCCCGGGAAGTAGCGGGTTGTCACGAGATAGAACAGGCACAGTCCGAAGCCGGCAATAATGCCGCAGACCGCACCGGTCGCCGTCGCCCGCTTCCACCAGACACCCATCACGAGTGCCGGGAAGTTACCGGCCATCGCGAGCGAGAACGCCCAGCCGACCATGGCCAGGATGTCCCCGGGCTTGGTCGCGGCCGTCGCGGCCGCCACCACGGCGACGATCAGCAGCAGTACGCGGGCAACCATCAGCCGGCGTACGGTGGGAGCGTTGGGGTCGATCATCTTGTAGTAGACGTCGTGCGACAGCGCGTTGGCGATGGCGAGCAGCAGCCCGTCAGCGGTGGACAGCGCGGCGGCGAGGCCGCCGGCGGCGACCAGACCCGAGATCACATACGGAAGTCCCGCGATCTCCGGGGTGGAGAGCACGATCACGTCGGTGTTGATCACGAAGTCCTGCAGTCTGACGACACCGGGATGACCGGCGATGGCCTTGCAGGCCGCGACGATCGCATCGATGCTGCCCGCGTTCTTGCCGCAGATCTGGATCAGGCCGAGTTCGCCCCAATTGAAGATCCACGGTTTGAGCGCGCTGACATCTGACCCGATGATGTTGGTGTAGACTTCCAGCTTCGAGAACGCCGCGTAGGCCGGTGCCGAGAAGTACAGCAGGAAGATGAACAACAGCGACCATGCCACCGACTGGCGTGCCTCACGCACCGAAGGGGTGGTGAAGTAGCGCATCAGGATATGCGGCAGCGAAGCCGTTCCGACCATCATGCAAAGGATGATCGCGAAGAAGTTCAGCGGGCTGTAGTTGATGAACGGCGAGATGTGCGGCTTGAGGTTGGCGACGGTCGCAAGACCGCTCGCGAGCATCTGCTGCTCCCGGGCGATAATGTCCGAGATCGCCTGTCCGTAGGTGAGTTCCGGAATTGGAATCCCGTACTTCTTGGTGGACAGGATCACGATCGGGACCAGATAGGCAATGATCAGCACGATGTACTGCGCCACCTGGGTCCAGGTCACCGCCCGCATCCCGCCCAGCATCGAGCAGACCAGAATGCCGACAAGTCCGGCGAACACCGCCAGTTCGAATGGCATCCCGAGGAAGCGCGAGGCGATCAGCCCGGTGCCGTAGATCTGCGCCGTCACATAGGTGAAGGAGCAGGCCACCAGCACCAGCACGCCGAGTCCGCGAGCGAAATTGCCACCGTACCGGAACGCCAGAAAGTCCGGCACGGTATAGGCGCCGAACTTGCGCAAATACGGCCCGATCAGGATCGAGACCAGCACGAAACCACCGGTCCATCCGAGCACCCATGCAAGGCCGTCATAGCCTAGCAGGAACAGGGTGCCCGCCATGCCGACGAAGGACGCCGCCGACATCCAGTCGGCGCCGGTCGCCATGCCGTTATAAAACGCCGGCACGCTGCGGCCGGCGACGTAATATTCGGACACCTCCGCCGTTCGCGAGAGAACGCCGATGATGGCGTAGACCGAGATCGTGAAGAACACGAACAGGTAGCCGAGGATTTTGTTCGGAACCCCCATCTGCTCGAGCACTGCGATCAGGATGATGAAAGCGAGAAAGCCTCCGGTATAGATTCCGTAGACCCGCCCGAGGTTACTGAGAAAGTCAGTACCGCCTGCCTTTGTAGCCATGTCCGTTTCCCCTTAATCTTCCTCGGCAAAGCCGAATTCGCGGTCGATCTTGTCCTGCTGTTTCGCAAACATGAACAGCATGACCACGAACACGATGAGCGAGCCCTGCGCGGCCATGTAGAAGCCGAGCGGGAAGTTGAGGATCGGAACCGTGATCTTGTTCAGCGGCACCACGAACATGTGGATGACATAACCGAAGAAGAACCAGACCCCGAGATGCATGAACATCAGCCGGGAGGTCTTTGCCCAATGGGCCTCTTCTCGTTGTTTCAGGTCTGTAGATTCAGGCATGGGCTGCAATCCTCCTCAAGGCACCGGTCAGCAATGTGCCGGATTGATGAACGAGGGGAATGCAAATCCCTTCCGTGCGGCGCCCCCCCTGCCGCCTCCCCATCCGGTCTTGCGCCGGTATGGAGACGTTGAACGCTAGCACTACGAACGGTTCCGGCTTTATTATACTTTCGGGGCATAAGAGAATGTTGCAGCTGCGAAGCGAAGCCGCGCTGAAAACATTGGACTTGGCAGATGCCGGATAAGCTGGCGAACTGGCCTCGGTCCATTTAGCGGGAAAGACGGCGATGAAACTGTTCGAGAAATTGTTTCGCCCGCGTCCGCCGATTCGCGACCGGGAGGCGCTGGCGGATTTCGTCGACGCGCAAGCGGCCTTCATTGTGCAAAAGGGAATCTACGAATATTCCCGCGCGCGGGCAGGCCACTATGCCAAGGTTCTGTTTGCCGAGAAGGATTTCGCGCGATCCGTCGAGTATTCGCGCTGGCAGGCCTTTCCGCTGGGCCTCGCGATGGTCGGCGAAATGATCAATGGGGTGCTGGCTTCCGGGGCCGACGGCATGCAGCGCCGGCAAATTCTCGACCAGTTGATCGTCGTCGTTTTTTCGGTGCTGGACCGCTATCCGGTTCCGCCATCGATCGGCGAGGCCGCCTGGCTCGAAGCTCGCAACGACCTTGCGCATCGGCTCGATCTGGCTGGAGGACATGCGCCTAAGCGGGTGATGGATATTCCCGACCCGCTGGCGGAAGCCTATTTCGCCATGATGCCGATCCACGAAAAGCTGCGCGGGCGGGATTTCCAGACCACCCGCAATTATCTCCGCGTCAGCCTGTGCAACATCCACGACGAATTGATCTCGCGCATGGACAGGGCCGCGGTGCAGCGGGCATTGATCGGGGATGCCGCGGCGTAACCTTCAGGTCGCGACGGTTTGGGAGGGCGCGATGGACAGGACGAGTGGCGGCGTCCCGCTTTTGTCGCTCGACGCCGTTGTCATCGACACCGAAACCACCGGGCTCGATCCGCGCAAGGCGCGGGTGATCGAGCTTGCCGGGGTCCGGCTGTGCGGCGGCAAGCTCGCGGAGGAGGGCGCGTTTCGCCAATTGCTGCGGCCGGGCGATGAAAAGATCCCCGCCGAGACGACGCGCATTCACGGCATCGACGATGCCTTGGTGGCGCAGTCGCCGCCGTTCGCGGATGTCTGGCCGGATTTCCACAGGTTTCTCGGCCAGGCCATGGTGATCGGGCACACGGTCGGGTTCGACCTGGCGATACTGAAGCGCGAATGCGACCTTGCCGGCCTGCCCTGGCTGCGGCCGCGCACGCTCGATACAAGGCTGTTGGCGCAGATCGCCGCTCCCGAACTGGCCGGCTATACGCTGGAGAACCTCGCCACCTGGCTGGGCGTCGCCGTCGCCGACCGGCATTCCGCGCTCGGCGACGCGACAACCACGGCGCGGGTGTTTCTGGCACTAGTGCCGAAGCTGCGCGACCACGGCATCCGAACCATCGCCGAAGCCGAACGGGCCTGCCTCGCGCTTACTTCCGTGCTCGACGATCAGGCGCGCGGCGGCTGGATCGAGGCCGTCGAGGCTCCGTCGCGCACCGACGCGGAACGGACCCTGAAACGCTTCGACAGCTACGCCTACCGGCACCGCAATCGCGACATCATGCGGGTGCCGCCCGTGTTCGTGGAATCCGGCGCGTTGGTCCACGACGTGCTCGCGCGGCTGGCTGGCGAAAGGGTATCCTCGGTCTATGTGGCGCCGTCCGCCGCGTCCGCTGGCGTCAAGGCGGCGGAGGCGGGCATTGTCACGGAGCGCGACCTGCTGCGCGCGATCGCCCGGTTCGGCGCTGCCGCGCTCGATCTGCCGGTCGGGCAGATCATGAGCCGGCCGCTGGTTGCGGTTCCGGCGGATGCCTTCGTCTATCGCGCCATCGGCCGCATGAATCGGCTCAAGACGCGCCATCTCGGCGTAGTCGACGAAGAAGGCTGCGTGGTCGGCGCCTTGTCCGCGCGTGATCTGCTGCGCCTGCGCGCCGGCGAAGCGATCTCGCTCGGCGACGAGATCGACGACGCGGCGGATGCGCCCGCGCTGGCGGTGGCCTGGGCGAAATTGCCGCGGGTCGCCGAAGCGCTGCTGGCGGAAGAATTGTCAGGCCGCGACATCGCGGAAGTGATCTCGCGCGAACTCGGTGCGCTCACCAGACAGGCCGCCGTGATCGCCGAGCGGATGATGCGCGAGGCCGGCCACGGCGGACCGCCCTGCGGTTATGCCATGATCGTGCTCGGATCGGCCGGACGCGGCGAAAGTCTGCTGGCGATGGACCAGGACAATGCCGTGATTTTCGAACGCGGCGATCCGGACGGCGAGGAGGATCGCTGGTTTGCGATGCTCGGAACCCATGTCGCGGATATCCTGCATCAGGTCGGCGTGCCCTATTGCAAGGGTGGTGTCATGGCTAGCAACGCGCCGTGGCGCGGCTCGGTCGCGACCTGGCGGAGCCGGGTCGGGCACTGGATCACGCGCTCCAGGCCCGCGGATCTGCTGTCGGTCGATATTTTCTTCGACTTTCGGGCCGTGCACGGCGACGGCAGCCTTGCCGTTCTCGTCAGGCAGGCCGCTTTCGACGCAGCCAGGGGTCAAACCGCCTTCGCCAAGCTGCTGGTCGATGGCGTCCGCGTTCCCGCGAGCCTGAAGCTGTTCGGCGGCATCCGCACCGAAGCTGGCCGCATCGATCTCAAGGCGGCCGGGCTGTTCGGCCTCGTCGCCGCGGCGCGTGCGCTGGCGATTCGCTACCATGTAGTGGAACGATCGACAGAAGCGCGATTGGCCGGCGTGAAAGCGCTCGTTCACGTCAGCCACAGAGATCTCGATGCGCTTGACCATGCCCAAAGCGTGTTTCTCGATCTCATTCTGTCGCAGCAGGTCGAGGATATCGCCCTCGGGATCCCGCCTTCCAACACCGTTTCGGTGAAGCGATTGTCGGCGCGCGAGCGCGATCGTTTGCATGCGGCGCTTCGAGCGGTTACCGCTATCGATGCACTGACCCGCGATCTGTTGTTCAAGGAGTGATCCGGGTACGTGAATGTTGCGATGCACAACGGGCAGGTTAACCGCTTTGCGGCGTGGTGACATTGTGCGCTTGCATGCGACCGCCGGTCAGACGACAATCACCCGGAAACTCGCTTGGCAGGCTTTCTCACAAAGCGGTCAAGGGTTTGCCACAACCGCCTCACAAGAAAATCAATGACTGCCGCTGCCAGCACGCATCTCGTCATCGCCGATGACCATCCGCTGTTTCGCGACGCCTTGCGACAGGCGGTCTCCAGCGTCGTGCCGTCGGCGAAGATCGGCGAAGCCGGTTCCTTCGACGAATTGACCGCCCTGCTGGAGCGGGATTCCGACGTCGATCTGGTGCTGCTCGATCTGACCATGCCGGGAATCAGCGGCTTCTCCGGCCTGATTTACCTGCGCGCGCAGTATCCCGCGATCCCCGTGGTGATCGTCTCGGCCAGCGACGATGGCGCCACCATCCGCCGTTCGCTGGATTTCGGCGCATCCGGCTTCATTCCCAAGCGGTTCGGGGTCGATACGCTGCGCGACGCGATCGTCAAGATCATGGAAGGCGACGTCTGGATCCCGCCGGACACCGATCTCACCTCCACCGCCGACCCCGATATGACGCGGCTGCGCGACCGGCTGGTGACGCTGACCCCCCAGCAGGTGAGGGTGCTGATGATGCTGTCGGAAGGTCTGCTCAACAAGCAGATCGCCTACGAACTCGGTGTGTCGGAAGCGACCATCAAGGCGCACGTGTCGGCCATCCTGCAAAAGCTGGGCGTCGAGAGCCGCACCCAGGCCGTGATCGCCGCCGCCAAGATTTCCGGCGGCCAGTGGCGGCAAGTCACGCCATCGGCGTAACGGACCGATCCGGAACCTGAAACCGTCACGCTGGGTGGTCAGCCGTTGCTTTGCTGGTATTGTGCATCGTCGGCACACCCGGATGCCGCATAGCGGGAGGACGCCATGGCCTATTTTCAAAGAAGAATGGACGGCATCGAGCGTGGCGGCAAGATTGCCGCCGACGTTTTCTGTGTCCTCCTGCTGGGAGTCATGGCGCTGGGATGCCTGGGCATTTTGTCCGGTATCATCGCGAGCGTGCTCGTTGTACTGGGAGTGCTGACTATCGATTATTTTACGGCTGATCCGGACGATGCTGTCGCCGGCGTCATTCGATAGGGTCACTTCGGCGGCGGGGATCGCGCCGGCTTGATGGCAACGGGGGGATGGAGATGCGGTACGTTAGCCTGGCGGGCCTGCTGTTCGCTTTTTGGCTCGTGCTGTCCGGGCACTACACGCCCATGCTGATCACGGCCGGCGCGGTGTGCGCGGTGGCGTGCGTCTTCGCTGCCATCCGCATGCGCGCCGCCGATCCGGAAGGTCATCCGATCGAGCTGTTCTGGGGCGCGATCACCTATTTCCCATGGCTGTTTTGGGAGATCGCCAAATCCGGCTGGAGCGTCACCAAGGTCATCCTGCATCCGAGCCTGCCGATATCGCCCACCATGACGTTGGTGCGGGCCAGCCAGAAAACGCCGGCCGGGATGGCGACTTACGCCAACTCGATCACGCTCACACCGGGCACCATTACCGTGGCAGTGAACGGCGACGAATTCACCATTCATGCGCTGGTGCGCGACGGCGCCATTGATCTTGAGGGCGGCGGGATGGACCGCCGCGTCAGCCAGTTCGAAGGCGCCGCATGATGTTTGCCGCCGCGGCTGCCGCCATTCTCGTCGCTCTGGCCCTCGCGATCACGCGCGCGATCAAGGGGCCGACGGTGTTCGATCGGGTACTCGCGGGCAATTCCGTGGGCACGCTAGCGATCATGTTGCTTGCGGTCGTCGGCTTCCTGACCGAACGGCCCGAGTTCCTCGATATCGGGCTGACTTACGGCCTGCTCAATCTCATCGGGACCCTCTCGGTGCTGAAGTTCTTCCGCCATGGCGACCTGGCCTACGACGTCGATAGCGAGCCGAAATCATGAGGTTGGCCGTCGAGATTGCCAGCTGGGGTTTTATGCTCCTTGGAAGTTTCTTCACTGTGGTGGGGGCGTTCGGGCTGGTGCGCATGCCGGAAGTCTTCACCCGCATGCATGCGGCCAGCATCACGGACACGCTCGGCGTCGGCTTTCTGATCTTCGGCATGTGCCTGCAGGCCGGCTTCGGCCTGGTGTCGCTGAAACTGCTGTTTCTGCTCGCCCTGTTCTTCTTCACGGCTCCCGTCGTAACGCACGCCCTCGCGCAGGCCTGCCTGCATGAGGGCATCAAGCCGCAGCTGGCGGAAGATCGTCGCGGCATGACCGGCGCCCAGCCGACCGGTCCGGACGAGGGGAGGCAGCCATCATAACTCTCATCAACACGGTGCTGCTGACGCTGCTTGCCGTCGTGACCATCGCCATCGTCCGGCAACGCAGCCTGTTCGGGGTCGTCATTCTCGCCAGCATCTACAGCTTCCTGATGGCGAGCGTGCTGATCGTGCTCGACGCCGTTGATGTCGCGATGACCGAGGCATCGGTCGGCGCCGGCGTGTCGACGGTGCTGTTGCTGGCGACCCTGCATCTCGTCAAGACCACCGAGATGAAGCA
Source organism: Bradyrhizobium sp. (assembly GCA_046590305.1). GTDB lineage: Bacteria > Pseudomonadota > Alphaproteobacteria > Rhizobiales > Xanthobacteraceae > Bradyrhizobium. The sequence goes on from JBKJUA010000236.1 coordinate 8,486, forward strand.
GGTCCGTCCCCATCTGTTGCCGCTGTTCGTCTCGCTCGGCACCGGCGCCGTGCTGGTCTGGGGCACGCTGGTGCTGCCGCCCTTCGGCACCCCCGATGCCGCCATTCACAAGCACGTCGCGCCACGCTATCTCGCCGATTCGATCAAGGAGACCAACGTTCCGAACGTGGTGACGTCGGTGCTGGCCGACTATCGCGGCTACGATACGCTCGGCGAGACCACGGTGATTTTTACGGCAGGCATTGGCGTCATGCTGCTGCTGCGCAAGGCGCGGCGACGCGGCCGCCGCGATGATGCGGAGACATCGCAATGAGTTACGATCTCGTTCTGCGTGTCGGCACCAAGCTGATCCTGCCATTCATTCTTCTGTTCGCGCTTTACGTCCAGTTCCACGGCGATTACGGGCCGGGCGGCGGCTTCCAGGCCGGGGCGATCGCGGCCGGCATGGTGATCCTGCTGGCGATCACCTGCGGCCTCGATCTGGCGCATCGCATCGCGCCGCAGGCGATGGTCCAGCGCATGGTCCCGCTCGGCGTGTTGATCTATGCGGGGACCGGCGTCGCCGGGATCCTGTTGGGCAAGAACTATCTCGACTATTCGGTGCTCGCCCAGAACTCCGCAAGCGGACACGAACTCGGCATATTCCTGGTCGAGGCCGGCGTCCTGATCACGGTGGCGGGCACCATGACGTCCCTGTTCTATGCCTTTGTCGAGCGGGGCCGCTGATGCCGGCGCTGGCGGTCATCACCGATCATTATCACTACGCGATCACCATCTTCCTGATGATGGCGGGTCTCTACATCGTCGTCGCCCGCGGCAACATGGTGAAGAAGCTGGTCGGGCTGTCGATCTTCCAGACCTCGGTGTATCTGCTCTACGTCGAGCCCGGCAAGATCATCGGCGGAACCGCTCCCATTCTCGATCCGGCGTTCACCGTGTATTCGAACCCGCTTCCCCATGTCCTCATGCTGACCGCCATCGTCGTCGGCGTGGCCACGCTCGCGCTCGGCCTGGCGCTGGTGGTGCGCATCAACGAGGCGTACGGCACCATCGAGGAAGACGAGATTTTCGAAATGGACCGCGACACATGAACGCGGTCTGGCCGCATCTCCCGATATTGCAGGTGGTGATTCCGCTGTTCGGCGCGGTGCTGGCCGGATTCCTGCGCCGTCCCGGTCCTGCCTTCGCGGTCGCGCTTGTGGTGAGTTGGCTGATGCCGTTGATCGCCGGCGCGATGCTGTGGCAGGTGCTGGCGACCGGCCCGATCTCCTACCACATCGGCAGCTGGCCGCCGCCCTGGGGGATCGAGTACCGGGTCGACGTCCTCGGCGGCTTCGTGCTGGTGCTGGTCTCGACGGTCGGTGCGGTGATCATGCCGTACGCGCGGCGCTCCGTCGCGTTCGAGGTCGAGGAAGCCCAGCAACCCTGGTTCTACTGCATGTACCTGCTCTGCCTCACCGGCCTGCTGGGCATCGTGGCGACCGGCGACGCCTTCAACGCCTTTGTTTTTCTCGAGATATCGTCGCTGGCCACCTATGTGCTGGTCGCGCTCGGCCGCGACCGGCGCGCGCTGCTCGCCGCGTTCCAGTACCTGATCATGGGGACGATCGGGGCGACCTTCTACATCATCGGCGTGGGCCTGCTCTATCTGCTGACCGGCACCCTCAACATGGTCGACATGGCCGCGCGGCTCGGGCCGGAATGGGCTGGTCACTCGCGCGCCATCGTGGCGGCTTTGGCCTTCATTACCGTCGGCGTCAGCCTGAAGCTCGCCTTGTTCCCGCTCCACGCCTGGCTGCCCAACGCCTACACCTATGCGCCCTCCTGGGTCACTGTATTCCTGTCGGCCACCGCGACCAAGGTCGCGATCTACCTGCTGGTGCGCTACTTCTTTTCGGTCTTCGGCATCGCGATCGACTTCCGCGATTTGCCGGTCACCGAAATCATCCTTGCGCTGTCGGTCGCGGCCATGTTCGTCGCCTCATTGATCGCGGTATTCCAGACCGATCTGAAGCGCATGCTGGCTTACTCCTCGGTCGCCCAGATCGGCTACATCACGCTTGGTATCGGGCTTGCCAACCAGGCCGGACTGACCGGCGGGCTGGTCCACATCGTCAACCACGCATTGATGAAAGCAGCGCTGTTTCTCGCGGTCGGAGCGATATTCTTCCGCGTCCGCTCGGTGCAGCTGTCCGATCTCGCCGGCATCGGCCGCAAGATGCCCATCACCATGACGGCCTTGACGATCGCGTGTCTTGGGCTGGTCGGCACCCCCGGCACGTCCGGGTTCATTTCCAAATGGTATCTGGCGCTTGGTGCGTTCGACAAGGGCTGGTGGCTGCTGGTGTTCCTGATCGTGGGCAGTTCGCTGATCGCCCTCGTCTATGTCGGCCGCGTTCTCGAAGTGGTCTGGCTGCGTGAGCCATCGGCCGCGGTCGCAAATGCCAGCGACCCTCCTCTGTCCATGCTGCTGCCGGTCGTCGTGCTGGCTGCCGCCACGATCTATCTTGGCTTCGACACCCAATGGACCGCGGGAATCGCCGGTACGGCCGCCAAGGACCTGATCGGGGGGCTGCGATGACGGTCGCGCTGTCGACCCAGAGCCTCGTTATCCTCGCGGTGCTGACCCCGTTGGTCGGCGCGCTGCTGATTCCGCTGTTCCACAGATCTCCGAACCTGCGGGAGACGGTGACGCTGGTCACGGCGGCTACCCTGTGTCTGATCACGTTCAGCCTGCTCGGACCTGTGCTCGATGGCGCCAGGCCGGAACTGCAGATTCTCCGGATCGTTCCGGGCCTCGACCTCGCCTTCAAGGTCGAACCGCTCGGCATGCTGTTCGCGCTGGTCGCCGCCTCGTTGTGGGTCGTCAACTCGATCTATTCGATTGGCTACATGCGCGCCAATGACGAGCCGCGCCAGACCACCTTCTACGTCTGCTTTGCCATCGCGCTCGGCAGCACGATCGGGATCGCGTTCGCCGGCAACCTGTTCACCCTGTTCCTGTTCTACGAGGCGTTGACGCTCTCGACCTATCCGCTGGTGACGCACAAGCAGGACGAAGAAGCCGTACGCGCCGGCCGCATCTATCTTCTGCTGCTACTCGGCACGTCGCTGCTGCTGCTCCTGCCGGCGATGATCGCCACCTGGGCCATCGCAGGCACGCTCGATTTCACGCCGGGCGGCATCCTGGCCGGCAAGGCCGGCGGCCCCGTGATTTCCGTGCTGCTCGCGCTCTACGTTTTCGGCATTGGCAAGGCGGCGGTGATGCCGCTGCATTTCTGGTTGCCGGCGGCGATGGTGGCGCCGACGCCGGTCAGCGCGTTGCTGCACGCGGTGGCGGTGGTCAAGGCCGGCGTCTTCACGGTGGTGAAGGTGGCGGTGTTCGTTTTCGGCGTCGACAATCTCGCCTCCCTGGGGCAATCCGCATGGCTCACGGCGGTGGCGGGAACGACAGTGATCGTCGCCTCCATCGTGGCGTTGCGGCAGGACAATCTCAAACGCCGGCTCGCTTATTCGACCATCTCGCAACTCTCTTATGTCGTGCTCGGCGTCGCGATCCTGGCGCCGATCTCCCTGACCGGCGCGGCGATGCATATTGCCGCTCACGCCTTCAGCAAGATCACTTTGTTCTTCGCCGCGGGCTCGATCTACACGGCTGCACACCTGACCGAGGTCAGCCAGCTGGACGGCATCGGCCGGCGTATGCCGTGGACCATGGCGGCCTTCACGATCGGCGCACTCGGCATGATCGGTATTCCGCCGACCGCCGGCTTCCTCGGCAAATGGTTCATTCTCACCGGGGCGATGCAGACGGCGAACTGGCTGGCGGTCTCGGTCATCGTCGCGAGCACATTGCTCAATGCCGGCTATTTTCTGCCGATCGTTTTTCGCGCATTCTTCCGCGAGTCCCCGGGCGACGGGCACGGGCCAAAGTCCGGCGAGGCGCCGTGGCCGATGGTGCTGGCGCTGACCGCGACGGCGGCCGGATCGATGCTGATGTTCTTTCTTCCCGGCCTTCCCTATGCGCTGGCAACACTCATGATGGGGCGCTGAGTCATGGATGACCACTGGCTTACCCGTGCAAGCACGATCAGGCGGCTCTGGATCGGTTCGATCGTCGTGCTGGCGGCAACGGTTTTGATGGACCTCGCGATCGACCACCATCCGCATTTCGGGCTGGACGGTACATTCGGCTTCGGCGCCTGGTTCGGTTTCGCGGCTTGCGTCGCCATGATCGTGTTCGCCAAGGCGCTTGGCGCTGTCCTGAAGCGGCCGGACACCTATTATGACAGCTAGCGTCCTTCCGCCGGCACTTGTGCTGATCCTAGGCGGCCTGGTGCTGCCGACGCTGCCTGTCCGGCTTCGCGGCTTCGCGATGCTCGTGCTGCCGTTGGTTACGCTGTTGCTGATTTGGCAGGTGCCCGACGGAGTGGCGCTGCGGGCGCCGTTCCTTGGCTACGAGCTCACGCTGGTCAAGGGCGATGCGCTGTCGCGCCTGTTCGCGACGGTGTTCGCCGTCATGGCGTTCGCCGGCGGCTTGTTCGCGCTCAACCAGAACCGCGTGGTCGAACTGGCCGCGGCCTTTTGCTACGCCGGCAGCGCCATCGGCGTGGTGTTCACGGGCGACCTGATCAGCCTGTTCATTTTCTGGGAGCTGATGGCGATAGCCTCCACTCTGGTGGTGTGGAGCGCGGGGCCGTCCGCGCGTGCAGCAGGGCTGAGATACGCCGCGATCCATCTGCTCGGCGGGGTCCTGCTGATGGCGGGCATCGCCGGCGAGGTCGCTTCGACCGGCTCGCTCGCGATCGGCAAGCTCGAACTCGACAGCCTGTCGCGAGGCCTGATGCTCGCCGGGTTCCTGATCAACGCAGGCGCCTGGCCGATTTCATCCTGGTTGCCCGACGCCTATCCGGAAAGTTCGTGGAGCGGCATGGTGTTCCTTTCGGCCTTCACCACCAAGGCCGCGGTCTATGTGCTGCTGCGCTGCTTTCCCGGCACCGAGCTGCTGATCTATGTCGGACTGTTCATGGTGTTCTACGGGATCGTGTACGCGATCCTCGAAAACGACATGCGCCGCATCCTGGCGTACAGCATCGTGAATCAGGTGGGGTTCATGGTGACTGGAATCGGCATTGGTACCGAACTCGCGCTCAATGGCGCCGCCGCCCACGCCTTCACACACATCATCTACAAGGCGCTGCTGCTGATGTCGGCGGGCTCGGTTCTCTACATGACCGGCAAGCGCAAATGCACCGAACTCGGCGGCCTGTTCCGCACCATGCCGCTCACGACCATTTGCGGTATCGTCGGCGCGCTGTCGATTTCGTCGTTTCCTCTGACTTCGGGCTTCGTCTCGAAATCGATGATCTCGGACGCCGCGGGCATCCAGCGGCTGGAAATGGTGTGGTATCTGCTCGCCGCCGCGTCGGCCGGCGTTTTCCTGCACGCCGGCATCAAGTTTCCATGGTTCGTGTTCTTCCAGAAGGATTCGGGACTGCGGCCGGCCGATCCGCCGTGGAACATGCGGGCCGCCATGGTGCTGTGCGCGGCGCTTTGCATCGGCATCGGAGTCCTGCCCGGGCCGCTTTACGCCATCTTGCCGCATCCGGTCGCTTACGTTCCCTATACCGCGGGTCACGTGGTGTTCTATCTGCAACTGCTGCTGTTCTCCGGCCTTGCTTTCTTTCTGATGCTCGGCTGGCTGAAGCGGACGATGACGATTACGCTCGACGTTGACTGGCTATATCGGAGGCTCGGTCTCGCGCTGGCTCGAAATCTGAACCAAACAGCAGAGACGGCGTGGCATGGCATCATGAACTCCGCAGGCCGCCTTGCCCGGGAAGTATCATCGGGTGTCCAGCGTTATCACGGAACCGATGGCATCCTCGCCCGCGCCTGGCCGACCGGCGCGATGGCGTTCTGGATGACCATCATGCTGGCAGCCTATCTGATCCTCTCGTATCTGCGATCGTGAACCGATGCTTTAGGGATCACGGGAGTTCGAAGAATCTTTACCCGCCATCGCACGCACGCCTCATGCCGCGAGCCGTACCGGCAGCTGCGCCAGGGCGCGTATGCCAAGGCGCTTGTGCCACTCGATCTTCGCTTGCGGGGCGAGACGCATATCCGGAAAACGCGTGAGGATGCGTTCGAACGCGATCGCGGTCTCCGCCCGCGCGAGCTGGAAGCCGAGGCAGAAATGTACGCCTGTGCCGAACGACAGATGCGGGTTCGGGTGCCGCGTGATGTCGAAACCGTGGGGCTGCTCGAACTTCGCCGGATCGCAGTTTGCCGCCGCGAGCAGTCCGGCAAACATCTCGCCGCGCCGGAATGGCCGTCCCTCGAACACTACATCCCGGATCGCGAAGCGCGGCTTCGTCATCTGAACGGGCGATACGTAGCGCAGGCACTCTTCGACGCAGAGCGGCATCAGGGCCGGATCGCTTCGCAGCCGACGCAATTGATCCCCGTGCGACAGCAGGGCGAACAGCCCGCCCGAAATCAGGTGGGTCGTGGTTTCCTGTCCGGCTCCGAACAGCAGGAAGATCATCGATACCAGTTCGTCCTCGCTCAGGGTCTGTCCCCCGGTTTCGGCGTCACGCAGCGCGGCGATCAGTCCGTCAGGCAGCGCTCCGCCACCCGGTCCGGAGACGCGGCGAAGATAGCGCACCACCTTGATTACCCCGGGGATGGCACGGATCACTGCGCCGATATTGGCGGTGTCCTTCAGCCCGCCCAGCCAGTTCTTGAATCGATCATGATCCTGCTCCGGAAGGCCCAGCATCGCACAGATCACCGAAAGCGGGAGGTCCCGGCAGAATTCGGACATCAGATCGGCTTCCGTCCTGCCATCCAGCCTGTCGAGAAGGCGATCGGCGATCTCCGTGATCATCGGCTTCATGGCCCCGATCGTGCGGCGCTGGAACGCCTGGTCGACCAGGCCGCGCAGCCGGCGGTGTTCGGGATCGTCGTGGCCGAGCATGTTCAGCGCCAGAATGCTGATCGTCCTGGGCAGGAATCTGAGGATTCGCTCCTGTGTCTTGCTTCCGGCATTGGCGGGGTCGCGCGCGAAGCTGTCATGGTCCTTCAACAATGCCGCGCAGGCGTCGTGGGTGACCGTGAGCCATGTATGTCCCATGATCGGCAGCTTGACGCGAACAACCGGGCCTTCAGCCCGCATCCGGTCCAGCGTCGGAAGCGGATTTGCGTGAAATTCGCCCGACAGGATGTCGAAGCCCTGCGCCTTCATCATTGACCCCGCGGGATTGGGACGGCCTGCGCTTGTTATTCCGCCGCCACCATCTGCTGCGTCCGCCACTGCCCGAGCAGCGCCCGCAGGCTGGCTGGTTTGACCGGCTTGTTGAGCACCGCGATGTTCTCGTCGCGCGCCGCGTCCCGCACATGCGGACTGCGGTCGGCGGTGATCAGGATCGCCGGAATGTTCTCGCCGAAGCGGCGGCGGATGTCCCGGATCGCGGCGACCCCGTTGCCGCGGTCGAGGTGATAGTCGACCAGCAGGCCGGTGACCGGGACGTCGGCGGCCTCGATCGCCTCGATGGCGGCTTCCGGATCGGCCACCGCGATGACCTCGGCGTCCCATGCCGTCAGCAGGGTCTTCATGCCGTCCAGGATCGCCGGATCGTTCTCGATGCAGACGATCAGCGAGCCGCTCATCGGCGTCCTGGACAGCGGCGTCGCGCTGGTGACCGCCCCGGTGTGGGTGGCGGCGCTGGCGACCGGCACCGTCACTGAAAAGAACGAGCCGCCGCTGACATTGGAGTCGATCGCGATACCGTGGTTGAGGACGCGCGCGAGCCGCTCGACGATTGATAGCCCGAGGCCGAGACCGCGCGCAATCCGCGCGCCCTGTTCCAGCCGGTGAAACTCCTTGAAGATCTCGCCGCGCTTGACCACGGGAATGCCGACGCCGGTGTCGAAAACCCCGATCTGCAGCGACTGGCCGTGACGCCGGCAGCCGACCAGCACGCAGCCGCGCGGGGTGTATTTGATGGCGTTGGAAATCAGGTTCTGCAGCAGCCGGCGCAGCATCAGGCGATCGGATTCCACCGCCAGCGAACTCGGCACGAAGGTCAGCTTCAGCGCCTTGGCCCGGGCGATCGGCGCGAATTCGATTTCCAGCGAACGCATCAGGTCGCCGATCTTGAAGCTCGAGATCGACGGCGTCATCGCGCCGGCGTCGAGCCGCGAGATATCCAGCAGCGCCCCCAGGATCTCCTCGATCGCCTCCAGCGAATCGTCGATGTTTTCCACCAGCCGCGAATCCTCGCCGCCGTTCTGGCGTTCCACCAGACTCGTGACGTAAAGCCGCGCCGCGTTCAGCGGTTGCAGGATGTCGTGGCTGGCGGCGGCCAGGAAGCGCGTTTTCGAGATATTGGCGTCCTCGGCGGTACTCTTGGCCCGCGCCAGTTCGGAATTCAGGCGGGTGAGTTCCTCGGTGCGGTCCCGCACCCGCTTTTCCAGCGTCGCATTGGCGCGTTCCAGCGCCTCGGCCGCCTCGAACGACGGCGTGACGTCGGAGAAGGTGATCACCAGCCCGCCGCCGGGCATCCGGTTGGCGCG
>JBKJUA010000372.1:0-20370 GCA_046590305.1 Bradyrhizobium sp.
GACTGGATCAGCGACGACGTCCCGAGCGACAAGCTCAACATGATCTCGAAGCTCGGCGAGCATTTCGGCTATCCCTATTGCCACCAGGGCGACATGCCGGATCCGAAGTTCGCGATGGGCCGCAAATGTTCGGAATTCACACCGCCGGTGCTCAACCTCGGTGCGCATGTGGCTCCGCTCGGCATGAAGTTCTACACCGGCGACCAGTTCCCCGCCGAGTACAAGAACAACATCTTCATCGCCGAACACGGCTCCTGGAACCGGGCCAAGTACCAGGGTGCGCGGATCAAGCGGGTGATCGTCGATGCCGACGGCAAGAACGCCAAGGAGGAGATCTTCGCCTCGGGCTGGCTCGAGGGCGACACCAACTATCTCGGCCGACCGGCCGATGTCGTGCTGGCCCAGGATGGCTCCTTGCTCGTTGCGGACGATTGGGCCGGCGCGATCTATCGCATCAGCTACAGCAAGCCGTAGCATCTCGAAAGCAGGGCTGCGGTCACCCGGGAACGGGTGGCCGCAGCTTTGCGTTATCGGTCGTCATGCCCGGGCGTGTCCAGCCCGGCAATGACGACGGAGAGGAATGGCATGCGCAGTACGTTAGCCGTGACCATGCTCGCCGTGACGGTGGCCTGCGGATCATCTGCCCACGCTGCAGATGCCGCCGCCGGCAAGCAAAAGGCCGAAATCTGCATCGCCTGTCATGGCGAAGCCGGTATATCGCAGATCGAGAACATGCCCTCGCTCGCCGGCCAGCCCGACCAGTTCATTCAGTGGCAGCTGGTGTTCTTTCGCGCCGGCACCCGCAAGAACGAACAGATGCAGCCGGTCGTCGAGCCCCTCAGCAATGAGGATATCCGCAATCTCGGCGCCTATTTTGCGTCGCTTACGCCGCCCAAGGCGAAGCCGGACGAGAATCCGGATCTATCCCGCAAAGGCGCGCAGGCCGCCGCGGGCCGGCGCTGCGCCGCGTGCCATACCGACAATTATGCCGGCGGCAAGGCGATCCCCCGTGTCGCCGGCCAGCGCCAGGACTATCTGTTGAAAGCGCTGCACGACTACAAATCCGGCGTGCGATCCGGTGGCGGCATGGCGGCGATGGCGAGCGTCGCCTTTTCCCTCAGCGAAGAGGAAATCGAAGCGCTGGCGCATTATCTCGCGCATTTGTAAGTTCGGGCGAATAGTGAATGGCGAATGGGAGGCTGCCTCTACTCGCCGTTCGCTATTCGCTTTTAAGGCTCACCCCCGCTGCTTCTCATAGGCCTTGAGATGCGTGTATGCGATGCGCAGTTTCGGCACTGGCACCTTCGCGGCGTCGCCGCGTGCGATCAGGTCGCCGATCACGTGGTCGGCCTCGACCGGCGCACCCGCCTTGATGTCGCGGAACATCGACGCGGTCATCTGCGAACCCTCCGTAGTCAGCAGGCCCTTGGTGCGCTGGAAGAACGGGCCGCTCGGCGCGTGGCCTTCGGCGCCGGCCACCGCGCTGCATTCATCGAGCATGCCGAGGATGAAATCCTGGCCGCCCGGTACCGCCAGGATATGGCCGACTGCGGTGCGCATCAGGCAGGTCGAGGCCGCCAGCGAGGCCAGGAATACCCATTTTTCCCACATCTCCTGTACGATGTTCTCGCTGGCCACCGAGCCGAGCTTGCCGCTTGCCATCACCCCGGCGATGGCGCGCACCCGGTCCGACAGTCTGCCGTCGCGCTCGCCGAAATTCAGCGACTGCATCGGCGCCAGCTGCACCACCTCGCGGGCTTCGTTGAGGGTGGCGGCGATCGCGCAGAGACCGCCGAGCACGCGCTCGCGCCCGAATTTTCTGTCGAGCACGTCCAGATGCAGCATTCCGTTTAGCAGCGGAATGATCGAGGTCTGCGGCCCGACCACCGGCGCAAACGATTTTATAGCGTCGTCGAGATCGAACGCCTTGCAGCTCAACAGCACGACGTCGAATTTTTCGATAAGTTTGTCGGCCAGCACCGTCGGCGGGTTCTTCAAGGTCACGTCGCCATTCGGACTCTTGATCACGAGGCCGGCGCTGGCGAGCTCGCCGGCGCGCCGCGGGCGGACCAGGAACGTCACGTCGCAGCCAGCCTCCAGCATCCTGCCGCCGAAATATCCGCCGATGGCGCCGGCGCCGACCACGAGAATGCGCATTCGAGAGATCCTTTTGTTGTTGTTTTTTGTCAGGTGCGAATAGCGAATGGACTCGTCATTCGCTACTCGCCCCTCACCAGTTCCTCGACGTCGCGCAGCTGTTCCTTGCCGAAGAAGATTTCCTTGCCGACGAAGAAGGTCGGCGAGCCGAACGCGCCGCGCTCGACGGCGTCCTGCGTGTTCGCGATCAGCCTGGCCTTGACTTCGGCCTCCTGCGCGCGCGCAAACAGTTTGGCGGAATCGATCCCGGACCCCGCGAGAGCCTTCATCGCCACTTCAGGGTCGTCCATCTTCTTCGGCTCGACCCACATGTGATGGAACGCGGCGTCGATGTATTTCTCGAACACGCCCTCGGCCTGCGCGGCGACGGCGGCGCGCATCAAATTGAGGGTGTTGACCGGAAAGAACGGGTTCCAGACGTAGGGCTTGACCTGAAAGCGCCGGACGAAGCGTTCGGTCTCCAGCGCGTTGAATTCCGGCTTGTTCCTGACGCCGGCCAGAGTTTCGCCCGGCGATCGGTTGTTGGTGGCCTTGAAGATGCCGCCGAGCAGGATCGGCACATATTCGAATTTCACGCCGATACGCGCTTCGATCGCCGGGATCGCCTCGTGGCTGAGGAAGGCATTGGGACTGCCGAAATCGAACAGGAATTGCGGGGCGGTTGGACTCAAAGCGGCGGTCTCCCTGATGCGAGGTTCTTATATGATCCCTGTCATTTCAACAGCCTAGCGGTTCGCTGGCGCCTGATCAACCGGAGGCCCAGGCTGCGGCAGGCCCAGGCTGCGGCGCGCGTTCGAACGCGCGCTCCGCGAGCTCCGATGTGTGGGCGCGGATGTCGTCGGGCCATTCGGCGATTTGTTGCTCGAAGCGGGCGGCGTCGCCGGCAAACAGCGCGCGGATCGCTTCCTCGTAATGCGGTCTGTTGCCCGAGGTGACGGACATGAAACGATAGGCCGCTTCCTGGGCCTGACGGATGCGGTCCTTGTCTTCACCGGTCCGGCTGGCGGCCTCGACCAGTTTGCGGATCGCGACCGAGGCGCCACCGGGCTGCCTCGCGAGCCACTCCCAGTGCCGCGGCAGCAACGTCACTTCGCGCGCGACCACGCCCAGTTTCGGACGGCCCGGACCGCGCGGGGCGGATATTGCGGCGGCTTCCGCCGGAATCGGTGCCCCCCCGTCATCCGGCAGGCGCGCCAAGACATCCGCCATGGAACCGCGGAAATCGATCTCGATGGTCGCGCTGGTGTTGCCGTCGAAAACCATGACCGACGCCTCCCTGGCTCGGTCGAGCGTCTCCTTCGCCGCACGCGCGACCTCGCGCAGAGCGCCGGACGCGATTCGGCGGTCGCCCTCGAAGGCGATGCAGGTCGGACCAAGCCCCGGATTCATGACAGACCTCTAACTTCCATTAAAATATATTATCCGGGTAATATGCCGAACGTCAATAATGCCCGGGTAATACAACCGTTTGGATATCTCGACTTTCCGGCGTGCGGCTGGCACCACCATGCGCCGCCACCGACGCGCCACGTCCTCCGGGGAAACGCCATGCTGACCGTCCATCACCTCAACAACTCCCGCTCCCAGCGCGTGCTGTGGCTGCTGGAAGAACTCGGCGTTCCCTACGAGATCGTCCGCTATCAGCGTCAGCCGGACATGCGGGCGCCGCCGGAACTGCGCGCGGTGCATCCGCTCGGCAAATCGCCCGTCATCACCGACAACGGCAACACCGTCGCGGAGTCCGGCGCGATCGCCGAATACCTGATCGATACCTATGGCGAGGGACGCCTGGTTCCGCCGGCCAAAACGCCGGAGCGGCTGCGTTATACCTATTGGCTGCACTACGCCGAGGGATCGGCGATGTCGCCGCTGCTGCTGAAACTGCTGTTCACGCTGATGCCGAAGCGCGCTCCCGCCTTGCTGCGTCCACTGGTGCGCAAGGTCTCGAACCAGGCGCTGACCGCGCTGGTCAATCCACAGCTCAAGCAGCACATGGCCTGGTGGGAGAGCGAGCTCGGAAAAAGCGAGTGGTTCGCCGGCAATGAATTTTCCGCCGCCGACATCCAGATGAGTTTTCCGCTGGAAGCCGCCGCGGCGCGCGGCGGACTCGAGCAAGGCCACCCCAGGGCGATGGCATTTCTCGATCGCATTCACGCCCGCCCGGCCTACAAGCGGGCGCTGGAAAAGGGCGGGCCGTACACGATTGGACGGTGAGGATTTGCCGAGCATCGGCGCTAATGATCGGGCGTCAGTCACGTAGCCCGTAGCCCGGATGAAGCCCTTGCGAAATCCGGGGCCCGCCTCACATCCGCTCCCGGATTACACAATCGGGCGGCGCTTTGCGCCGTCCAATTGCTCCATCCGGGCTACGAGACTGATTGCGTCGCCGTGCCGCTACGCCGCGCGGATCTGGCCGAGGAAGCCGTTCACATTGGCCCGCAGTTTGTCGGCCTGGCGGCTGAGATCATCGGCGGCGGAAGCGCCGATCACCAGCCACGCGCGGGTCTGCGCGGCCATCGCCACGCTGGCGTCGCGTGCCGCCTGCATTTTCTCCACGTTCAGGGCGATCAGCTTGCTGACCGCACCGATGGCGACCTGGCGATGCTTGGCGGCCACGCCGCGCGAATGATCGAAGGCCTCCTTCAGCTTGCCGGCAAGCGCGAGCTGGAATACCTCGGCGCTGGCCTCCCGCCGGCCGATCACGGCGCTGCGGAAAGTATTGATCAGGGCGCGCTGCTCCGCTTCCTGGGTGATGGCTTCAAACCGCTTGATGGCGTCGAGGGTGGTGGAAGTCGCCTTGCCGTAAAGTTCGATATGCCCCTGCGCGACCTTGGCGTCGTAGCTGAGAATCACGTTCTTTTCGCTGATCGCAGCGTTGTTGAAGGCGCTCTCGGCCTGGAGCGCGAGTTGCACCCGCGCGGCGTTGCCGTCTAGCAGGGACGCCGCGGTGTCCGACAAATGGGTCACCGCCAGCGAGGCATAAAGCACGATCCCGATCGAAACCACCGCGACGATGGTCAATTTTAGCAATGATCGCAATTTTGCGGAACCCAATCATGTCGTCTCTCCGATTAAGAAAGCTGACCAATACCGCGCAGATCTTGAGAACCTTCGGAGGGTTGGGCCCGGGACCGGAATCCGGCGATGCCGGCGTTAGCGACGGAACGACGGTTCGAGACGTTGCGCGGACTCAATCATTCAGCCTTGCTCAAGGCCGCGTCGCTGCGATGGTTTCGCTAACCAGGCGGCCGAGGCCCCTGAGGTCACCGGTGGGGTCGACGGAGTCGCCGAGCCGGACGATCACGAGATTGTGCGATGGCAGGATCACGACGCGTTGACCGAGGTCGCCGGAGGCAAAGAACGCGTCGCGGGGAATCCCGAGCCTGACCCGCGCTTTGGCGTTCGCATGCTCGCTGCGGTTGGTCCAGAAGCCGGCGGCGTAGTCCGAACCGGGTGAGGCGGCGATGCAAAAGTCCACCCAGTCCTCATGCAGCAGGCGTTTTCCGCCGACCACACCGTCCTTCAGATAAAGCAGGCCGAACCGCGCCCAGTCCCTGGCGCTCGCCAGCATCCAGGTCGATCCCTGCAGCGTGCCGACGCCGTCGAACTCCAGCGTCACGTTGCGCATGCCCAGTGGATTGAACAATTCGCGCCACGCGAAGGCCAGCGTCTGCTCGGGTCCACCGACGGCGTCGCGGACGATCCGCGCCAGCAGTTGCGTGGTCGCGCTGGAGTAATGCCATCGACTGCCCGGCGCCGCGATCATCGCCGCTTTCACGGCAAAGCCGGCGGTGTCGTCATGCAGGAACATCCGGCTCGATGGATCGAATCCGGAATTGGTTTCATCAAGCGCAAGACCCGACGTCATGCGCATCAGATGCTCGACTTCGATCTCGCGTCGCGGATCGGAAGCCGCCCGCCACTCCGGAATCGGCGCCGGCATCGACGGCGTGACGAGGCCTTGCTGGGTCAGGATCCCGATCAGGGCGTTGACCACGGCCTTGGTCATGGAGAAGCCGGGCAACGGCGTATCGACGCCGATGCCGGCGGCATAGCGTTCGGCGATGATTCGGCCGTCATGCAGCACGACCACCGCCTTGGTGCGCCGAAACGGCGGCGTGGCCGGCTCCTCAAAGGCGTGGTCGAGCGCGGCCTTCAATCCGGGATCGGATGGCTCGACGACACTACGTCCCGCGATGTCAGCGAGGAGCGGTGGCGTCTTCGGCACCTTCAGCGCCTGCAGGTCGCTTCGCAGCAGATAGGGCTGCCTTGATCCGTGAAGATCGATGCAGCCCTGGCCTTCATGAAATGCCGCACGGCTGCGGAATAATCCAAGGGTCGATGCTTCGACAGTTTTTGCGGTGGCATCGAGATGGTAGCCGAGCAGGTAGCGCAGCCGGCGAATACCGGTCCGATCGCTGGCTTCCGCAAATACCGTTTGCGGGTCGAGGCCGGAGACGAAGACTTTGACGCAGAGATGATGGGCGACGAAGCCGGTGGCGACGCGAATGGCGCGATCGGGACGGAAGATGGCCGTCGCGGCGATGCCTCCCAGCAGGAGCATCGCGGCGACAACGCCGGCTACAAGCTTCCGCGAGACCACGCGTCCCTCCCCGCGCCCGATCAGCGCCCCTTTGGCGCCTCGCCGACGGAAGGCAGCGCCCTCACGCTGACGCCGGGCGGCGGCACATCGTCGTCGGGTACGAAAAAATCCGACATCAACGGCACGGATGGGTCGACACGGTAGTGCTCGAAGTCGCGGACGCCGCTTTCATACAGCACCTTGTCGTCGATGCAGAACTGCCCGGTGAATTCGCGCGACGGTTTGGTAAAAATGACATGGGCCGCGTCGCCCATGATCTCGGGGGTGCGGCTGGCACGCATCATGGCGTCTCCCCCGAGGAGATTGCCGACCGCGGCGGTGGCGATGGTAGTTCGCGGCCACAGCGCGTTGACGGCGACGCCGGCCGCTTTCAATTCACCCGCGAGACCCAGCACGCACATGCTCATGCCGAACTTCGCCATGGTGTAGGCGGTGGAATGCTCGAACCATTTGGTCTGCATGTCGAGCGGTGGCGACAGCATCAGGATGTGCGGGTTCTCGGCCTTCTTCAGATGCGGGATGGCGTATTTCGACACCATGAAGGTGCCGCGGGTGTTGATGCCCATCATCAGGTCGAACCGCTTCATGTCGGTGCCTTGCGAATTGGTCAGGCTGATGGCGCTGGCATTGTTGACGCAGATATCGATGCCGCCGAATTCGGCGACCGTCTGGTCGATCGCCGCCATCACCTGCGATTCCTCGCGGATGTCGCACAGGATCGGCAGCGCCTTGCCGCCGGCGGCGCGGACTTCCTCGGCGGCGGTGTAGATGGTGCCCTTGAGCTTCGGATGCGGCTCCGCCGTCTTCGCCGCGATCGCGACGTTGGCGCCGTCGCGCGCGGCGCGCAGCGCGATCGCCAGCCCGATGCCGCGGCTGCCGCCGGATACGAACAGCGTCTTACCCTTGAGTGACGTCATGCTTTCCTCCGTGCCCGGCTTATTGCCCCGCAGCTTCCGCCCCACGGGTACGCGGATCGGGGGCGCCGAGCAATCCGTTCGGCGTCACGGCGATCGAATTGGCCGAGGTCTGGCCGAGCGGTTCGATCACCTGATGGCCCAGGGCCCGCAGCTCAGCCAGCGCGTCGGCGGCGAAACCGCGTTCGATCCGCACCACGTCCGGCAACCACTGGTGATGCAGGCGCGGTGCCGCCACCGCGGTTGCGACGTCCATTTTGTAGTCGAGCACGTTGACGATGACCTGCATCACCGTCGAGATGATGCGGCTGCCGCCGGGCGAGCCCGTCACCAGCACCGGTCTGCCGTCCTTCAGCACGATGGTCGGCGTCATCGACGACAACGGCCGCTTGCCGGGACCGGGCAAATTGGCTTCGAACCCGACCAGGCCGAAGGCGTTGGAAGCGCCGGGCGCCGCGGTGAAGTCGTCGAGCTCGTTGTTGAGCAGTACGCCGGTGCCGTCGGCGATCAGGCCGACGCCATAGGGAAAGTTCAGCGTGTAGGTGTTGCTGACGGCGTTGCCGCGGCTGTCCACCACCGAATAATGCGTGGTGTTGCTGCTTTCGCGCGGGGGCGGCGGCGGCGTCGCCGACAGCGCATCGGTCCACGGCGTGGCGCGATTGAGGTCGATGCTGGCGCGCTGCTTCGCGGCGTACTCCTTCGACATCAGCGTCGCCACCGGCGCGCTGATGAAATCGGGATCGCCGAGATAGCGCGCGCGATCGGCGTAGGCGCGCTTCATCGCCTCGATCATGACGTGCAGCGAGGGCGCCGCGCCCTGCTTCATGTCACCAAGCGGAAACCCTTCCAGAATGTTCAGCGACTCCAGCAGCACGACGCCGCCCGATGACGGCGGCGGCATCGAGATGATCTCGTAGCCGCGGTAGCTGCCGCGCACCGGCGCGCGGATCACCGTCTGATAGGATTTGAGGTCGTCCACCGTCATGATGCCGCCGGCGTCGCGAATTCCCGCCGCCAGTTTTTCAGCGACCGGACCCTGGTAGAATCCGCGGGCTCCCTGCGCCGCGATAGCTGAAAGCGTCGCGGCCAGATCGGTTTGCACCAGGGTGTCGCCCTCCCGCAGCGAAGAGCCGTCGGCACGGGAAAATATTTTCGCCGAGGCTGGCCAGCGCGAAAGCCGCCGCGCGATGCCGGGCAGCGTGTCGGCCATGTCGTCGGCAATCACAAAACCGTCACGCGCAAGCTCAATGGCCGGCTTGAGCAGGTCCGCCAGCGTGAACTGACCGGAGCCGAATTTCGCCAGCGCCAGCGCCAGGCCGGCGACGGTGCCGGGCACCCCGATGCTGAGCGCGGAATCGCGCGACTTGGCGATATCGGGCTTGCCGTCGGCGCCGAGGAACATGTCGCGCGTGGCCGCGGCCGGCGCGGTCTCACGGTAGTCGATGGCGACATCCTCGCGGCGTTCCGCCGAGTGGATGACCATGAAGCCGCCGCCGCCGATATTGCCCGCGCGTGGATAGGTGACGGCCAGCGCAAAGCCGGTCGCGACCGCGGCGTCGACCGCGTTGCCGCCCTGCCGCAGGATATCGGCGCCTATTCGCGCACCGATTTTCTCCTGCGCCACCACCATGCCATGCACGGAGGAAACGGCGTGACCCGCGCCGGCGGGGATGTATTCGCGACGCTCCTGCGCGCCTGCCGGCACCCCCAACGCGACAACCAGTGCGATTGCGGCGAATAAGCCGCGCCGTTCGGCTGTGAACGAAACCATCAAACCATCCATTATTGGGGCCGGGATCATCGAAATGACGCAGTCTCTTTGCCGCCGCGAATGCTATATGAGATCCAGCGCAAGGGGCAAAACGCCTCTTCGTGATTCGGCAGAAGATTCGAGCATGACCACCATTATCCCGGAGGCGCGCGTTCCGGATGTAAAGACCTATCCGCCTCGCGCCGCCGTCGTCAGCTGGATCTTCTTCGACTGGGCGGCGCAGCCTTACTTCACCCTCATCACCACCTTCGTGTTCGCGCCTTATTTCGCCACCCATGTGGCTTCCGACCCGGCCAGCGGGCAGGCGATGTGGGGCTTTGCGACCGCGGCGGCGGGGCTGGTGATCGCGCTGTTGTCGCCGGTGCTGGGCGCGATCGCGGACGCCAGCGGCCGGCGCAAGCCGTGGATCGCCGCGTTCGGCACGCTGCTGGTGATCGGATCCTCGCTGATGTGGTTCGGCAAGCCCGGCGACCCCAGCGTGATTCCGGCGCTGCTGCTCGCCTTCGGTATCGCCACCATCGGCATCGAATTCGCGATGGTCTTCAACAATGCGATGATGCCGTCGCTGGTGCCGCCGTCCAAGATCGGGCGATTGTCCGGCACCGGCTGGGCCACCGGTTATGTCGGCGGCATCATCAGCCTGATCCTGGTGCTGGGCTTTCTGGCGGCCAACCCGGCTACCGGGCGCACGCTGTTCGGATTCATGCCGCTGTTCGGTCTCGATCCGGTGACGCATCAGGGCGATCGCATCACCGGGCCGCTGACCGCGATCTGGTTCATCATCTTCGTGACGCCGATGTTCCTGCTGACGCCGGACTATCCGGCCAAGCTGCCGGTGCGTGACGCGTTGCGCAAGGGCCTGACCGAATTGAAGGGAACGCTCGCCGAATTGCCGAAGCGCAAGTCGATGGCGGCGTTCCTGCTCGCCAACATGATCTATACCGACGGGCTGGTATCGCTGTTCGCGTTCGGCGGCATTTACGCCGCCGGCACCTTCGGCTGGCACACCATCCAGATCGGCACCTTCGGGATCCTGCTCGCGATCGCCGGCACGTTCGGCGCGTGGCTCGGCGGCAAGCTCGACGATACGCTCGGGCCGAAGCGAGTCATCGCCGGCAGCACGGTGGTGCTGCTGTCGTCGATCATCGCCATTCTGCTGGTCGACAGGGATTCGATCTTCTTCGTCAAGGTGGCGCCGCCGGTGCCCGGCGGACCGCTGTTTGCCGGCGCCGCGGAGCGCGCCTATTTGGTGCTGGGCTGCCTGATCGGCATGGCCGGCGGCCCGCTGCAGGCGGCGTCGCGCTCGCTGCTGGTTCGCATGGCCCCGAAAGACCGCGTCGCGCAATATTTCGGACTGTTCGCGCTGACCGGAAAGGTCACGTCCTTTGTCGGCCCGTTACTGGTCGGCGCCATCACCGCCATCACCGCAAGCCAGAAGGCGGGCATGGCGGTGCTGGTGATATTCTTCGTCGCCGGCCTCGCGTTGCTGTCGCGGGTGCGGGAGGAATAGTGCTCGCTCGTCCCTGCGTTCGCATGCGTTCGCAGGGACGACGATAGATGATCTTAGTGCCGGAAATGCCTCACGCCGGTGAACACCATGGCGATGCCGGCATCGTCGGCGGCTTTTATCACTTCATCGTCGCGGATCGATCCGCCGGGCTGGATCACGGCGGTGGCGCCGGCTTCGATCGCGACCAGCAGTCCATCGGCGAACGGAAAGAACGCGTCCGAGGCAACCACCGAGCCCCTGGTCTTCGGCGCGGCCAGCTGCAATTCGTCGGCGGCATCCTGCGCCTTGCGCGCGGCGATCCGCGCGGAATCCACCCGGCTCATCTGGCCGGCGCCGATGCCGACGGTGGCGAGATCTTTGGCATAGACGATAGTGTTGGACTTGACGTGCTTGGCGACACGGAACGCGAACTTCAGATCGCGCATTTCAGCGTCGGTCGGCACGCGCCGGGTTGCGACCTTCAGCGTCATGCCGTCGACCACGGCGTTGTCGCGGCTTTGCACCAGCAACCCGCCGGCAACGGTTTTCGCGGTCAGGCCCACCGTGCGCGGATCGGGCAGCGCGCCCGCCAACAGCAGCCGCAGGTTCTTCTTGGTGGCGACGATGGCGATGGCCTCGTCCGTGGCGTCAGGCGCGATGATCACCTCGGTGAAGATTTCGGTGATGGCGCGCGCGGCGTCGGCATCGAGCGTGCGGTTCAGCGCGACGATGCCGCCGAACGCGGAGGTCGAATCGCAGGCCAGCGCCTTGCGGTAGGCGCTGACGAGGTCGGCGCCTTCGGCGACGCCGCAGGGATTGGCATGCTTGACGATAACGACGGCCGCGGTGCGCGTGGCGTCGAATTCGCCGAGGCATTCATAGGCGGCGTCGGTGTCGTTGATGTTGTTGTAGGACAGTTCCTTGCCCTGCAGCTGCCGCGCGGTGGCGACGCCCGGCCGCTTGTCCGGGGTGCGGTAGAACGCGGCGGTCTGGTGCGGATTCTCGCCGTAGCGCAGCGCCTGGATCAATCGGCCGCCGACCGCGCGAAAATCCGGTGCCTCGGTCTTGAGCTCGGCCGCGAACCAGTTCGAGATCGCTGCGTCATAGGCGGCGGTGCGAGCATAGGCCTTGGCGGCGAGACGGCGGCGCAAACTCAGCGTGGTCGCGCCCCCGTTGGCGGCGAGTTCGTCGAGCACGGCCTGATAATCCTGCGCTTCCACGACCACGGCGACATCGTCATGGTTCTTCGCCGCTGCGCGGATCATCGCGGGGCCGCCGATGTCGATATTCTCGATGCAGTCCTCGTAGCCGGCGCCCTTGTCGACGGTGGCCTCGAACGGATAGAGGTTGACCACCAGCAGGTCGATCGGCGCGATGCCGTGCGCCTTCATCGCGTCGGTGTGTTCAGCGTTATCGCGGATCGCCAGCAATCCGCCGTGTACTTTCGGGTGCAGGGTCTTGACCCGGCCGTCCATCATCTCCGGAAAACCGGTCAGCTCCGAAACGTCTTTCACCGCAAGGCCAGCGGCGGCGATCGCGTTCGCAGTGCCGCCGGTGGAGACCAGTTCGACGCCATGCCCGGCCAGCGCGCGGGCGAATTCGATCAACCCGGTCTTGTCGGAAACGGACAACAAAGCGCGGGTTACGCGGCGCGGATGGTCGGTCATGGGGGAGTATCCTGGCTGGTAAGCCAGCCGGGTAGCATGGTTTTGGCAGTCACGAAACCGCTAGCCGCAGCGGGGGCCTGCGTTGACCACAGGGAGTAATGCATGTGGGCCAGGGCTGGCAGCGGCAGGGTTGCTACAGCGGCAATTCCGGCTCGCGCCGCGCATTGCGTCTCGCCGTCGTTGCCGAGGCCGACGTGGTCGATCTGACAAAACTCCAGCGGATCGAGGCGGCGTGGCGGGATTCCTGCCGGATCACGATCTGGGCGGTGCGGCGCGGGCCGTCATTGCCGGCCAGAAACACGCTGTCTTCCAGCTCGACCTTGTCGTCGAGCGCCTCGAAGGTCCAGACGTCGCGGTTCGGCAGCACCAGCATGACACCGCGGGCGTCGGAAAGCCGGCTCGCCTTGACGGCGGGATGCAGATGAAAGCGCAGCGCGTAATCGGTCTCGTTGCCCTTGATGCGGCCGCCCGGCGCCGGCGACAGCGTATCCTCGCCGTCGAGCCTGGTGCCATCCTGCGCCACCATCAGGACCCGGCGGTGCACCACGCCGAACCGCGTCAGGTATCCGTCGTGCGAGGTGGTCAGCAGAATGCCGTTGGCGACCGATTCGCGATAGCTCTCGACATTGGCCGGACCGCTCACGACGGGCGCGCCGCGCAGCAGCCGCTTCATCGCCGACAGCTCGACGAACTGGCACGACGAGGTGTCGTGATAACTCAGGGTGGAATGCGCCGGCGTGCCGCGCGCGAAGGCGCGCCAGTTGTCGCGGCCGGTCGAGGGCATCCCGCAATTGGTCACGATGCGGCTGAGGCCCGACGACAATTCGAACGACAGGCAGCCGGCATGGGCGTCGTGGCTGACGCTCGGCGGCGGCGGCGGGCCGGTGTCCATGATGATCGTCATGGCGCCGGCATCGAGGCGCTGAAAGCCGGTATGCGGCATGTGCACCATCGGCGCGCCATGGGTATCGTCATAGGCCAGCAGGGTCGCCAACAAATCGGACGGCGCGCTGCTCATGCCGTTGAACAGCGCAAAGCTGCCATCGCCGTGGCGGAAGAAACGCAGCATCGGCATCATGCGGTCGATCGCGTTCAACAGCGCCGGCGGCGGCGCGATGTTGCGGGCCGCAAAGGTCTGCCGCAGCGGCAACAGGTCGATCAGGAGTTCGATCAGCGCGCCGGGATTGCGTGAAAAGTGCCCGCCATCGGGCAGGATCTGGCGCTGCAGTTCGTCGGACAATTTTCGCGTGGCGGTGCGGATATGCCGGGCCTGGTTGGCGAGGCAGAGCGAGGCGTAGCACAGCGCGATCAACACCTGCAGCCGCGGTACGCCATCGGGAATGTCCAACATGGTGTAGCGCAGATAGCGGATCTCGCGCGTCAGTCCGCGCAGATAACGCCGGTAGAATTTGCCGTCGGTATCGCTGAGCACCAGCGGCGCCTGCGACAGCAGCGAGATGACGCGGCGCGCCAGCACGTCGGCGCGCCGGCCCACGGGGCGCTTCTTCGCCGGATTGGAAATCCAGTCGTCGACCAGCGAGCGGGCATTGGCGCGGGTCAGCGCGGTGTCGGCGGCGCGCAGATGGCGCAGCCAGCCGAAGCCGAGCAGCGCCACTTCCCAGTCTTCCGACGGCGGCTCGAGGTCGAAGATCGAGCGGCCGTGGCAGGTCACGATCTTGCCGGCGAACACGAAGCGGCCAGCATAGATCTCGGAGGCGCGGGTGGCGTCGGCGGTACGCAGATCATGCGGGGCGATGATCAGCCGGTCGGTGCGGCCGGGCCATAGCCTGGACACCGCGACCGAGCCGCCGCTGACGCGCGACATCATGTTCCGCGCGAAGCGGCCCAGGATCAGCGTCGAGATACGTCTGCGTTGAGCGACCGACACGCCTTGCCTTGATTGGGAGAATTAGATGCGAATCCTTTTAATCCGGAAACGCCGCCAAGACACCATCTTGAAACCGGGCGAATCAGCGGAAGGATACGAAAACGCGGTGCAAAATCAGGATTTAACCAGCCGGGCGGCATAAAAGCCGTCGAGACCGCCCAGGCGGGGGTCCTCATGCGGCAAATGGCAGGGCAGCGTGCGCAAATCGCCGTCCGGATTAAGGATTTCGCTGAGGCCGGCGACCTCGCTGGCGTCAATGGGGGCGCGGCGCATGGCGGGTTCGGCGGCCAGATGCGCCGCAATGGCCTGCTCGCCTTCTTCCGGTTCCAGCGAACAGGTGCAATAGACCAGCGTTCCACCCGGCTTCAGCAGCGCGGTCGCCCGCTGCAGCAATCGCTTCTGCAGCGCCATCAGCGCGCCGGTATCGGCCTCCTGCCGCAGCCAGGCCACGTCGGGGTGGCGGCGGATGGTTCCGGTCGAGGCGCAGGGGGCGTCGACCAGGATGCCGTCGAAGCCTTCGCCAGGATTTCCACTGAGATCTCCACCTTGCCATTCGGCGGCGTCGGTCACCACGGTTTCCGCCTCCAGCGACAGCCGGGTGAGATTGTCGCGCAGCCGCGCCATCCGGCCGGGCGAACGGTCGACCGCGGTGACGCGGGCGCCGGCCTGGATCAGTTGCGCGGTCTTGCCGCCGGGGGCGGCGCAGAGATCGGCGATGCGCTTGCCGGCGATGTCGCCGAACAGCCGCGCGGGCAAGGCGGCGGCGGCGTCCTGCACCCACCACTGGCCGTCGGTGAAGCCCGGCAGCATCTTGACCGAGCCCTGCAGCAGCGTGCGCACGCTGCCCGTCGGCAGCGTTTCGCCGTGCAGCCGCGTCGCCCACTGCGCCGCGTCGGATTTCACGGTGATGTCGAGCGACGGCTCGTGACTGAGCGCCACCGCGATTTCCCGCGCGGTGGTCTCGCCATAGAATGCGATCCAGCGCGCCAGCAGCCATGGCGGAACATCCAGCGTCTGCGACTTGACCTCGTCGATCAGCGACGGCCCCTCGCGCGCGCAGCGGCGCAGCACCGCATTGACCAGCCCGGCATATTTGGCGGCGCGCCGGTCCGACTGCACCAGCCGCACCGACAGGTCGACGGCAGCGTGATCGGGCACGTCCATCCAGAGAATTTGGGCGGCGCCGATCAGCAGCGCGCTCTGCGCGCGCGGCGCGTCGGTCGGAATGCCGCGATCGAGTAGCCGCGACAGCACATGGCCGAGCGTGCCGAGCCGCCGCAGGATCGTCGCCACCAGCCGCCGCATCAAGGCGCGGTCGCGGTCGGGCAGCGTCTTCAGTCCGGGATGGGCGCCTGCGCCGTCGAGCTGGTCGTCGAGGGTCCGCTGCTTGTGCAGCACCCCATCGAGAATATCCGCCGCAATCCGCCGCGCCGCGAGGCCGGGCACTTCGGATGGCAGGGCGAATCTTTGAGGAGGCATGGAGCGGAAACATCTCGGCAGAAGGAAAAGGACGACGGTTCGGCGTGGTTTCGGCGCGTGCCGTCGAAAGGACAGCACCTCTGACATGCGAATATGCCAAATATAAGAATCGCCTTGATGATTTCACAGTTCGGGTATGAGCTTTATTCACGAAGTCTGGAGCGAGCGGGGATTGAGCCATGGCTGGAAACGCCTACACCACTGACGGGCCATTGCCGCCGGCAGCCGCACCATCGGGAGAACGCAGGCCCCTCCCGCCGGCGGCCCGGCGTGCATTGGCTGAGGCCGAAGCGCGCCGCCAGGCCGCCGCGGCCAACGTCAAACCCGCACCGAAGGAATTGCAGGGCCCAAAGGGCCCGGAACCCACGCGCTACGGTGACTGGGAGAACAAGGGCATCGCCTCGGATTTTTGAACCCGGTTTTTGAACCCGGAATCGGCCTTGCCGACTCGCGCCGACTCACCCTAGTCCGGCAATATGGTCCCCTTTGACAGAATGACTGGCCGGAGGAGCGCGTCCCATCCGGGAAAGCCGCGACGCCCGCGATTTTCACGGCTGCTGCCCTGGATTTTCGTTTTGGGCGTGGCGGCGGCGACGTTGCTGCCGTTGCGGCAATGGCTGAATTGGCCGGCCTCAACCGCATCGTCGCTGTCGCCGCACGAAATCCAGGCGGCGCGTGACGCCGAGATGATCTGGAAAAGCGCCGGCAACGCGAGCGTCCGGCATCCCGTCGACATCATCAGGACCATCGATGGCGACACGTTCGAGGCGCGGGTGCACCTGTCGCCCGGGGTCGAGCCGACGACGCGGGTTCGCCTGCGCGGCGTCGATGCGCCGGAGTTGAAGGCGGCCTGCGCCGGGGAATTGGAGCTGGCCGAAGCTGCGGGTGCCGCCCTGCGCGGCCTGCTCGGAGAAGGCGGGGTCACGATCTACAATATCGGCCCTGACAAATATAGCGGACGCGTCGTGGCCGATGTCGCGACGCGGCGGACCGACAATGTTGCGGCGGCGCTGCTCGCCACGGGTCATGCGCGCGGTTATGTCCGCGGCCGCCGCGGCGGCTGGTGCTGAGGACGATCTCACCAACAAAAAAAGGCCGCGCAGCAACGCGGCTTCTCGCGTTCAATCGTTCAATGATCGTCAGCGGGTCACGACCACCGTGGTGCCGACCGAAACGCGCTGATAGAGATCGGTGATATCGGCGTTCAGCATGCGAAAGCAGCCATAGGAGACGAATCCCCCGACCGAGCCCGGCGCGTTGGTGCCGTGGATCGCATACTCGCCGCCCGCCAGCGTCATCGCGGCGACGCCCATCGGGTTTTGCGGCGAACCGCCAGGGATGACGTTCGGCATTGACGGCCTGTCGCGCCTGACTTCGGCCGGCGGCGCCCACGCCGGATTGGTGTATTTGCCGTCGATCCTCGTGGTGCCGGCCCATTGTTTGCCTGGACGGCCGACGCCGACGGGATAGGCGACCGCCTTGCCCTGCTCGACGACGAGATAGAGCCTGCGCTCATTGGTCCTGACCACGATGGTGCCCGGCGAGTAATCGCCCCGGAAGCTGACCACGCTGGGCCGCGCCTCGGCCGTGGTCGACAAGAGGGCCCCCGCCCCGATGGTGGCCGCGAGCGCCACCGTAATCCTCAACGACATCAAACTCTCCACTTTGGCTGGGGCACCCGTTGCGGGGCTGCAAAATTCCCGAAAGGCCTGCAAAACGCCGGTTGGCCCCCCGCATCCTCGACCGCGGGGCTTAACCAACCGGTTTCCAGGCCGAGGCCGGGCCCATTCAATGAGGGTAAGGAAAGGAAATGTTGGGAACAAAGTAAATGACTTGAAAACAACACTCGGCTGGAAACGCGCGGCGCGGGTCGGTTGGTCCCCGGTAAGTGAGGGAGCAGGCGAAGGCGGGAAGTCAGCCTGATTTCGCTGGCCGGTCCGGGGCCACCTGATAGCATCCAACGATAGGGCCATGCGTAGTTGAGCGGGCACCTGCCAGGAGCCACCATGACATCGACACTCTATCATCTGCTCGGCGCCAATGCCTCGCCCTACTCGATGAAGGTGCGTGCGATCCTGCGCTATCGCCGCCTTCCGTTCGTTTGGGAGCCTTCGAGCCCGCGGCTCAGCGAGGCTTTCCGCACAGTAAAACCCGCCGTCGTACCCGTGCTGCAATATCCAGACGGCAGTTTCATGAACGACTCGACCCCACTCGCCTATGATCTTGAACGGCGCCATCCCGAAGCACGCTCGATTATTCCCGAGGAAAAGGCACATGCCTTCCTCAGCGACCTCATCGAGGACATGGCGGACGAATGGGGCACCAAGTGCATGTTCCACTATCGCTGGTGGTACGCGCCGGACCGCGATTTTGCGAGCGTGTGGGTGGTCGGCGACCGCTTCGCCGCGCAAATCACACAGGACGCTCCAGCACCGACGGTGGACGACGTGCAGCAGGGGAGCGTCGGCGTCACGCTTTCGGGCGCCATTCCTCAGACGCTGGCAACCGCCGAAAAGAGCTTCAATGACCGCCAAGTCGGACGGATGGCGCTCGTCGGCGTCACCGAAGGCAACAAGCCAGTGATCGAGACCACCTTCCACCGTGTGCTTGCGGCATTCAATGCCGGTATCGTCGAGAGTCCGTTCATGTTCGGTTCGCGCCCGGCCTTGGCGGATTTCGGGTGGTTTGGTCAGTTGTGGACCTTGGCGATGGACCCGACCCCGGGCGGAGAGATGCGCCGGCGCGCCCCTCGGGTCTTGCCTTGGCTCTTGCGCCTTGAGGACGCCTCGGGCGTTGAAGGGAAGTGGCGGGCGGCCGGGGAAGGGCCGACAGCCTGGGTACGGGCGATGCTTGCTCTTGGAGGGGAAGCCTATCTGCCGTTCCTGCGTGCTAACGCCGAAGCGCTAGAGAAAGGCTACGATACCGTGAATCTGAACATACTTGGGCATACCTACACGCAGACTCCATTCCGCTACCAGGCCAAGTGCTACGCGACGCTCAAGGGGAAGCTAGCGGCGCTGCCGGCCGCCGCGCGCGCCGTCACCGATCCGCTGCTCAGGGAAGCCGGGTGCCTCGACCACCTGTTGTGACGGCTGGATGCACCCGCATCGCAGTCAACATTAATCGGCCAGAAAATCAAATCTCAACCAGTTCGATGGCACGCCGATCAACCAGACGCTCGTCGCGCGCTGTCCGGTAGCGTTGGTTCTCACACCGGCGCGCCCTTCTTGTTCTGTCGGTGCGCCACGAGATCCTCCACGACAGCGGGATCCGCCAGTGTCGAGGTGTCGCCAAGACTGCCCGATTCGTCTTCCGCGATCTTGCGCAGGATGCGGCGCATGATCTTGCCCGATCGGGTTTTCGGCAGGCCGGGGGCGAACTGGATCAAATCGGGCGAGGCGATCGGGCCGATGTCCTTGCGCACCCACGCCACCAGCTCCTTGCGCAAATCTTCGCTCGGCTCGGTGCCGGTCATCAGCGTCACATAGGCATAAATGCCCTGGCCCTTGATGTCGTGGGGATAGCCGACCACGGCGGCTTCCGAGACCTTGGCGTGCGCCACCAGCGAGCTCTCGACTTCGGCGGTGCCCATGCGGTGGCCGGAGACGTTGATGACGTCATCGACCCGGCCGGTGATCCAGTAATAGCCGTCGGCGTCGCGGCGGCAGCCGTCGCCGGTGAAGTATTTGCCCTTGTAGGTGGAGAAGTAGGTCTGCTCGAAGCGTTCATGGTCGCCATAGACCGTGCGCATCTGGCCCGGCCAGGATTTGGCGATGCAGAGATTGCCGCTGCATTCGCCTTCCAGCACCTTGCCCTCGGCGTCGACGATTTCGGGCACCACGCCGAAGAACGGTTCGGTGGCCGAACCCGGCTTGAGTTTGGTGGCGCCGGGCAGCGGCGTGATCAGAATGCCGCCGGTCTCGGTCTGCCACCAGGTGTCGACGATCGGGCAGCGCTCGTCGCCGACCACGCGGTGATACCATTCCCACGCTTCCGGATTGATCGGCTCGCCGACCGAGCCCAGCAGCCGCAGGCTCTTGCGCGAGGTCTTCTTTACCGGATCGTCACCGGCCTGCATCAGCGCGCGGATCGCGGTCGGCGCGGTGTAGAAGATGTTGACCTTGTGCTTGTCGATCACGTTCCAGAACCGGGACATGTCAGGGTAGTTCGGCACGCCTTCGAACATCAGCGTGGTGGCGCCGTTGGCCAGCGGCCCATAGAGAATGTAGCTGTGGCCGGTAACCCAGCCGACGTCGGCGGTGCACCAGTAGATGTCGCCGTCGTGATAGTCGAAAACGTATTGATGCGTCATCGACGCGAACACCAGATAGCCGCCCGAGGTGTGCAGCACGCCCTTGGGCTGGCCGGTCGAGCCCGAGGTGTAGAGGATGAACAGCGGATC
>JBKJUA010000103.1:0-5392 GCA_046590305.1 Bradyrhizobium sp.
ATAGGGCAGCAGGTTGTTGAACTTCAGCCGTTCCTGCGGCTTGGCCGGATCGAACTTGAAGGTGAATTCGGCGGCGGTCAGCGGGAACAGTTGCATCACGCCGGCATCGAACAGCACGTCCTGCGCGGCGAGCACGGTGGGCGATCCCATCGGGCCGACCATCGCGAAGATCTTGTCGCGCTCGACCATCTTCTGCGACGCCAGCACCGCACGCTTCGGGTCGTAGCCGGAGTCCTCCAGGACCATCTTGATCTTGCGTCCGTGAATGCCGCCGGCGGCATTGGTTTCCTCGACCGCCATTTTCATGCCGTTGGAAACCGGAACGCCCCAGACCTTGATCGGGCCGGAGAGGTCCTGGTGGGTACCGATGACGATCTCGGTGGGCGAGATCCCTTCATTGGTAACCTTGGTTTGCGCTGCGGCCGGCAGATGGGTCAGCGCAAGGGCGCCCACCGCAAGGCCCAGCGCCTTGAACGATTTCGACATTGCAGTCTCCTCTTTCGTTTGGCCCGTGTTGAGCGAAGGCCGGGGCCTTTAAATCCTTCGCCTTTTCCTGATGTCGCCGCCGCTTACGCCACCGCGCGCTCACCATACATGGTGTTGATCTCGGCCGCGTAGCGCTTGTTCACGAAACTGCGCTTCAGTTTCATGGTCGGCGTCAGTTCCTCGTCCTCGGGCGTCAGCTGGCGCTCGATCAGGAAGAACTTCTTGATGGTTTCGACCCGCGCGAAATTGACGTTCACCGTCTCGATCTCGCGCTTGATCAGATCCTGGATCTCCGGCGCCCGGCACAGGCTGGCGTAATTGGTGAAGGGAATGTCGTGGTCCTGGGCGTATTTCTCGACATTCTCCTGATCGATCATGACGAGGCAGGTCAGGAACGGCCGCTTGTCACCGATCACGACGGTGTCGGAAATGTAGGGCGAGAATTTCAGCTGGTTCTCGATCTCCGACGGCGTGATGTTCTTGCCGCCCGAGGTGATGATGATGTCCTTCATCCGGTCGGTGATCTTGACGAAACCCTCATTGTCGATCGAGCCGACGTCACCGGTATGCAGCCATCCCTTGGCGTCGATGGCTTCGGCGGTCTTTTCCGGCTGGTTGAGGTAGCCCATGAACAGGAAGTCGCCCTTGATCAGGATCTCGCCATCCGGAGAAACCTTCACTTCGCCCCAGGGCGCAGCCTTGCCGACCGAGCCGAGCTTGACGCGATCCGGCGGCATCACGGTGGCGACGCCGCAGTTCTCGGTCTGGCCGTAGACTTCGCGCATGTCGATGCCGAGCGCGAGATACCAGCGGATCAAATCGGGCGCGATCGGCGCCGCACCGGTAAAGGCCAGGCGGCAGCGATCCAGCCCCAACATGCGCCTGATATTGCGGAATACCAGCCAGTAGGCCGCCTGATTGGCGAGGCGCAACGGCAGCGGCGGTGTGTCGCCCTGCAATTTGTATTCGGTCAGGCGATATCCCAGCCCCAGTGCCTGGCGATATATCCAGTTCTGCAGCGGGGTCGCGTCCTTCAGCGCGATGGTGACGCCGGAATAGAATTTCTCCCAGACCCGCGGCACCGCCAGAAACGCGGTGGGCTGCACTTCGCGCAGATTGTCCGGCACCGTTTCGGGGCTTTCGGCGAAATTCATCACCGATCCCAGCGCCAGCGAGATGTAATAGCCGCCGATCCGTTCGGCGACATGGCAGAGCGGCAGGAAGATCAGGCGCTCTTCGGCGTCGCTGGACGGAAACAGGTCGTTGGCGTGGCGCATCTGATGAGTCACGCTGCGGTTGGAATGCATCGCGCCCTTGGGCGGGCCTGTCGTGCCTGAAGTGTAGACCAGGATGGCGAGGTCGCCGGCGCTGCGGCTGGCAATCATCTCGTCCCACAGCGCGGCGTGGTCGTTGATGTGGTTGCTGCCGAGCGCCATGAACTCGGCGAGCGACATCACCATCGGATCGATGAAACCGGAGAGGCCTTCCATGTCGAACACGACGACCTTCTGCAAGGTCGGGCAGCGCGCCCGGCACGACAGAATCTTGTCGAGTTGCTCCTCGTCCTCGGCGAAGATCACCTTGGTCGAGGAATCGTTCACCAGATATTCGACCTGGATCGCCGAATCGGTCGGATAGATGCCCGAGGAAACGCCGCCGGCACACAGGATGCCCATATCGGCATACACCCATTCCGGCACGGCGTTGGCGACGATCGAGGCGACGTCGCCAGGACGGAAGCCGATGGCGTGCAATCCATAGGCAATTTCCTTCGATATCTGCTGCCACTGCCGCCAGCTGGTGGGTTGCCAGATGCCGAACTTCTTCTCGCGGATCGCGGGCTTGTCGCCGCGCGTTTCCGCCGCCAACAGAAAGCTCTTCACGATCGTGTCCGCCACAGTCAACACTGCGGGTCTGGCCATACTTCGTTCCCTCTCGCCTCTCGGCCCCGTCTGCTTATGCCGGCCTTGGCAGCCGGTCTTTTCCGCACGACAGAACCTGCATTTAACGCCGAATCTTCCCTAAAAGCCAATCCCGCGTCAGCGCCACGTTTTCTTCTTTTTCCAGCGCCGTTCGCCTCGCGCGCCCTCTTCCTTGGCGCCGAGATAGAATTCCTGAATGTCCGGGGAATTCATCAGCCGCTCGCAGGTGTCGTTCATGACCACCCGGCCGATTTCCAGGACATAGCCGTAATGGGCGGTTTCCAGCGCGATCTTGGCGTTTTGCTCGACCAGCAGGATCGACATGCCCTGCTCTTCGTTGACCCGCTTGATGATCGTGAAGATCTCCTTGACCAGGATCGGCGACAGGCCGAGCGACGGCTCGTCGAGCAAAAGCAGCGTCGGCCGGTTCATTAACGCCCGCCCGATCGCCAGCATCTGCTGCTCGCCGCCCGATAGTTGCCCGGCCGGCTGGTCGATCCGCTCCCGAAGCCGGGGAAAATAGCCGTAGACCAGTTCCAGATCGCCGGCGACGCCATCGCGATCCTTGCGCGGATAGGCACCCATCATCAGGTTCTCGCGCACGCTCAGGAACGGAAACACCTCGCGCCCCTCCGGCACGTGGCTGAGGCCGAGCCGCACGATCTTGTCGGCCTCCATGCGCTGGATCGGCTTGCCGAGGAACTCGATCGAGCCCTTCTGCGGATCGAGAATGCCGGAAATGGTTTTCAGCACCGTGGTCTTGCCGGCACCGTTGGCGCCGAGCAGGGTCACGATCTTGCCGCGCGGCACCTCGATGCTGATGCCGCGGATGGCCATGATCGGCCCGTAATAGCTCTCGATATTGCTGAGCTTCAGAATGATGTCGGGAGCGCTCATGGCATCATCCTCTAGGCGCCGAGATAAGCGGCGACGACATCGGGATGACGCTGCACCTCGGCCGGCGATCCCATCGCCAGCACCTTGCCGTAGTTCAGTGCGATCACGCGGTCGGATACCCGGTTCACCAGCGTCATGTCGTGCTCGACCATCAGCACGGTGATACCGAGCTCGGTCTTCATGTCCCGGATCCAGAACGACATGTCGGCGGTCTCCTCGACATTCAGCCCGGACGACGGCTCGTCGAGCAGGATCAGCTTCGGCTCGGTGCAGAGCGCCCGCGCCAGTTCGATCACCTTGCGCACGCCATAGGGCAGCCCCGAGATCAGCTTGTCGCGGTATGGCTCGAGATCGAGAAACTCGATCACCTGCTCGACGCGGCGGCGATGGATCTTCTCGTTCGCCCGCACGCTCGGAAGAAACAGCAGTTCCTGCCAGAGCTGGGTGGTGCAATGCCGGTGCCGGCCGACCAGCAGGTTGCTCAGCACGGTGGCATTCTCGAACAGTTCGATGTTCTGGAAGGTGCGGGCGATGCCGAGCTTGGCTATGCCGAAGGCGGGCTCGTCGGTGATGTCCTGATCCTCGAAGAAAATCCGGCCCGAGGTCGGGTTGTAGATCCGCGACACCAGGTTGAAGATCGAACTTTTGCCGGCCCCGTTGGGACCGATGATCGACAGGATCTCGCCCTTCTCCACGGCGAAGGAGACCGCGTCGACCGCTTTCAGGCCGCCGAAATGCAGCGACAGGTTTTCGGCGCGGAAATAACTCATCGGTTACGCTCCGATTTGACGTAAATCTTCTGCCGCTTGAAGGTGGCGCGCTTGTAGAGCGGGAATAGCTGGAAGAAGAGCTTGATCTTGAGCCAGCGTCCGTAAAGCCCGAGCGGCTCGAACAACACGAATACCACGATGATGACCCCGTAAATCGCGCCTTTCAGCCCGTTGGCGGAAGCGAACGCGGCGACATTGGTCTTGATCGTCGCGGCCATCTCGGCACCGGCGCCGAAGGTCGCGGCTACGGCGGCGATCATGCCGGGCACGTCGTCCTTGAGATAGGTCAGGAACGGATCGATCATCACGATGAAGATCGCGCCCAGCACGGCGCCGTGGGGGCTGAAGGCACCGCCGATCAGGATCACGATGATGAACTCGATCGAGAGCTGCAGCGTGAACATTTCCGGGCTGATGAAGGACAGCTTGTGGGCGAACAGCACACCGGCAAAGCCGGTGATCGCCGCCGAGATAGCAAACGACTTGACCTTGTAGAGCGATACGTTGACGCCCATGCTGCGGGCCGCGGTCTCGCTGTCCCGGATCGCGACGAAGGCGCGGCCGGTCGGCGAGCGCAACAAATTGAGCGTGCCGACGATGGTCAGCGCCAGAACGGCAAGACAGAGGAAGTAGAACGAGGGGCTGTCGCGCGACACCGTGTTGCCGAGGAATTGCAGGGCCTTGACCCGCATACCCTCGTTGCCATGGGTGACGCTTTCCCAGCGCGCCAGGATCTCCTCGATGATGAAGGCGAAGGAAATCGTCGCGATCACCAGATAGATGCCTTGCAACCGCAGCGCCGGAAATCCGACCATCGCGCCAACCACGCCGGTCAACGCGCCGGCGACGAGGAAATACACCGGGAACGGCACGTTATATTGCTGCAGGTACGCCGCGGTATAGGCGCCGATGGCGAGAAAGGCGGCATGGCCGAGCGATGCCTGCCCCGTAAAACCGGTCAGGATCATCAGCCCGACGCCGACCGTGGCGTAAATGAAGACGAAGACCAGCTGGCTGACGAGATAACTGGAGAGAATGAAGGGTGCGACGACCAGAAACGCCAGCAGGACGCCGTAGGTGACGATGTAGCCGCGATGCGGAAACAGCTTTATGTCGTCTTCATAATCGGTCTTGAACATGAAACGCATGGCTGGGCCCTCAAACCTTCTTGCGCGCGTGATGGCCGAACAGGCCTTCGGGCTTGAGCAGCAGCACCATCAGGAGAACGACGTAGGGCGCGACGTCCTTCCATCCCTGCGCCAGATAGAAACCGGCCATGCTCTCGATCACCCCGATCAGCACGCCGCCGACCACAGC
>JBKJUA010000196.1:0-15408 GCA_046590305.1 Bradyrhizobium sp.
ATGCGGGTCGCCAAGCATGGCGACGAGGGTGCGAGCCACGCGGTCACTTACTATGCCGTGGTCGAAACCTCGGCCACCGCGTAATAGGTCACGGCGTGGCTGGCGCCCTCGTCGCCATGTTTGGCGATCACCATGATGGTGTCGTCCTCGCTCTCTTCCTTGGCGAGGTAAGTCGAGATGCGGCCCTGCTTCGGCTTCGGCACGCCCGCCACCAGCGCCCAGTAGACCTTTCGCGCGGTGCGATGGCGGAATGAGCCGGTCAGCGCGGTCGCGGCAAAGCGGGTCTTGGCGATCAACAGGCAGCCGGCGGTTTCCTTGTCGAGCCGGTGCACCAGCCGCGGCTTCTGCCCCTTGGCGTCGCGCATCACTTCCAGCATGTCGTCGACATTTCGGGTGATGCCGGAACCGCCCTGCACTGCGAGCCCTGCGGGCTTGTTCAGCACCATGACGTCGGGGTCCTCGAACAGGATCATGTCCTTCAGCGCCTGCAGCGTCTTGGTCGCGGCTTCCGAGAGACTGCCGACGACCTTGGCCGCATCGAGCTTGAGCGGCGGAATCCGGATGCTCTGCCCCTCCTCGATGCGGTCCTTGCTGTCGGCGCGCTTGCCGTTGACGCGCAGCTCGCCTTTTCGAACGATGCGCTGGATGTGGGAGAACGACAGGCCGGGAAAGCGCGCCTCCAGAAAGCGGTCGACCCGCATGTTGTTCTCGTCCGCCGTCACCACCACGGTCTGCACCTTGGTCGGCAATGGCGCCGGCTCGGGCATGACCTTCTCGGGCTCAGGAATGAACGGCGCGGGCCTTGGCGCGCGGGGCGCCGAGGCGGCAAAGCGCGCAGACGGCTTGCCACCCGGACGCGCCGGCGGCCGTTCAGCCTGCGAGCCACGATACGGACGCGCACCCTTCGGGCGATCGCCCGCCGGGCGAAGGGGTCTCTTGACGCGACGGCTCATGCTGTTTTCCCAAGCTTGCGTGGCGTCGACCGGCCTGCACGACGTGGCAGTGCCGCGATCTCCGCACCAATTTCATTTTCGGCGAGACGCAACTCGTAGAGCTGCTGCAAATTCATCCAGAACTGGGGTGCCGTTCCAAACCAGTGCCCAAGACGCAACGCCGTGTCAGCCGTGATGCCGCGCTGGCCGTGAATAATACCGGTAATGCGGTTCACCGGCACATCGATCTGGCGCGAAAGCTCGGCGGCCGTGATGCCGACCTCGCGCAATTCTTCGGCTAGATGTTCACCAGGATGGATGGCAGTACGAGGCATCAAAGTCTTCTTTCAATGATAATCGACGATTTCCACATCCACTGGACCGGGCGATCCTTCAGGCCACCTGAAACAGATTCGCCATTGATCGTTGATGCGGATCGAAAACTGTCCGGCGCGGTCGCCTTTGAGGGCTTCCAGTCGGTTACCGGGCAACCCCGCCAGATCAGCGAGGCTTGTGGCTGTCTCCAGCCGATCAAGACGCATCTCGGCCTGCCGTGAAAAGCCCGAGAACTCCCGGACATGTCGTCCGGAGGCAAATCGTTCGGTAGCCTTGCTCCGATAGCTTACAATCACGGAGGCCACCGGGTAGCAGGAATTACGAGTTACGTAAATAGTAATTCGGTGGTCGCAATCGCTGCAAAAGCGAGCGGTTTGCCGCGGCGAAATCGGTATAAAATGAGTATCGGATCGGCCATGGTGGGGCAAAACAGGCCTAAATGGGAGCCTTCCGTGATGCTGCTACCGAAACCGCTCTTGGTTATTGTCGCAGCCTTCATCGCAAACCCTGCGTGGGCGCAACAAGGCCCGATGCCGGCGCAGATCGCCGCCACGCTGCTGGAGCTGGGCCGCGTCATCGACCCGCCCAAGACACTGGCGCTCTACGCGCCGCTGCAGCAAAAGGAGCCCTATCAGGGCGTCAGGATCGAGCGCGAGGTCAAATACGACGCCGCCGAGCGTAACCTGCTCGATATTTTCGTGCCGGAGACGGCCGCACCTCCCCGGCCGGTGCTGATCTTCGTCCATGGCGGTGCGTTCGTCGGCGGCAACAAGCGAACGACGCCGACCAGTCCGTTCTATGACAACATCATGCTGTGGGCGGCGAAGAACGGTTTTATCGGCGTCAATGTCACCTATCGCCTCGCACCGCAATCATCCTGGCCCGCGGGGGCTCAGGATCTTGCCAGCGCGGTCCGATGGATCTTGGACAAGATCGGCGAACGCGGCGGCGATCCCGCGCGCATCTATCTGATGGGACATTCCGCCGGCGCGGTGCACGTCTCGAGCTATGTATCGCATCCCGAGTTTCACGAGGTGAAGGGCGGCGGTCTCGCCGGCGCGATTATGGTCTCGGGCATTTACGACCTGACCGCGATGCCGCTTGCCGAAACCCAGATCGCTTACTTTGGCCCCGATCCGGCCCGCTATGCCGAACGCTCCTCGCTGGCGGGTCTGGCGACAACCAACATCCCGCTGATGCTGGTTGCCGCCGAACTGGACCCGGAGGGCTTTGTGCTGCAATTCGATCGGATGAAGCAAGCGACGTGCAAGCGCGCGGCCGGATGCGCTCGGGCGGTGCTGCTGCCGCAGCACAGTCACATGTCGGAGGTGTATTCGATCAACACCGCGGATACGCGCCTGACCGATCAGATTCTGGATTTCGTCAAAACGGGCAAGTAGCCGCTCACTTGCATTGGGCGCTGCTGCGCACGGCAGTCAGATCGGAATTGGCGTTGCCGGAAGGGCGCTGCTTGACGGCCTCGTCCGCCGCGGCGCAGGCCGCCGCGGCATCGCCGTTTTGCAACCGGGCCCAGGCCAGATTGGTCCAGCCGTCGCGAAGATCCGGCGCGTCCTTGACGGCCTGCTCCAGCACCGGCTGCGCCTCGCGCGGCCGCTTGGCGATCAGGAGCATCTTGCCATAGTCCGCGTTGAGCGACTTCAACGGACTGGGCTGCTTGCGCGCAATCCTGAACATCTCGTCCGCGAAATCGTTATCACGGAAGCGCATTTGAGCGATCACGGCGAAACCGTGATAAACGCCGCTCTGTTCGGGCGCTAGCAGAAAGGCCTGGTTGAACCGCTGGGCAGCTTCGCTGGCGTTGCCCTTGGTTACTGCCCTCCAGCCGCGTTTGGTCGTTTCGTCAAAAGCCTTTTCCCGTGTTCCGACCGCCTCGATCATCGCCTTGACGAATTTTTCGTCCGCGGCCTGTTGCGCCGAATCCTTCGCGACGAACCCGAAGAACGGCTGCTCGTTGGTCGGACCGGAGAAGATTTTCTTCGTCACCTGCACGCCCGGCGTCACCTCAACGGTTTCGGCCGACGCAGGGTCGGCCAGAAACAGCAGAGTGCAGATGACGGCAAGCAGCCCGATCAGCGAACGCAGGCCTTTGTGACGCAAGCCTGTCGGATGATCGCCTGACCAGCGATGCTTTAGCAGCGGTCTGTTCGCGCGGAGGCTCATGATTGTTCGGTTCCTGACCAAGCCGTTGGGTAGCGCAAAAGCCGCGCATGGTCACGGTGAAATCGGTATAAATTCAGCCCCGCAACTCACCCTGAAAGCGGGATTGGAACCATCTGCCGCAGGTCCACCCAGGTCAAAAGCTGCTATATTTGACGACATGAAAGTCGAAGACATCGCCGAAGCTGTTGCCAAGCTGCCGCCGGATGAACTCGCGCGCTTCCGCCGCTGGTTCAGCGCCTTCGAGGCGGGCCGCACCGACCATACCGACGAACTCGACTCCACAGCGACGAAGCTCGGCCGTTTCGCCGGCCGCGCCCTTGCGGAATTGAAAAAGCGCACGAAGGACCGTGAGCCCTAGCTCCCGCCCCGCTCCTTCCGCAGCTTCGCCCAGTAATCCAGCCGCTTCCTGATCTCGCGTTCAAAACCGCGATCCGGCGGATCGTAAAAAGTCTGGTGGCCCAGCGCGTCCGGGAAATATTCCTGGCCGGAGAACGCCTCCGGCGTGTCGTGATCGTATTGATAGCCGCCGCCATAGCCTTCCGACTTCATCAGCTTGGTCGGCGAATTCAGGATATGTTTCGGCGGCAGCAGCGAGCCGCCCTCCTTCGCCACAGCCATCGCGGCGCCAAAGGCCTTATAGGCGGCGTTGGATTTCGGCGCGGTGGCGAGATATATCACGGCCTGCGCGATCGCGAGCTCGCCTTCGGGAGAGCCCAGGAAGTCATAGGCGTCCTTGGCGGCGTTGCAGACCGCCAGCGCCTGCGGATCGGCGAGGCCAATATCCTCGACCGCCATGCGAACCACGCGGCGGGCCAGAAACAGCGGGTCTTCGCCGGCATCCATCATGCGGCAGAGATAGTAGAGTGCTGCATCCGGATCGGAGCCGCGCACCGATTTATGCAGGGCGGAGATCAAATTATAATGGCCGTCGGCCGACTTGTCGTAGATCGGGGCGCGGCGCTGCAGTATGTCCTGCAGCTGCACAGCATTGAAGATCTCGTTTTCGCGCGCGGCGCGCCAGACCTCTTCGGCGAGCGTGAGCGAAGCGCGGCCATCGCCATCGGCCATCCGCACCAGCACGGCGCGCGCCTCGGCATCGAGCGGCAGCTTCTTGCCTTCGATCTTCTCGGCATGCGCGAACAGTTTTTCGATCGCCGCGGCATCGAGCGACTGGAACACCAGCACGCGGGCGCGCGACAGCAGAGCGGCGTTGAGTTCGAACGAGGGATTTTCGGTGGTGGCGCCGACCAGCACCACAGTGCCGTCTTCCATCACGGGCAAAAATGAATCCTGCTGCGCGCGGTTGAACCGGTGCACCTCGTCGACGAACAACAGCGTGCCCTTGCCCATCTCGCGCCGGGCGCGGGCGGCATCGAATACTTTCTTCAGGTCCGCGACGCCGGAAAACACCGCGGAAATCTGCTCGAAATGCAGATCGGTCGCGTCGGCCAGCAGCCGCGCCACCGTGGTCTTGCCGGTGCCGGGTGGGCCCCAGAACACCAGCGAGCCGAGCGTCCGCGTCGACAGCATCCGGGTCAGCGCACCATCGGGCCCGAGGATATGGTCCTGTCCGACCACATCCGACAGCACGGCCGGACGTAGCCGGTCCGGCAACGGACGCGGCGCGTCCTGTTCCATCCCTGCGGCGGCGAACAGGTTGGCGCTTTCGCGTGGGCGCTTCGGGCTCATCCGCCGAGCGTGACGTTGATCTGCTGGCCGCCCCGCACGACGATGATGCGCCAGAGCCGCGCGCTCTCGCGCGTCGCCTTTTCAAGATCGCCGGTCTTGGCGATCTTCTGGTTGTTGACGGCCAGGATGATGTCGCCCTTCTGGAAACCGACGCTGGCGGCGGTTGCGCCTTCGGCGAGTTCGGTAACCACCACGCCCTTGGTGTCCGCATCGATCCGCAATTCGTCCGCCACTGCCGGCGATATGTTCGCGACCTTGGCGCCCTGAAACGGCGAGCGCGAGGTCAGGACGATCTCGTCGCGCCCGGT
Organism: Bradyrhizobium sp.; assembly: GCA_046590305.1. Taxonomy (GTDB): domain Bacteria; phylum Pseudomonadota; class Alphaproteobacteria; order Rhizobiales; family Xanthobacteraceae; genus Bradyrhizobium. The sequence goes on from JBKJUA010000196.1 coordinate 5,447, forward strand.
GTCGGGCGCGGTTTCGAGCGGCACGGTCAGCTTCACGGTCTTGCCGGCGCGCTGCACGTCGATCTGCGCGTTACCGCCGAGCGGACGGGTGGCGAAGCGATAATCGAAGCCGCTGGGATCATCGACGGTCTGGCCGTCGATCGCAACCACCAGATCGGACAGTTTCAGCCCTGCCCGCGCCGCCGGGCTGCCCGCCGTGACATTGGCGACCAACGCGCCGGAGGGAACGCGAAGCCCCAGCGTCTCGGCGATCTCGGGCGTCACCGCCTGCAACCGCGCGCCGAGCCACGGCCGCTTCACCGCCTTGCCGCCGCTCTTGGCGGAGGCGACCACAACCCGCACCATGTTGGCGGGGATCGCAAAGCCGATGCCCTGCGAGCCGCCAGAACGCGAGAAGATCGCGGTGTTGATGCCGACGAGCTTGCCGGCCATGTCAACCAGCGCGCCGCCGGAATTGCCGGGATTGATGGCGGCGTCGGTCTGGATGAAGAACTGGTAGTCGGTGATGCCGACTTGCGTCCGCGCCAGCGCGGAGATGATACCGTGGGTCACGGTCTGGCCGACGCCGAAGGGATTGCCGATCGCCAGCACGACGTCGCCGACCAGCAACTCGTCCGAATTGGCAAAATCGAGCGTCGCGAATTTTTCCTTGCCGTCCTTGATCCGCAGCACCGCGAGATCGGTGCGACTGTCCTTGAGGACGATCTCGGCCTCGAATTCGCGCTTGTCGGAGAGCGAGATCTTGACCTGGTCGGCGCCTTCGATGACGTGATTGTTCGTCACGACGAGGCCGGACGCATCCACCATCACGCCCGATCCGAGCGAGCGCTGCATCTGCTCCGGCTGCTGGCCGGGCACGCCGAAGAAGCGGCGGAAGATCGGGTCATCCAGCAGCGGATTGCGGTTCTGCACCACCTTGGCGGCATAGACGTTGACTACCGCCGGCTGCACCCGCTGCACGATCGGCGCGTAGGACAGCCGCAGCTCCACGGGGGAATTCGGCACGCGGCGGTCCTGCGACATCGCCGGGACGGCCGCAGCCGCAAGAGCCAACAACGCCGCGATGATACGAACAGCAAGCATGAAAAAATTCCCTGGGGATTTGATGGTGCGAATATAGGCGTCCCGGCCCCCGAATAGAAGCGATTGCAAGGCTCGATCTGCAAAGCTCGATCGGCCGGTTATGGCCCGATTCGGCGGACACAACGCGCCGATCGCTGCGCGTTTTCCGCTCAAACCTTGCAATTCCGGCTCTGAAACCGCAGGTAATGCGGGAACCCCGGCGTATTGCCGCCGTCGACAAGGAGAACCGCCCCATGAAGGCCGTCGGATACCAGAAATCGCTTCCGATCGACGCCGCAGACGCCCTGATCGATTTCGAGGCGCCCAAGCCGGAACCGAAAGGCCGCGACATCCGCGTCGCCGTGAAGGCGATTTCGGCCAATCCGGTCGATTACAAGGTGCGCAAGCGCGCTGCCCCGCCGGCGGGCGAAACCAAGATTCTGGGCTATGACGCCGCCGGGATCGTCGACGCGGTTGGCCCCGACGTGACGCTGTTCAAGGTCGGCGACGAGGTGTTCTATGCCGGCTCGATTCAGCGTCAGGGCACCAATTCGGAATTTCACCTGGTCGATGAGCGCATCGTCGGACGCAAGCCGAAGTCGCTTTCGTTCGCACAGTCAGCCGCCCTCCCCCTCACCTCGATCACCGCATGGGAATTGCTATTCGACCGCCTCGGTGTTGCACCCGGCAAGAACGTCGATCCGCGCACGCTGTTGATCATGGGCGGCGCCGGCGGCGTCGGATCGATCCTGATCCAGCTGGCGCGCCGGCTGACGGGCCTGACCGTCGTTGCCACCGCCTCGCGGCCGGAGTCGCAAAAATGGTGTCTGGATCTCGGTGCCCACGCGGTGATCGACCACGCCCAGCCGATGAAGGAGCAGATCGAAAAACTCAAACTGCCGCCGGTGGCGCTGATCGCCAGCCTCACCAATACCGAGCAGCACTACAAGGCACTGGCCGATGTCATCGCGCCGCAGGGTAAATTCGGCCTGATCGACGATCCCCAGGAATTCAACGTCAGCGCCTTCAAGGGAAAGGCGGTCTCGGTGCACTGGGAGTCGATGTTCACGCGCTCATCGTTCCAGACGCCTGACATGATCGGCCAGCATCATCTTCTCAACGACGTCGCCGACCTCATCGACAAGGGGGTGCTGCGCACCACGCTCGACCAGGCGTTCGGCACCATCAACGCCGCCAATCTCAAACGCGCGCACGCGCTGCTGGAGTCCGGCAAGTCGCGCGGCAAGATCGTGCTGGAGGGGTGGTAACCGTTTTGCGTAGGGTGCGCCTCTTCGCGCCGTGCCCACCCTACGGACTGCCCAAGATGTCCGACAGCTCCGACAACAGCCTATCGATTTGCGCGTCGCTGCCTACGGTGACCCTGAGATAGTCGGAGATGCGCGGCGCGACGAAATGGCGGACGATCACCGCCCGCTGGCGTAGCGCGGCGGCGAGCACAGCGCCCTCATGCGCCGGATGACGCGCAAAGACAAAGTTGGCGGAGGACGGCAGCACGTCGAAGCCAAGTGCGACCAGGCCGCGGTTGAGCCGCTCCCGGCCCTCGATCACCCGAGCCCGGCTCTGTTGAAACCAGGCTTCGTCCTGCAGCGAGGCGATGGCGCCGGCCTGGGCAGGCCGGCCAAGCGGATAGGAGTTAAAACTGTCCTTGACCCGGGTGAGCGCCTCGATCAGGTCGGCGTCGCCGATGGCATAGCCGACCCTTAAGCCCGCCAGCGCTCGCGACTTCGACATGGTTTGTACGACCAGAAGATTCGGGTGCGAGGCGACCAGCGGAATCGCGGTCTCGGCGCCGAAATCGACATAGGCCTCGTCGATGACAACGGGCGCGTCGGGATGTTGCGCCAGCAGGGTAGCGATCTCGGCCCGCGACAGCGCAACCCCCGTCGGCGCATTCGGATTGGGGATGATGATCGCGCCAGCCGGCCGCAGGTAGTCGGCGACGCGGATGTTCATGGCCGCATCGAGCGGCACGGCATCGAAGTCGATGCCGAACAGGCGGCAGTAGACCGGGTAAAAACTGTAGGTGATGTCCGGAAATAGCAACGGCCCATCATGCTTCAAGAGAGCGGCGAAGGCGTGCGCCAGCACCTCGTCCGAGCCGTTGCCAACGAAGACCTGTTCGGGCTGCACCTGATGGTAGGCGGCCAGAGCGGCCCGCAACGCTGACGCCTGCGGGTCAGGATACAGCCGCAGCGTATCGGCCGCCTCACCGCGGATCGCGTCCAGCACGCGCGGGGACGGACTCAATGGATTTTCATTGGTGTTGAGCTTGACCAGATCCGCGACGCGGGGCTGCTCGCCCGGGACATAGGGCTTCAGGTCATGCGTCAGGCTGCTCCAGAATCGGCTCATTTTTCGGTCCAGATATCTAATCCTACGTCGCCACCATCACGTTTTCAACGAAAGGGATCACGCGGCGCTCCGGCATGCAATCGCGGATCACCCGGCGGGGAGGCCCATAAAAAAGCGGCGCACCGGGCGCCGCTTTTTCTTTCGTCGCGATGGTGTCGCTTACGCTGCTTCGGCGGACTTTTCCTGCACCGGGCCGGAATCGAGGCCCTTGGCGTCGACGTCGCGGTCGACGAATTCGATCACGGCCATCGGCGCGTTGTCGCCGTAGCGGAAGCCGGCCTTGATGATGCGGGTGTAGCCGCCCTGGCGGTCCTTGTAGCGGGTCGCGATCACGTCGAACAGCTTGCGGACCTGGTCGAGGTCGCGCATCTCGGAGATCGCCTGGCGGCGCATCGAGAGGCCGCCCTTCTTGCCGAGCGTGACCAGCTTTTCGACGATCGGGCGAAGCTCCTTGGCCTTTGGCAGCGTGGTGACGATCTGCTCGTGCTTGATTAGCGCGGCGCACATGTTGGCGAACATCGCCTTGCGATGCTCGGCGGTGCGATTGAGCTTCCGATGAACCTTGCCGTGACGCATGTTGAATTCCTCAATGTTTATTCTGTCGCGACGGCTCGTCGGACAATTTGCTCAGGTGGGCCGCCTGCGTTCGCCCGGGATAGCGAGTAGCGAATGGTGAGTAGCGAGTAGTTTCTCGCTATTCGGTATTCGCCACTTCCTATTCGCTCAGTAATGGTCTTCGAAGCGCTTGGCCAACTCGTCGATATTCTCCGGCGGCCAGCCGGGCACTTCCATGCCGAGATGCAGACCCATCTGGGCCAGCACTTCCTTGATCTCGTTTAGCGACTTGCGGCCGAAGTTCGGGGTACGGAGCATCTCCGCTTCCGACTTCTGCACGAGGTCGCCGATATAGACGATGTTGTCGTTCTTCAGGCAGTTCGCCGACCGCACCGACAGTTCGAGTTCGTCGACCTTCTTGAGGAACGCCGGGTTGAACGCGAGATCGGGAATGATCTCCTGCGCCACTTCCTTGCGCGGCTCTTCGAAGTTCACGAACACGTTGAGCTGGTCCTGCAGGATGCGCGCAGCATAGGCCACCGCGTCATCGGGCGAGATCGCGCCGTTGGTCTCGATGGTCATGGTCAGCTTGTCGTAGTCGAGGATCTGGCCCTCGCGGGTGTTCTCGACCTTGTAGGAGACCTTGCGGACCGGAGAGAACAGGCTGTCGACCGGGATCAGGCCGATCGGCGCATCCTCGGGACGGTTGCGCTCGGCGGCGACGTAGCCCTTGCCGGCGGCGACCGTGAATTCCATGCGGATCTCAGCGCCCTCGTCCAGCGTGCAGATCTGCAGGTCGGGATTGAGTACCACGACATCGCCGACGGTCTGGATGTCGCCGGCGGTGACGACGCCCGGGCCCTGCTTCTTCACGACCATGCGCTTGGGGCCTTCGCCCTGCATCTTGATCGAGATGTCCTTGATGTTGAGCACGATGTCGGTGACGTCCTCGCGAACGCCAGCGATCGAGGAAAACTCGTGCAGCACGCCGTCGATGTGCACCGACTGCACCGCGGCACCCTGCAGCGAGGACAAGAGGATGCGGCGCAGCGCGTTGCCGAGAGTCTGGCCGAAGCCGCGCTCGAGCGGTTCGGCGACCAGCGTCGCGAAACGATTAGCGTCGGTGCCCGGCGTTACCTGGAGCTTGTTCGGCCGAATAAGTTCTTGCCAATTTTTCTGGATCGTCACTGTTTCACCCATGCCGTCTACATCACTGGCGTTGGAGAACGCGGATCAGGCCGCGTCAAATACATTGCAAAAGTCATCGCGGAACGGCCATGCCGCCCGCGGTCGTAAAATCAAACGCGCCGGCGCTTGCGCGGACGGCAGCCATTGTGCGGGATCGTGGTGACGTCGCGGATCGATGTGACGGTAAAGCCCGCCGCCTGCAGCGCACGAAGCGCCGATTCGCGGCCCGAACCCGGACCTGCAACTTCAACTTCGAGCGTGCGCATGCCGTGTTCCTGCGCCTTCTTGGAGACGTCTTCCGCAGCGACCTGCGCGGCGTAAGGGGTCGACTTGCGCGAGCCCTTGAAGCCCATCGTTCCGGCCGACGACCATGCAATGGTGTTGCCCTGCGCGTCGGTGATGGTGATGGTAGTGTTGTTGAACGACGAGTTCACGTGCGCAACACCGGATGCAATGTTCTTGCGCTCACGGCGACGTACGCGGGTGGCTTCCTTGCCCATTCCAGAACCTTTCCTGAGATCTCAACGCCGCCGTAATGCCAGCGGCTACACCTGAAGAGCCAATGGTGAGTGGCGAATAGCTAATAGTAAGGCCTGGCCGCTACTCGCCAATCGCAACTCGCTATTCGCCAGTTTATTTCTTCTTGCCGGCAATCGACTTGGCCGGCCCCTTGCGCGTGCGCGCGTTGGTATGGGTACGCTGGCCGCGCACCGGCAATCCGCGGCGATGCCGCAGGCCGCGATAGCAGCCGAGATCCATCAGACGCTTGATGTTCATGCCGGTCTCACGACGCAGGTCGCCCTCGACCAGATAGTCGCGGTCGATCACTTCACGAATCTGCAGCACTTCCTGATCGCTCAGCTGATTGACGCGGCGATCTTCGGGAATCTTGACCTTCTCGATGATCTCGGCGGCATTCTTCTGGCCGATGCCATGGATGTACTGGAGCGCGATCAGCACGCGCTTGTTGGTCGGGATATTTACACCGGCAATACGGGCCACGCAGTCTCTCCTGTCGCCGATCCCTGGGATCGGCTGTGTTTTTAGCTATTCTGGGCGGGTGTCCACAAACGCGAACACGACGCCCGTCCCCTTGGTTTTATCGGGGCCCGGCATCGTCTGGAAACAATCCGACTGGATACCCGGCTTATTAAAGGATTCAACTTGGTTTCGTCAACCGTCTCTAGCGTTTAGCTCGCCTTTTCGTGACCTTTTTGGCAGCTTTCCTGGTCTTCCCGGCGGCGCTGGCCTTGGAACTGGCTGGCGCCTTTCGGACGGCCTTTTTGGCCCCTTTGGAGGCCGTTTTCCCGGCCTTCCGGGAGGCTTTGGCGGCTTTCCTGGTAGCCCCGGCCCCCTTGGCTACCGATTTGGTGGCTTTCCCGGCTGCCGGCGTGGTGGGTTTCTTTGCGGTTTTTTTGGCGTCAGTCATTTTGGTGCCCTTTTTGGCTTCCCTGGCGGTTCGCTTGGCCACATCCGCCTTTCTGGCGGCCCTGGCCTCGACCGCCTCGATCGCGGCAAGGATTCGGTTGATCTCGCGGGTCACCTCTTCGATGGTCATCATGCCGTCGACAGTCAGAAGCTTGCGCCGCTCCGAATAGTAGTGAATCAGCGGCTCGGTCAACGACCGGTAGCTCGCCAGCCGCTTCGCCAGTACTTCCGGCGTATCGTCGATTCGCACTTCCTCGCCGCGCGCGCGCATCTCTGCCACCCGGCTCTCGACCCGCTGCAGCAGCGCGCTCTCGTTGACGCGCAACTCCACCACGGCATCCAGCTTGATGTGCTTCTTCTTCAGGAGTTCATCGAGCGCCTCGGCCTGCGGCACCGTGCGCGGAAAACCGTCGAGAATAAAACCCTTCGCTGCGTCCGGCTGATCGAGACGATCGGAAATGATTCCGATCACGATCTCATCCGGCACCAGCCCGCCACTGGCCATGATGTCCTTGGCCTTGAGGCCCACAGCCGTCTGCGCCGCCACGGCGGCGCGCAGCATTTCACCGGTCGAGAGCTGGACGATGCCGTGCTTCTGAACCAGGCGCTGTGCCTGGGTGCCCTTGCCCGCCCCCGGCGGACCGAGAAGAATCAGTCTCATCGATAATCGCCCCCCGGCTCGGTGATCGGCCCGCCACGCACCTTCGTTTCAAAATCCAGCCCAGCGCCAACTACGATCAGCGCGGAAGCGCGGATAGCGAAAGCGATGCAACGCGCGGCTTCGGACGTCAGCGGCGACGCCCCCGCAACTTCGACTTCCTGATCAGTCCCTCATATTGATGGGCGAGCAGATAACCCTGCACCTGCGCCACCGTATCCATGGTCACGCTGACCACGATCAGGAGCGAGGTTCCGCCGAAGTAGAACGGCACCGCGGCGTAGGAGATCAGGATTTCGGGGATCAGGCAGACGATCGCCAGATAGGCAGCACCCAGTACCGTGACGCGCGACAATACGAAATCGATGTATTCGGCGGTGCGTTCGCCCGGCCGGATCCCCGGAATGAAGCCGCCGTGCTTCTTGAGATTGTCGGCCGTCTCGGTCGGGTTGAACACGATCGCGGTGTAGAAGAACGCGAAGAACACGATCAGCGCCAGATAGCAGAACAGGAACAGCGGCCGGCCATGACTGAGCTGCGTCGTCAGCCACTGAAACCATTCCGGCCCGCTGCCGGCGTTGAAATTGGCAACCGTGGTCGGCAGCAGCAGCAGCGAGGAAGCGAAGATCGGCGGAATCACGCCCGAGGTATTGAGCTTGAGCGGCAGATGCGAGGACTGCCCTTCGAACATCTTGTTGCCGACCTGGCGCTTTGGATACTGGATCAGGAGCCGACGCTGCGCGCGCTCCATGAACACGATGAAGGCGATCACCACCACCGACATGATGATGACGATCAGGATGAGCGCGGTGGACAGCGCGCCCTGACGTCCCAGTTCCAGCATGCTGGCGAGCGCCGAGGGCAATTCCGCGACGATGCCGGCGAAGATGATCAGCGAAATACCGTTGCCGACGCCGCGCGAGGTGATTTGCTCGCCGAGCCACATCAGGAACATGGTGCCGCCGGTCAGCGTGACGGTGGTCGAGATCAGGAAGAACATCCCGGGTTCGCTGACGACATTGCCGGCGCCCTGCAGTCCGATGGCGATGCCGTAGGACTGGAACACGGCGAGAATCACCGTGAGATAGCGGGTGTACTGGTTCAGCGTCTTGCGGCCCGCCTCGCCTTCCTTCTTCAGCGCTTCGAGCTTCGGTGACACCGTGGTCAAAAGCTGGACGATGATCGATGCCGAGATATACGGCATGATGTTCAGCGCAAAAATCGCCATGCGGTTGATGCCGCCGCCGGCGAACATGTTGAACATGCCGAGGATACCGCCGGCCTGCGACTTGAACACCTGCTCCCAGATCGCGGGATCGATGCCGGGCAGCGGGATGTAGGTACCGAGCCGATAAACAAGCAGCGCACCCAGTGTAAACCAGATGCGCTTCTTCAGTTCTTCGGCTTTTCCGAGCGCCGAGAAGTTCAGATTTGCCGCAAGTTGTTCTGCTGCTGAGACCATGTTTGGCTTTCTCCCGCGCCCCGTATGCCGTCATCCCTCCAAAGGTAGGATATTCAGCAGACGCCGGACATCAATTTGGTGCTCGGCTTTCGAAAAATCTACCGTCTCGGCATGCCGGACCGCCCGCTGGCGCGGACGATGACGCAGATGTTACGCCGCCTCGCCTTCGTCCTTCTTTGCCGGCGCCAGGATTTTCACCGTGCCGCCCGCCTTCTCGATCGCCGCGATGGCGGTCTTCGAAGCGCCGTGAACCTCGATATTCAGCTTGGCCTTGATTTCGCCGCGGCCGAGCAGCCGCATGCCGGCCTTGGGACGCCGCACCACCTTGGCCTTGACCAGCGATTCCACGGTGATGGTCTCGCTGACGTCGATCAGCTTGGCGTCGATCGCGTCCTGCAAACGGTCGAGATTGATCTCGGCAAAATCGAGCCGGAAGATGTTGTTGAAGCCGCGCTTAGGCAGGCGCCGATGGATCGGCATCTGGCCGCCTTCGAAGCCCTTGATGCGCACGCCCGAACGTGCGGTCTGGCCCTTGCCACCGCGGCCCGCGGTCTTGCCCTTGCCTGAACCGATGCCACGGCCGACGCGCATACGCTTTTTGCGCGAGCCGGCATTGTCGGCGATATCGCTGAGCTTCATCGCGAAATTCCCTTATCTCTTGGGAGCATGATCTTGACCGAAAACCGGTCCCCACTTTTCGGGATCATGCTCCTCCTTGCCTGTCTTGCTTACTCGCCGACGACGCGGACGAGATGTTGAACTTTCGCGATCATGCCGCGAATCGCAGGAGTGTCCTGCAGCTCGGTGACCCGGCCGATCTTGTTGAGCTTGAGGCCGATCAGCGTTGCACGCTGCGAGTGGTGGCGGCGGATTGCGCTGCCGGTCTGCTCGACCTTGATCATCTTTGCGGCCTTGGCCATCGTCATAACTCCGAACGGCGCGCGAACACGCGCCTGATTGTTTATTCAGTCACCACTTCGGCATCGCCACCGACGCGGCGCGACTGCAGCGTGGACACCTTGATGTTGCGGCGTGCCGCCACCGAACGCGGCGAATCCTGATGCTTCAGCGCGTCGAAGGTGGCGCGAACCATGTTGTAGGGGTTCGACGAGCCGATCGACTTCGCCACCACGTCCTGGATACCGAGCGTTTCGAACACCGCGCGCATCGGACCGCCGGCGATGATGCCGGTACCCGCCGGCGCCGCGCGAAGATAGACCCTGCCCGCGCCGTGAC
>JBKJUA010000195.1:0-4010 GCA_046590305.1 Bradyrhizobium sp.
TCCGCCACCAACATCGCCGCCGCCAAGCTGCACGCCGACAAGGCGCATCTGTCGATCGACTATCGCTGCACCACCGTCGAGGAGATGGACGTGCGCGAACGCTTCGACATCGTGCTGGCGATGGAAGTGATCGAACATGTCAGCGACGTCGGCGTGTTCCTCAACCGCTGCGCTGCGATGCTGAAGCCCGGCGGCATGATGGTGGTCTCGACGCTGAACCGCAACTGGAAGAGCTTTGCGCTCGCCATCGTCGGCGCCGAATATGTGCTGCGCTGGCTGCCGCGTGGCACCCATCAATGGGACAAGTTCGTCACCCCCGACGAACTCGCGCACCATTTGCACAACAACAAGCTCGGCATCACCGAGCAGGCCGGCGTGGTCTACTCGCCCTTCGCCGACAAATGGAGCCTCTCGTCGGACATGGACGTGAACTACATGGTGGTGGCGGAGGGGGTCTAGGTCTTCACCCTCCCCTGGAGGGGGAGGGTCGGCGCGTATCGAGCAAAGCGAGATGCGCGGCGGGGTGGGGTGACAGTCCCTCAACCTGCGCACCTGTTCGAACGACAGACTGTCACCCCATCCCGACCGCTGCGCGGTCGACCCTCCCCCTCCAGGGGAGGGTGAAGCAGGTCCCCCATGTTCACGCTCGCCTCGCTCTGGATTCCCTTCACCATCATTGCCTCGCTGGGGCAGGTCGCGCGCAATGCGATGCAGCGGCAGTTGACCGGGCCGCTCGGCACCTGGGGCGCCACCAATATCCGCTTCCTGTTCGGCTTTCCGTTCTCGATCCTGTTCTTCGTCGTCGTGATTGTCGCGACCGGCGATGCGGTGCCGTGGCCGGCCGCGTCGTTCTTTCCGTGGCTGCTGCTCGGCGCGCTCAGCCAGATCGCCGCCACCGCCTTGATGCTGTTGGCGATGAACGACCGTTCCTTCGTGGTGACGACGGCGTACATCAAGACCGAGGCGATCCAGACCGCGATCTTCGGCTTTGTCTTTCTCGGCGATCATCTCACCGTGCTGAAGGTAGTCGCGATCATGATCGCCACCGTCGGCGTGGTCATCACCGCGCTGCGGCCGGGCGGCGCAAAGGGCTTTGCCGAACTGAAGCCGACCATCATCGGCCTGGTCGCAGCAGCCTTCTTCGCGCTGTCGGCGATCGGTTTTCGCGGCGCCATCATCACGGTGCCCGGCGTGTCATTCGTGACGGCGGCGACCTACACGCTGGTCTGCGGGCTGTTCGTGCAGACCCTGGTGCTGACGATCTATCTGCTGGCGCGCGCGCCTGACATATTGCGAAAGATCTTCGGCCTGTGGAAGCCATCGATGCTGGCGGGCTTCATGGGCGCGTTCGCCTCGCAATTCTGGTTCCTGGCATTCGCGCTGACGGCCGCCGCCAATGTCCGCACGCTGGCGCTCGTCGAGGTGCTGTTCGCGCAGGCGGTGTCGTATTATTCGTTCAAGCAGGCGCTGTCGGCGCGCGAACTCTCGGGCATCGCCCTGATCGTGATCGGGGTCGCGATGCTGGTGGCGGTGTAGACGCTTCACTCCCCTCCCCACCGCTTCGCGGGAGGAGGGGAGAAGATCGGACCATCCCGCAATGACGCCAACGCTACCGCGTCAGTTCCGGTCGTCCGGCAGCACCGGGAGCGCCGAGACCTCGACGCCTTCGTCGATCAGGGAGCGGGCTTCCTCGGGCGAGGCTTCGCCGTAGATCGGGCGGTGCTCGATATCGCCGTAATGCATCTTCCGCGCTTCGTTGGGGAAACGCTCGCCGACATTGTCGGCGTTCTTGACGATATGGTCGCGCAATTCCTTCAGCTTGGCGCGCAGTTCGCGCTCCTGCGCCATCAACAGCGGGGTCGATCCCGGCGTGGTGACCTCGGCGGGCTGGGCCGGCACGGCAACAGCGTTGCTCTGGATCTCGCGTTGGCTGTCGCCGCCCTTCTTGCCGACGATCCGTGGCGCCATGATCGCGCGCTCGACCTTGGCCGAACCGCACAGCGGGCAGTTCACAAGCTTGCGCTTCTCCTGGCTCTCATAGGCCGACGAACTCTGGAACCAGCTTTCGAAGGTATGACCGCGGTCGCAGTGCAGGCTGTAGCGGATCATGCGGACGATCCCCGCACCAGATGCAGATGTTCGGGACCAGCCTTGGCATCGGCGACGCTGAAGCGCCGCCCATGCTGCAGCGACGGCACGGTTTTGCGCGCGGTCTCGACCAGCCCGGGATCGATCTTCGCCATGACAATGCCGGTCTCGCTGCCGCCGCCCTCGGCGAGGATTTCGCCCCAGGGGGCGATGATCAGCGAATGACCATAGCTCTGGCGCTTGCTCTCATGGGTGCCGGCCTGCGCCGCCGCAAAGACGAAGCAGCCGTTCTCGATGGCGCGGGCGCGCAGCAGCGTATGCCAGTGGGCCTCGCCGGTCCGCACCGTGAAGGCGGACGGCGCCGTCAGGAACGAGGCACCGCTTTCGGCCAGCGCCCGGTACAACGCCGGAAAGCGCATATCGTAGCAGATGGTGAGACCGATGCGGCCCCATGGCAGGTCGGAGATCACGGCCGTTTCGCCCGGCTGGTAATTGGCGGATTCGCGATAGCTTTCGCCGCCGGGCAGGTCGATGTCGAACATGTGGATCTTGTCGTAGCTCGCCAGCACCATGCCGTCGGGTCCGATCAGGAACGAGCGGTTGACGGCCTTCTCGGGCGAAAAGCGCAGCGCCAGCGAACCGATATGGAGATGGATCTTCAGTTCGGCGGCGAGCGCGCGATAAGCCCTCAGCGAAAGATCGTCTTCCTCCGATGCAAGATGTTCGAACAGCGCCTTGCGGTTGGACTGGATCATGTTGCTGACCTCGGGGGTCTGCACATAATCGGCGCCTTCAGCGGCGGCCTGCCGGATCAGTTTGGTGCCCTGTTCGAGATTCTGCTCGGGCAACAGCCCGCTGCACATCTGCACCATCGCGGCGGTGAAGGTTGGCTCGGCGCTCATCAATTGGCCTTTTCGCCCGCGAGCAGGGAATCGAGCTTGCCCGCGCGGTCGAGGGCGTAGAGCTCGTCGCAACCACCGACATGGCTATCGCCGATCCAGATCTGCGGGAACGTCGCGCCCATGCCGGCGCGATCCCACATCTGCTGGCGAAGCGTCGGATCGGTGGCGACATCGTGTTCCGTGAACGCGGCTTTTTTGCGCGTCAGCAGCGATTTGGCGGCGGTGCAATAGCCGCAGCCCGGACGGGTATAGATTTCAATGGCAGCGGTCATGTCGCGCGCGCTCGGTTGTTGCAGGTAATCCGCTAGAAGTATCTGATTATATGGGAGCTTTGAAGGTGTCCACAACCCGGGCGAACACCAGCACATCGACCGAGGCGGCTTTGGCGCGCAACAAGGCCCGCGCGCAGGCATCGGTCGTGGCCCCCGAGGTCAGGACGTCGTCGATCAGCACCACGCGACGGCCCTGGATCTCGGCGGCGCGGTCGGGCGCGACCTTGAAGGCGCCCTGCACGTTGCTGGCGCGCTGCGGCCGCGACAGCCCGATCTGCTGCTGGGTCGGCCGCACCCGCCGCAGCGCCTCGGAAACCAGTTTGACGCCGGTCTGCCGCTCGATCACCCGCGCCAGCGCGCCGGACTGGTTGTAGCGGCGGCTCCAGCCACGCCGCCAGTGCAAGGGAACCGGAACCAAAACGTCGGCCTCGCCGAGCAACTCGCGGCCGGCCCGCGCCATCCAGCGGCCCATCGCCGGCGCCAAATCAGTGCGGTCCTGGTATTTCAGCGCATGTACCAGCGTGCGCGCGACGTCGTCATAGCGCACCGCGGCCCGCGCCCGCGCATAGGCCGGCGGATTGGCGATCGCTTCCATCGACAGCAGGTCCGATCCGGGATCGTAGACGAAGGGAATGCCGAGCCGCGGGCAATAAGGCGGCGCGATGAACGACAATTTGGCCCAGCATTGCGCGCAGACGCCCTCGCCGTCGACCGGCTCGCGACAGGCCACGCACAGCGTCGGCAGCGC
>JBKJUA010000237.1:0-9064 GCA_046590305.1 Bradyrhizobium sp.
ATGACTGATCCTGGCTTCCGCGTTGCGCCGTTCGGTGATGTCTTCAAGCAGCACGACGGCGCCGCCGCCCGCCATCGGCTGGAACGTCCAGGACAATGACCGGCTTCTGGCGATGTCGGGATCGGCGGTGATGATGTCTCTGGCCTGTGTATTCTCGATTTCCGAGAGGATCATCCTGCCGCTGGCCGCCGAAACCGAGCCGCCGCTGACGCAGGCGGCGATGATGTCGCGCGCGCCGGCGCCGCGCTGCACCAGATCGTCGGACAGGTTCATCATTTCGCTGAAGCGGTGATTCATGACGGCAAGCCGCCCATCGGCGGCGAACATGCACAGGCCATGGGGCATGTTGTTGAGGGCGGTGTCGAACTGGCCGGCCAGCGCCGCTTCCCTTAAACTCGAGGTCAGCGCCTTCACAAAGATAGCGTGAAGGTTGAGGTTGATACCTTTCAGGCCAATGAAGAACAGCACCAGCAGCACTGCGAGGCCGATGTAATAGAATCCGCCATGCAGCGCCAGCGCAAGCGACATTGGCCCGCACGCGAGCAGAATATGATACTGCACGAGCCTCGGAAGGCCGTAGTTGCGTGCCGCGGCGCCAGCGGTATAGCCGATCGTCAAGGCGACACAGAGCATATGCGCGATGGCGTCGTCATCGCCCAAAATGGTGATGAAGCACCAGGCGCCGAGCACCCCGGCATAGACCATGGCGCCGACTGCGTAACGGGGTTCAATATGTTTTGCCTGATCGAACGACAGCACCGCAGTGCGCCCTTCGTACTTGCGCATCTGGAACGCGCGAATGGTGCCGATTCCGACGATCAGAATGGCGCATGGCCATAACCACCCGTTGCCGGTCTTGAGCGCCGTCATCACCGCACAGGCCGCCGCACAAACCGAACCGATAAGCATCGGCCAGAAATTCTGCAACATAGAGTCGATCAGCGCCGCATAGAGTACGGGCTCCAGCTCTTCCGGATTGTTCCGCTTTTTCTGATCGACCAACTGCATCGGGCGTGCATACGTCCTGTTTCAGGCCGTAGTTCTAGCCGCCGCAGATGAAGCCTTTCTGAGGGAACATCGTTACCGGAACCTTTCACGGCTTATCCGGAACCAGGAATCTGCCCGCCAATTCAGCACGCTAGGCAAGGTTTGCCGGTTGACGGTGTGACAGCCGCTCCCGAACTCACGATAGCAGGGGCGACCAGGCCGGATCGGAGGCAAATCCTGGGGTCGCAACCTTCTGTTCATTACGTCCGGAAATATCTACCGTAAATAGCGAAGGCCCGCCGCCGCCACCGGGTTCGCGGAAGAACATCAGCACGCGGCCGTTCGGCGCGAAGGTCGGGCCTTCATTGTGGTAGCCGGAGGTGAGCAGCCGTTCGCCCGAACCGTCGGGCTTCATGATACCGATCGAGAACTGTCCGCCGCCCTGTTTAGTGAAGGCGATATAGTCGCCGCGCGGCGACCATACCGGCGTGGAATAACTGCCCTCACCGAAGGAGATGCGCTGCGCCGCCCCGCCGGTTGCCGCCATCACATAGATCTGCGGCTTGCCGCCGCGGTCGGATTCGAAGCAGATCCTGCTGCCGTCGGGCGAATAGGATGGCGAGGTATCGATCGCCGGGGTGTCGGTCAGGCGCGTGGTGGATTTCGAGCGCAGGTCCATCACGAACAGGTTCGAATTGCCGCCCTGTTGCAGGCTCATGATCACGCGCTGGCCGTCCGGCGAGAAGCGCGGCGAAAACGACATGCCCGGAAAGTTGCCGACGATCTCGCGCTGCCCGGTCTCGATGTTGAACAGATAGACGCGCGGGTCGCCCTGGCCGAATTCCATATAGGTGATTTCCTGGCTCGACGGCGAGAACCGCGGCGTCAGCACCAGATCGGCGCCGCGCGTGAGGTACCGGACGTTGGCGCCGTCCTGGTCCATCATCGCCAGCCGCTTGACGCGCCGCTCCTTGGGCCCGGTCTCGTCAACGAACACCACGCGGCTGTCGAAATAGCCCTTCTCGCCGGTCAGCCGTTCGTAGATCTGGTCGGAGATGATGTGCGCGATCCGCCGCCAGTACTCCGGCGAGGTGAAGTACTGCTGGCCGGCCAGCTGCTGGGCGGTGTTGACGTCCCAGAGACGGAATTCGGCCTTCAGCCGGCCGTCGCCCTGCCGGGTCATGCGCCCCGTCACCAGCGCCTGCGCGTTGATGGTCTTCCAGTTCTGGAACTGCGGCGCCGCGTCGATATTGATGACCTTCTCGATATAGGCCGCCTGATCGATCGGCGCGAACAATCCGCTGCGCTTGAGGTTGTTGGTGATGACTTGCGTTACGCCAACGCCGACCTCGTTGTCCGCCGGGGTCCCCGCCACGAAATTCGGGATCGCAATCGGCAGGGGCGCGAATTCGCCCTCGGGAATGATCACGCGCTTCGGCCCCTGCGCCAGGGCATGGCGGGCAGAACCTGTCACCATGCCGAGCGCGGCCATTCCGGAAATGATCTGGCGGCGGCTCAGGCGAAACGGCATCTCGGGCAATTCGTTGTTGTCGGTCATTGTTATGGACTTTGTTCCATCCTGGCGTCGCCACGGGGCGAGCGCGTTCAAGTCTTTCGTTCGGTGAACACGGGCGCGAAATATTTCCACTCATCGAAATAGGCCGCGGGCAGATTATACGGCTGGCACTCGATGATCGCGCGCAGCGCGCTCTCCTGATAGACGCGAAGATACGGCGTGGCCGGCGTGCCCTCCGGAACCGGCATCCCTTCCAGCGTGCCGTCGCGCTTCAGCTTGATGGCGAAGGCGGCTTCCGATTTCTGCGCCTCGATACCGCCATAGGGTTTCTTCCAGCAGCGCTCGACCTGGGCCTGAAACAGCGCGCCCCAGGTCGCCGAATTATCCGCGGCCTTGCCCTTGGCGAGGCCGAGCGCGGCATTGGAATTCAGCGTGTCGCCGGTCACCGCCTGCCGGGAGGGATCGCGCTTGTCGAGCAGGGCTGCGATTTTCGACTGATCGAAGGCGCGTTCCGGCTTCGGCTTCGCCGGCTCCGGCGGCTTGGCGGCCTGCACCGGCGGCTTCGGCTTCTTCTCTTCCTTCTTGATGGCTTCGGCGATCGGATCGACTTTGGGGTCCGGCTTTTTCTCGACCGGCTTCGGCTCTTCCTTCTTAAGTTCTTCCTTGGGCTTGGCCTCGGCAACCTTGGGCGGATCGGGCTTTTTCTCGACCGGCTTTTCCTCGACCTTCGGCGCCGGCGGCGGCGTGGTCTCGGTGACGACAGGCGCCTTCTCGGTGATCTTGCCGACGGCGTCTTCCACAGGCTTGGCTTCGGCGACCTTCTCCACCAGCGGCGTCGGTGCCTTCTGGCCGGTTTTCATGCCGGCCATCACCTTGGCGAGCTGATCGGCGGAAATGACGTCGACCGGAACCGACTCTTCCGGCATCAGGTCAAAGGCCTTGGACGAAAACGACACCAGTCCCCAGCCCAGCACGAGAACGTGCAGCGCGACCGAGGCAGCCAGCGTCTTGTCGACCTTGACCTTCACGTCAGCTCAGCCTCCCTCGGGAACGATGACGATATTCGCCTTGAAGCCCGCGGTGCGAATATGGCCCAGCAATTTCATCATATCGGTATAGCAGACATCCTTGTCGCCCCGGAGGTAGACGACGCTGTCGGCGTCTGAGCGGGTTTCCCGGATAGCCTTGATCTTCGACTGCAGCTCGGCGGCCGAAATCAGCGTATCCCCGAGATACAGCTCGATGTTGGAATTGCAGGTGCCGCCGGTGCGCTTGACCGACAAGGTCAATGGCGGCGCGTTCGAGGCCAGCGACTTGCCGCCGCTCGCCACCGGCAGGTCGATATCGATCGTCGATGTCATCAGCGGCGCCGCCACCATGAAGATGATGAGCAGCACCAGCATCACGTCGACCATCGGGGTGACGTTGATCTCGGCCATCACAGCCCCGCGGCGCCGGCCGCGACGCCCGCCGCCGCCCGACGCGCCTGCCATGTTCATCGACATGATCTGCTGCTCACAATGCGCTCATGATATATCGGTTCTCGAGATCTTGCCTCACGCCCGCTCGTCGATCTGGCGCGACAGGATGGCTGAAAATTCGTCCGCAAAACCTTCCAGCCGCTGGGCCTGCCGGTTCACCTCGGACGTGAACTTATTGTAGAAGATAGTCGCCGGAATGGCGGCGATAAGGCCGATTGCGGTGGCAAACAGCGCCTCGGCGATACCCGGGGCCACCACAGCCAGCGAGGTGTTCTTGGAGGCGGCGATCGACTGGAAGCTCGTCATGATGCCCCAGACCGTGCCGAACAGGCCGACGAACGGACCCGCCGAGCCGACCGTCGCCAGCACCAGCAGGCGGCGTTCCAGCCGCTCCACCTCGCGGGCGATCGAGACATTCATGACCTTCTCGATCCGCATCTGCAGCCCGGCGACCGACCGCGTCTGGCTCTCGAAGGAGCGTTTCCATTCGCGCATCGCCGCGACGAAGCATGCCGCCATCGATTGCGTCGGCTTGGCCGACAGCGCGCGGTAAAGTTCCTCGATCGACTGCCCGGACCAGAACGCCTGTTCGAAGCGGTCCATCGCACGCTTGGTGCGCGAATAGAGGAAGATCTTGTCGATCGCGATCGCCCAGACCCAGACCGAGCAGGCGAGCAGTCCCAGCATGACGAATTGGACGACCGGGCTCGCATTCCAGGCGAGGTGAATCAGCGATACGTTGGTGGAGGCCAGCGGCAAGGCTGACTGAGCCACGTCAGCGGGATTCATGTCCGGTATCCTCTCAACGCAGATGTCCCAAGTCCCCCGGGAGCCCAATCTTCCTTCGAAGTCATGAGCTGCCGGTTCCACAGCCGCGCGTCAGCCGCGGCGGTAAGCCTGCGCGAGAGCCTTGTTCTGTGTCGCATGGGTGGCCCGTCCAAAGCCGGGTCCTGCTTCCCCTGCTAACGTGTCAAAACGAGGGCTATCCGCGTGTCTTTCCGCCCCTAACCAGACGCTAATCATGGTTAACAGACCGTTACCAAAGGGGATTTTGGGAGCGGGAAATGAAGCGACGGCCCCTGGTTCGAGGGTGTTGCTGCGGCTGACAAAAAATATCGAAAACAACCCCATGCAATGAAAGAAAGCCGGGGCTTGCGGCGCTCTTGTCGTATAGGATTTTTATCCTATCATAAGCCACAAGCTCTACGCGCATACCGCGTCGGGGCAGTTGGTCAGCCGCGCTGGAACGCCGACGGCCGTGCATCCGGCCGGGACGTCCTGCTCGACTAGCGAGCCGGCGCCGATTTTGGCGAAGTCGCCGACGCGGACGTCGCCCAGAACCGTAGCCCCGCCGCTGAGCAAAACTCCCCGACCGATTCTGGGGGCCCGGTTCGGAAGGGCAGACTTCCGGCCGATGGTGACGTTCTGAAGGATCGTCGTGTCGTCGCCGATGACGACGAATGCACCCACGATGATGCCTGTTGCATGGTCGAGAAACACCGAGGTTCCAATCGACGCGGAGGGATGAATGCTGACCTGAAGGGAATCGGAGGACAGGCTTTGCAGCAAGTATGCGAGATCGGTCCGCCCGTGACACCATAGCCAGTTCGACACGCGCCATGCCTGCAGCGCCACGTAGCCCTTGAAGTTCAGGAGCGGCGGCAGCAATCCGGTCGTCGCGGGATCATGAATGGCAATGCTCTGCAGATCGCGGCTCGCCGCATCGACCAGATCGGGAGAGTCCTGGAACGCCTCGAGCGCGACGCGCGCGAACTGCTGGCGGCCAGCCGCGCCCTTGCCGAGCCGCTCGCCGATTTGATGAGCCACCGCGCCGCCGAGGTCGCAATGAGCGAGGATGGCGGCCGACAAGGAAGCGCCAAATAGCGGATCGCGGGCCAGGGCGGTTTCGGCTTCGCGGCACACCGACAGCCAAAGCTGATCGGCTGGTGCAATCTGATGGTGGATCATGCCGTCCGCCTTTGTTCCGCCGCTACGAAATCTAGGCCTCGACACGGCAAGGCGCCAGAGCGAAGGCACGGGCAAAAACAACGCCGCCCGTCTGCTTTCGCAAACGGGCGGCGTTGTCGCCATCAGATGTACGAGGCTTTGTCGATCAGCCCTGCGGCTGATCGTTCGGCGGGGTCGGGCGCTGTTTGTGCTGCGCCATGAACTGGTCGAACTCGGCCTTATCCTTGGCGTGGCGCAGGCGATCCAGGAAATCCTTGAACTCGACCTGCTCTTCCTCAAGCCGCTTCAGCGTCTCGACGCGGTATTCATCGAAGGCGCGGTTGCCGCTGGTGGGAGGACCGCCGAAGCCGAAGCCGAAACCGCCGCGCTCCATCCGGCCACGCATCCGGTCCATCTTGTACTGCATCCGCTCCATTTTATTGGAAAAGCGGTCCTGACTGCTCCAGCAACCCATTTTTCTGCTCCCGAGTGTGAAAAAGAGAAGGGCGAGGCCGATCGGCCACCAGATGATGAACCCCAGCACGGTCACGGCGATCCAGCCGGGGTGCCATGGCGAATCGAGCATGTGCGGGCGGCGGGCCTCTTCGGCGGGGCCGCGCCAGCGATTGACATCTGCGGTGTAGGCCATTTCCCTCTCCATGACGGCACTGCGCCGTTGTGAATGTAAATAACATTTACATACCTAAACCATGCCGGCGTTTTGTCAAGCGGGGGACAAGCCGAGGCGGTGAAATTATTTTGGGGTGCCCCAGGGGCCCGCGCCAGACGGTGGAACCGGGGGTGGGGTCGCGGGATCCTTCGGCGCAGGCGGCCGGCGGTCGGTCGGGAACCCCAATCCGCGCAGATAGATCAGCACTTCCGCTTCCAGCAGATCCTCCGCCGACATCGGCAGCTTGCGGCGGGCCGAATCGCCTCGCGCGAACAACGACGCCACGCCGTGCGACATCGACCAGATATGGAGAGCCATCATCATCGCCGGTGGCCGCGGCATACCTGGCGGAACCAGTGCGGCGAGCCGTTCGGCGGCAGCCCTGATCACACCGAAGGCGCGCTCGCTCGCGGTCTGCAAGGTGGGGCTGAGATCGACAGGAAGGCCGGATTCGAACATCGCCGAATAGAACGCGGGCTCATCGCGGGCAAAGGCGAGATAGGCTTTTCCGAGCCGCTCGAACGCCGTGACGGTGTCCGGACGCCCGTCATCCCAGGCTTGCGTCAGCAGCGCCTCGAACTGCTCGAAACCGCGCTGCGCGATGCTCGACAGCAGTTCGTCGCGGTCGCGAAAGTGACGGTAGGGGGCGGCCGGGCTGACGCCGGCCATGCGCGCGGCATCGGCAAAAGTGAACCCACCAGGGCCTTTTTCGGCGATCAGTCCGAGCGCCGCCTGCAGCAGCGCCTCTTTCAGATTGCCGTGATGATAGCCGCGCTCGTTGCGGCCCTGTTCCTTGCGCCAGCTCATGTGAAAGGCTTTTACATGAGCTGGCGGTAAAGGTCACTAGCGGCGGATGCGGGAACACAGGCGTTCACAAAGATTAACGGCCGCTGCCCTTTCGCAGTTCCGGCAAACCGGCCATGGCTTGCTGCACTTCATCCGACCAGTCGTCCATTTCCTGCACCTGGCGGATTTCGATGATCTCGTTCTCGGAGGCCGGACACTTGCTTGCCCAGGCGATCGCCTCCTCGCGCGAGGCCACGTTGATCATCCAGTAGCCGCCGAGCACTTCCTTGGCTTCGGTAAACGGTCCGTCGGTCACCAGCGGCTTGCCGGTCGCGAACGAGAGCCGCGCTCCCGTCGATGGCGGGTGCAGGCCGTCGAGCGTGATCAGCACGCCGGCGTTCTTGAGGTCCTCATTGTATTTCATCATCGCCCTGACACGCTCGGGGTCGAGATGGACGTCCGGCGGCGCGGTCTCGTAGCCGAGGGGAATCATCAGCATCATGAATCGCATGGTCTGGTGTCCATGTTGGTTATCGAATTCTATTTCTTCCCCACCTGCGCTCGAAGGCGCGTCTCCTGCTCGCGCAGTTCGGGCGTCAACGCTTCGCCGAAATCCTCGGTATCGAACACCTGGCGGATTTCGATCTCGGCGCCGCCGTCGAACGGCGCGCGCTTCATCCAGCCGATCGCCTCGTCCAGCGACTTCACCTGAATCAGCCAGAAGCCGGCGACAAGGTCGTTGGTCACGGCATACGGACCGTGGCTGACATCCAGTGCCTTGCCGGAATATCTGATCCGGGCACCCTTCGAGGTCGGATGCAGGCCCTCACCCGCCAGCATGACCCCGGCCTTCACCATCTCCTCGTTGAACTTGCCCATGGCGGTGAGCAATTCGGTGCTCGGCATCACGCCGGCCTCGGTGTCCCTGCTCGCCTTCACAATCACCATGCATCGCATCTTCACGCTCCGTTTTGTCGGTTTATCCGGCCGGAGGCTATACCGCCCGAATTCCGGCTCTGTTGGTATGACGAACCGCCTTTTGCAGCACCGACATGTCCTGCGAAATTATTTCGGGGTAATTGCGGCCTCCCGCGACCACGGCGAAGCCGCGCACTGGATCGCGTTCGCACCGCAAGAAGCCTGAGGACATTCGCGGCTCATAGAAGGAATTGAAGCAACCAACAGCGTGCACGATCACGCTGAGGCGCTGTCCGGCTCGCACCTCAGGATGACGACAGTGCCGTCGCAGGTTACGCCTTCCACCTCCGCACCGTCTCCGTTCCGCCCTCGACGGTCGCCTCGAAGAACGGCGCGGCCAGCACGGCGTGGATGTGCAGGGTCACGGTGCCGGAATTGCGGAAGCCGTGCATGCGGTCGGCCGGCACGATCAGCGACTGGCCGGAATAGACGGTCAGCCGCTGCTCGCCCATCCACATCTCGGCTTCGCCTTCGCGCACCGTCAGCACTTCCTCGACCGGATGCGAATGGGTCGGCGCGCCGGCGCCCGGCGCGATCCACTGCTCGAACACGCATAATTGCGCAGCCCCGCTGCTGGCCGACACCAGCATGCGGGTCTCGACGCCGAGCCGCCATGGCTCGGGCGTCATGTCCCTGACGTCGATGACGATCATTGGCTGGCCCTTTCGCTTTGCCGCGGGTTGAAGCGTGCCCCGGACG
>JBKJUA010000263.1:0-6264 GCA_046590305.1 Bradyrhizobium sp.
CCAACAAGGGCGACGAATTTCAGGAAAGACACCGAGGACACCTCGACCTGCTCATAGGCCATCTCGTTGAGCTTCGGGATGGTCAGTTCGGTGGCGTCCTTGATGCGATGGAAATACGAATTGTAGGTCGCCTGGTCCCACTCGAAGAAGCTGGTGTTGTTGATGAAGTTCTTCACCAGAAAATATTTCGCGCCCTGCATGAAATTCGCGGTCTCGGCGATTTCGTCCAGTGAGGCGATCGAGGGGCCCAGTATATGGAACACGGCAAAGGTGATCTGCCCGGACTTGGCGGCATCGAGAAAACCGATGTCGCGGAGCGAAGCCAGCGCCGGCGACAACAGTCCGGCGCGGACGTCGATCACGGTGACGGAGGGGCTCGCCGCATTCAGCGTGTCGAAGATCTTCATCTGGTCCGAGGTCGTCGTCATGTCGACGATCTCGGTGATATCGGGGTGGAAGCGCATCAGGGTGCCGCGCGGTGACTCCGTGTCGAAGGCCCGGGTGGGGATGTTGTTGGCGCTGAAATAATCCAGCAGGGTCCGCGACACCGTGGTCTTGCCGACCCCGCCCTTGTCGGCGCCCACCACGATCACTACCGGCTTCGTCGTCATGAATTTCCCTTGCGCGCCCCGGATCGCGGAAACGACCCGCCAGTCCCTATACCTGCTTTGGGCGCGAACATGGCAGAAACAAGGGAGAATTCAATTCATTAAGCCCCCAGCGGCGCTAATCGTGGGGATTTCGTTAATGCCGCGGTGGCATGGCGCAAGAATCACACGGGCTTGGCCCATGGATCGCGTGAAGCGGCCGTTGAAGCATCCTGCGGCATGCCGGCGGCAGGCGCCGCGGCGTCGCTCCAGGGGCCTCTTGGTAGGGGAGGAGACCGGTCGTCGGATTCGGACAATTCAGGCTCGCCGTCGCCGGCTTCCACGGTATCCGACGGCAGCGCCAGCCGCCCGGAATCGCGTCCGCCGGCATATTTCACCAGCGCCTGCACCCGAGAGTCGACCGAGGGATGGGTGGCGAACAGGTCGGCAAAACCCTCGCGCGGGTTGTCGATGCACAATTCCATCACCGCCGAGGTGGCGCCCTGAAGCTCGCCGCGGTTCTCAATCTTGCGCAGCGCCGAGATCATGGCGTCGGGGTTCTTGGTCAGTTCGACCGATCCGGCGTCGGCCAGCAGCTCGCGCGAGCGCGACAGCGCCAATTTTACAACTTGCGACAGCAGCCAGGCCAGCAGGATCAGCACGACCGCGAGGATGACGACCACGATGGCGCCGCCGCCGCCCTTGCTGTTGCTGTCCGACGAGGAGGACGAGGACGACCTCGACGACGATGAGCTTCCGGAGGAATTCCAACTCAGATTGGTGAACATCCGGAAGAACAGCTCGCCGAAGAAGCCGACCACGCCGGCGATGATCACCGCGGTCACCATCAGCTGCACGTCGCCGTTGCGGATGTGGGTGAGCTCGTGGCCGAGCACCGCCTCGAGCTCCTGATCATCGAGCGCCTTGATCAGGCCGGTTGTGACGGTGATGGCGTATTGCCGCCGGTTCAGTCCGCTGGCGAAGGCGTTGCGCGCATCGCTCTCCATGATCTTCAGTTTCGGCATCGGAATGCCGCGCGAGACGCAGAGGTTTTCCAGCAGGTTATAGAGCCGGGGCTGCTGCTTGCGCGTAACATCCTCGCCGCCGGTGACGGCATCGATCATGTTCTGGTGGAAGAAATAGGCGATCGCGATCCACAGCGCCGCGGCAGCGGTCGCATAGGGAAACGCCTTCACCAGATCGCGCGCCGCCAGCATCAGGTAGTCGTTGACCGGCCGATTGCTGTTGACAGCGACTTCCGTCAGCAGCGCGCCGGCATAGACCAGCACGTAGATCAGCAGGAACAGCCCGGCAAGCAGCAGCATCGAACGCAATTTGTTCGATGCGATGTGCGTGTAAAGACCGTAGGCGGCCATAGCGGGTTTCCGTCAGCAGTGGTCATTCCGGGGCACGCCGAAGGCGTGAACTCCGATGTGCAATTGCACATCGGAGAAACTCGAGATTCCGGGTCCGGTCCTCCGGACCGCCCCGGAATGACGGGGAGAGATTCTTGTCACCTCAGAACTTGACCGTCGGCACCACCTCGACCTCGGTTCTGCTGGCGCCGAGATCGAAGAACTCCTTTTTGGTGAATCCGAACGTGCCGGCGAACAGCGCCGCGGGCATCTGCTGGATGCCGGTGTTGTATTCCTGGACCGCGTTGTTGAAGAAGCGGCGGGCGGCCGCGATCTTGTTCTCGAGGTCGGACAATTCGCTCGACAGCTGCTGGAAGTTGGCGTTGGCCTTGAGGTCGGGATAGGCCTCCGACAGCGCGATCAACCTCCCCAGCGCGCCGCTCAGCACGTTTTCGGCAGCCGCAACCTGTCCCGGGCCCTGCGCCGACATCGCGGAGTTGCGGGCCTTGATGACGTCGTCGAGGGTGCCGCGCTCGTGGCTGGCGTAGCCCTTCACGGTCTCGATCAGGTTCGGGACCAGGTCGTGGCGCTGCTTGAGCTGCACGTCGATGTCGGCGAAGGCCTGGCCGACGCGCTGGGCGAGCGCCACCAGCCGGTTATACGCGGCGAACGCGAAGAAGACGAGAATGACGATGACGCCGAGAACGATCCAGCCGGTCGACATGGCAAAAAACTCCTGATGAGACGACGAAAGCGGGCACGCTAGACCAAAACCGGCCCGCACGGCAGCCCGCCGCAAGGTGAGGCCTGGGTTGGTCGGATCGGGGGCGGGATAAGTTCAAGGGAGGTCGGTTGGATCAAAATCTCGAAAACAACCCCATGTACAGTAGGATCATCCGTCTCCGGGTACCTTACCCCATCACCTCATCGCCCCATCGCCAGCGCCGGGCGCGGGCGTAGTCCTCCCGGGCGCGGCGAGGCACTTTCGTGATGGCCAGCCCGGCTGGCGTGCAGAGCCTGGCCGTCACCTCGACCTTGCTGATGACAGGCTGCGCCAGCACGCGGGCGGGGCGCCGTGCGGCCGGGGCGCGCGTCAGCGCGACATAGGCGAATCGTTCGTCCTCATAGGCGAGCTCGGCGGATTTGAGCTGCCGGTGCGCCTGCGAGCGCGGCAGGCGCCGGGTGAAGTGGCACCAGTCGGGTGCTTCAAGCGGACATCGGCCGTCATGCGGGCAGGGCGCCGCGACACGCGCGCCCGCCGCGATCAATTGGGCCCGTAGCCCAAGAATCCGCGCATGACCCGCCGGCGTGCCGGGCTCGACCACCAGCAGCGTATCGCGGGTCTTGGCCCACATCAGGTCGGCGAGCGGCTTTCGTTCGGCCTCGCTGATCTCACCGATCACATAGCTCGCCACCACGAGGTCGGCGGCGTCGGCCCTGGCAAGCTCGGCGCGCGCTTCGCCCTGCCGATAGGTCATGCCGCGCAGCCGAGCGCTGGCGCCGCCAAGTTCGAGCGCCAGCGCGCGCAACGCGCGGTTGGCATCGAGCAGCGTAAATGCCGTGAGCGACGAAAACGCTTCCGCCGCGGCCCAGCTCGCCGTGCCCGGCCCGGCGCCGACATCGAGCAGGCTTTTTGGCGCAAAATCCGGCGCGATCCCGGCGAGCGCGTTCAGGCTCGCCGTGACCGCGGCATAGGTCGCGGGCATCCGCGCCAGCGCATAGGCGAGCGCGTCGGCCTCGGAGCGGATCGCGCCGGAGCCGCCGCCATCGCGATAGGTTTTCGAAATGCTGGCCGAGCGCTCGGCGGCGTCGCTGCGCGACAGCCCGTGCAGCCTGGTGTCGAGCGCGGACTTCAGTTCGGCGGGGAGATCGGGTGGGATCATCGGATGCCGTCATCCTGGGGTGCCAGCGCTTGCGAGCCGCGAGGATGACTCGTGCCCATGACCCATCCTTCGAGACGCCGCGCCAACGGCGCAGCTCCTCAGGATGACGTTACATCACGCCACGTGCTGATCGAGAATCTTCACGGCGTCTTCGAGATCGACCGACACCAGTTGCGACACGCCGCGCTCGGCCATGGTGACGCCGTACAGCCGGTTCATCCGCGCCATCGTGATCGGGTTGTGGGTAATGATGATGAAGCGGGTATCGGTCGACGAGGTCATCTCGTCCAGCAGGTTGCAGAACCGCTCCACATTGTGGTCGTCGAGCGGCGCATCGACTTCGTCCAGCACGCAGATCGGCGAGGGGTTGGTGAGGAACACCGCGAAGATCAGCGCCAGCGCGGTCAGCGCCTGCTCGCCGCCCGAGAGCAGCGACAGTGTCTGCGGCTTCTTGCCGGGCGGCTTGGCGATGATTTCGAGACCGGCTTCGAGCGGATCGTCGCTCTCGATCAAATGAAGTGCGGCTTCGCCGCCGCCGAACAGTTCCGTGAACAGCCGCTTGAAATGGCCGTTGACGATTTCGAACGAGGTCAACAGACGCTCGCGTGCCTCGCGGTTGAGGCTCTGGATGCCCTGGCGCAGCCGCTTGATGGCTTCGACCAGGTCGTCGCGCTCGGTGGTGAGTGTGGTGTGCTGGGCTTCGACCTCGCGCAGTTCTTCCTCAGCGCGCAGATTGACCGCGCCCAGACGCTCGCGGTCGCGGCGCAGCTTTTCGAGGCTTTCCTCGATCTCGTTGAGCGGCGGCAGCTCGGCGCCAGGCTCGATCTCGGCGAGGCCCGCCACGGCGTGCGGTTCGACCTCCAGCATGTCGTGGATTTCGCGCTCGATATCGGCGAGCCGGCGTCGCGCGCCTTCCATGCGCTCTTCGGCGCGGGCGGTCGCCTCGCGCGCGCTCGACAGCGCCTCCAGCGAAATCTTCGCCGCGCGATCGGTTTCCGCCATCAGGTTCTCGGCGGTAGCCAGCGCGTCGGCGGCAACCTGGCGCGCGGATTCGGCCGCTTCGATTTCGCTGATGATGGCGCGGCGCTTCTCCGCGAACACCGCTGGCGCATTGTCGAGTTCGGCGCGCTCGGCGGTGACTTCGGTGATGCGGGCTTCGATGGTGGAGATGTGCGAGGCCGCACCTGCCTTGCGCTCCTGCCACTGGTTGCGTTCGGCGATGATGGCCTGCAGGCGGCGGTCGGCGAGTTCGGCCTCTCGCGCCAGCGCCTGGGCTTCGGCCCGCACCTGGGCTGCGAAACGGCGGTGGCCCTCGATGTCCGAGCGAACGGCGGCGAGTCTCGTCTCGGTATCGAGGCTGGGCGGCAATTCTTCCAGCGCAGCGGTAGCGTATTCATGCGCGCTTTCGGCCTCGGCGCGATCGGCGTTGAGGCGGCTGTGCGCTTCAGTCAGCGCCGATTTTCGCGCGGCGTGGCGGTTGATTTCGCGCTCGGTATTGGCATGGCGCTCGCGTGCGGCATCGGCCTCGCGCTGGGCGGCGCGCCAGGCTTCGCGGGCGGAGCCCTCGGCCGATGAGGCAGCCTTCAGCGCGGCCTCGGCGGTTTCCAGCGCCTGGCGCCGGGCGGAGGCGTCGATGCGGGCCTGCTCGAGTTCGTTCTCGATATCGACCAGCCGGGCGCGCTCGGCGAGCCGCCGCGCAGCACCAGTGGGCGCGTGGGCTGCGGCGACAAAACCGTCCCAGCGCCAGACGTCGCCTTCCGGCGACACCAGCCGCTGGCCGGTCTTCAGTTGCGACACCAGTTCCGCGCCGCGCTCTTTCGGCACCACGCCGATCTGGGCGAGGCGGCGCGCCAGCTCCGGCGGCGCATCGACATGGGCTGCGAGCGGTTCGACGCCCTCGGGCAATGCGGGATCGCCCTCGGTGACGCCGGAATTGGTCCAGCGCATCGGCGCCGATGGATCGACCGGCGCGTCGAGATCGTCGCCCAGTGCCGCACCGATCGCCTTCTCATATCCCTTGGCGACGGTGACGCCGTCGATGATCGGCGGCCACAGATTCTTGGTTTCGCTGTTGACCAGTTTCGAGATCGTGCGCGCTTCGGTCTCGAGCCGCTGCACCCGCTTGTCGGCCTCGTTGAGCGGCGTGCGGGCGGCTTCCAGCCTGGCGCGCGCATCGACATGGCCGGCCTCATTGGCCTGCGCCATGGCTTCGGATTCCGCCAGACTCAGCTGCGCGGTCTCCATGATCCCGGCGAGTTCGGCGAGGTCGCCGAACCCGCTGGTTTCCTGCGCCAGCTTCTGCTCCTCGCTGGCGACGTTGGCGATCTCCTGATCGAGCCGCGCCAGCCGGTCGCGATGGGTCCGCACATTGCCTTCGAGCTGATTGCGCTTGGCGGTGAGGTCGGCGAGCACGGTGGTCAGTTCGGCGAACAGCCGTTC
>JBKJUA010000279.1:0-5204 GCA_046590305.1 Bradyrhizobium sp.
CCCTTCACCGTCACCCGCGTGCCGGAACGCGTATGCGGCCAGTAGTCCCACATCGCGCGGTGCTGGGCGCAGCGGTTGTCCCAGAACGCGATGGCGTTTTCGGTCCAGCGGAAGCGGCATTGGAACAGCGGATTTTCGCAGTGCTGGTAGAGATAGGCCAGCATCGCGTCGCTCTCGTCGCGCGGGATGCCGATGACATGGCGGGTAAAGCCGCGGTTGACGTAGAGCGCCTTCTTGCCCGTCACTGGATGGGTGCGCACGACAGGGTGCTCGGCGCTGGGATAGGCCGGCCGGTCGGCAACGCCGTAATTGGCGTAGAGCCCGCGATAGGTGGATTCGCCGTCATGCAGCGCGGTGAGGCCGTCGAGATAGGTTTTCATGCGATCCGACAGCGATTCGTAAGCCGCATACATGTTGGCGAACAGGGTATCGCCGCCGCGCGGCGGGCACTGTTTGATATAGAGGATGGAGCCCATCGGCGGCTCGAGGTCGCAGGACACGTCGGTGTGCCAGCCCTCGCCATTGGCGCGTGGCGAATCCTTGTCGGCATGGATCTTCATCAGCGCGGGATCCTCGCCCTCATGCGGAGCGGCGGGATGGATGTGCAGCTCGCCGAATTTGCGGCCAAAAGCGAGATGCTGCTGCGGCGTGATGTGCTGGTCGCGAAAGAAGATCACGAGGTTTTCTGCGAGCGCGCGGTGGATCTCGTCCATGGTCCGGTTGGACAGGGAGCCTGCTAGGTCGACGCCGGAAATCTCCGCGCCGATAATCGGGGTGAGTTTTTCGACGCCGATGGTCTCAAAGGGTGCTTCTTCGCCTGAGGTGTGGCGGTAACGCGGACCTTGTTTGCTGGACAGCGAACTCATGAGGCGGCCTCCGATGGCTTGTTCTTTCAGCCATCGTAGCCCGGATGGAGCGAAGCGCAATCCGGGGATATCTCGCAGACGCGGTAGCTGCTGCGGCCCCGGATTTCGCTGCGCTCCATCCGGGCTACGGTGCCTTACTCCGCCGCGGTCACCGGCACGCTCGCGCCCGCGCCATAGCGCTGGTCGATATAGTCGATCACCATCGCCTTGAATTCGCCTGCGATGTTGGGGCCGCGCAAGGTGCGAAATTTCTTGCCGTCGACGAACACGGGGGCGGCCGGGGTTTCGCCGGTGCCGGGCAGCGAGATGCCGATATCGGCGTGCTTGGATTCGCCGGGGCCGTTGACGATGCAGCCCATGATCGCGACGTTGAGGGATTCGACGCCGGGATAGCGGGTCTTCCAAGCCGGCATTTCGACGCGGATGAAATCCTGGATCGAGCGCGCCAGTTCCTGGAACGTGGTCGAGGTGGTGCGGCCGCAGCCGGGGCATGCCGCCACCAGCGGCACGAAGGTGCGGAATCCCATGGTCTGCAGCAATTCCTGCGCGACCTGGACTTCCAGCGTGCGGTCGCCGCCGGGTTCCGGCGTCAGCGAAATCCGGATGGTGTCGCCGATGCCCTGCTGCAACAGGATGCCGATCGCGGCCGACGAGGCGACGATACCCTTGGAGCCCATGCCGGCCTCGGTGAGGCCGAGATGGATGGCGTAGTCGGAACGTTCGGCAAGCGTCTCGTAGACCGCGATCAGGTCCTGCACAGCAGATACCTTGGCCGACAGGATCATGCGGTTCTTCGGCAGGCCGATTTCCTCGGCGCGCGCGGCCGACAACAGCGCCGACTGCACCATGGCCTCGCGGGTCACCGCGCGGACGTCTTTCGGCGCCGGCAGCAGCGCGTTTTCATCCATCAGTTTTGTAAGTAGCTCCTGATCGAGCGAGCCCCAATTGGCGCCGATGCGGACGGTCTTGTTGTATTTCAGCGCCATCTCGACGATGTCGGTGAACTGGGTGTCGCGCTTGGCTTTGAAACCGACATTGCCGGGATTAATGCGGTATTTATCGAGCGCCTCGGCGCAGGCCGGATGATCGGCCAGCAGCTTGTGGCCGATGTAATGGAAATCGCCGATCAAAGGCGTGGTGATGCCGCGCTTGCGCAGGCCGTCGCGGATATGCGGCACGGCGGCGGCAGCTTCATCGCGATCGACGGTGATGCGCACCATTTCCGAGCCGGCACGCGCCAGCGCCGCCACCTGCGCGATCGTGCCCTCGATATCGGCGGTGTCGGTGTTGGTCATCGACTGCACCACGATCGGCGCGCCGCCACCGACGGCGACATTGCCGACCATGACCTGGGTGGTCTTATGCCGAGCGCTGGGGCCGGCGACATCGTTCTGCGGGAGTTTCTCGGGCTTGTTCATGGGGTCTCGAATATCAGGTTTTGGTGACATTCACCAAGGGGCCCGTGGCAGATGCCGGGCCCTTCCTTTGGGTCGGATTATTTCTCTTTTGGTTCAATAGCTTATTCTGCCATTTCACGGGAAAGCAAGGCTTTGACGCCTGCCGGCCCTGAACCGCTATATCGGGCCGGAATTCGGGGATTAAAGGGCAACGTCCGGGAGAGCTTACCTTTCCACCCCTCTCCGCCTGCCCTAGCATGAGGAAAGGGGAGGAACCATAGATGCCAGACCACGACGGGCTTATGACAACGGCGGAACTCGCCGGCATGCTGGACCACCCCGACCTCCGGCTGTTCGATTGCACCACCTATCTCGAATACCAGCCGGAAGGTTCCGGCGTTCCCTATATCGCGGTGCCGGGCCGGCACACCTTCGAGGCGGGGCATATTCCGGGCGCGGATTTCCTCGACCTGCAGGGCGAGTTCTCCGTACCCGATATCGAGCTCCATTTCATGATGCCGGCCACGGCGCAGGCCGAAGCCGCATTCGGCCGGCACGGGGTTGGCGCCAACAGCCGCGTGGTTCTCTACAGCATCGGGACACCGCAATGGGCGACGCGGTTCTGGTGGATGCTGAAATCGCTCGGCTTCGACAACGTGTCGGTGCTGGATGGCGGGCTTGATCAATGGAAAGCCGAGGGCCGCGCGCTCGAAACCGGACCCGCGAAGGGCTATCCGCCGGTGACGTTTACCGCGAAACCGCGCGTCGGCTATTTCGTCGACAAGCACGCGACGCTGAAAGCCGGCAGCGACCGCAACGCCGTCGTCTTCAACGCGCTCAACCCGCAACTGCACAAGGGGCTGGAGCCGAGCCGCTACGGCCGGCCGGGGCACATTCCCGGCAGCGTCAACGTGTCGGCGGCAACCTTGATAAATCCGGAGACGAAAACATTCCTGCCGCTGGCGGAGGCGGAGACCAAATTCGTCGCGCAAGGCGTGACAAAGGACAAGCGCGTGGTCGCCTATTGCGGCGGCGGCATCTCCGCCACCATCGACCTGTTCATGCTGCACCGGCTC
The DNA here is from genome assembly GCA_046590305.1 of Bradyrhizobium sp. Taxonomy (GTDB): domain Bacteria; phylum Pseudomonadota; class Alphaproteobacteria; order Rhizobiales; family Xanthobacteraceae; genus Bradyrhizobium. The sequence continues at coordinate 3,340 of JBKJUA010000279.1, forward strand.
GGCTACGACAATCTAACCCTGTACGACGCCTCGATGGGCGAATGGGCGAAGGACGAATCGCTGCCGATCGAGACGGGGTAGGCGCTTTCGTCATTGCGAGGAGCATTTGCGACGAAGCAATCCATGCGACGTCACGTATGATAGATGGATTGCTTCGCTTCGCTCGCAATGACGGAACGTATGACCTCCCGCACCGCCACCCTGATCGGACTAACCGCCATCCTGATGTGGTCGCTGCTATCCGTGCTGACAGTGGCGACCGGAAAAATCCCGGCGTTTCAACTGGCGGCGATGACGTTCGCGATCGGCGCCGCAGTGGCGTTCGCCAGCTTCATCTTCCGTCCGGCGGCGTTCGTCGCCTTGAAGCAGCCGTTGACGGCCTGGATCGTCGGGGTCGGCGGCCTTTTCGGCTATCACGCGCTGTATTTCCTGGCGCTGCGGTTCGCGCCGCCGGCCGAGGCGGGTCTTTTGAATTATCTCTGGCCGCTGTTGATCGTGCTGTTCTCGTCGCTGCTGCCCGGCGAACGATTGCTGTCGCACCACATCGTCGGCGCCCTGCTCGGATTGGCCGGCACGGTGCTGCTGTTCACCGGCAGCGGCGCCAGCTTTGAAATGGGCCAGTTGCCCGGCCTGCTCGCGGCATTCGTGGCGGCCTTCGTGTGGGCGGCCTATTCGGTGATGTCGCGCAAGCTCAAGGCCGTGCCGACCGACGCGGTGGCTGGCTTCTGCCTGGCGACGGCGCTGCTCGCAGCCCTGGTGCACGGGCTGCTCGAAACCACGGTGTGGCCCGACACGCCAGCGCAATGGCTCGCGATCGCGGCGCTCGGCGTCGGTCCGGTGGGGGCCGCGTTCTTTGCCTGGGATATCGGCATGAAGCGCGGCGACATCCGCGTGCTCGGTGCCGCGTCCTACGCGACGCCGCTGCTCTCGACCGCGTTCTTGATCCTGGCGGGGTTTGCCAGACCGAGCGCGAACATCGCGATCGCGGCGGTACTGATCGCGGGTGGCGGCCTGATCGCGGCGAGGGACATGTTCAGGAAGCGAGTCACGCCGTCATCCCGAAGAACTTCGTAGGGTGGGCAAAGGCGCGTTTGCGCCGTCCCCACCATTTCTTCGTCGAACACCGTGGTGGGCACGCTACGAGACTGGGCAACTATTCGATTCGCTCGCGCGGCTGTAGAAATACATTCCTCATCTCGATCTGTGCGGCAGAGAAACTTCCGTCATTTCTTTCATGCGTGGCACGCAAGAGAACGACATTCTACAGGTCGACAGCCTCGCGGAATTCTTGCCCAGCCTCTACGCTTTGCCCACCCTGCGAATCGGTCACGGCTCCCAACCCTTCTCTGCTAATTCAAACTTCGCAAACTCGAATCCCGGGGCAACGGTGCATCCGACCAGCGTCCAGTCGCCGCAACTTTACGCTGATTGGAACGCCTGCGGCGGCACGATCGCTTGCGGCACTTCGCCGGCGGCGAGATCCGGGCCGAGCGCGACGATGCGATGACCGTCCTCGTCGACCATCCGCAGGCTCAGCGCGTGGCCCGCGTAGTAATGCCACATCTCTACCGCATCGATGCGATGCCAGTGCGAGCGCTCGCCGCGCGCCAGCAGGAAATAGATCGCAGTCGATAGCGATCGTCCGTCGGCATCGGCGCGGCAATCGCGAAACGTCTCGCGATAATGCCCGCCTTCCGGATGCGGCTTCAGTTCAAGCCGAGCGATGATCTCGGCGGCGGAAGGCGAGCCCGCCATCAGGACTTGTTCTTGCGCTCGCGCAACTCGCCGAACACGGCGGCCGCGTCCGCACCCTTCATCCGCAAGCTGGCCGCCACCGACGGCTCGTCGGCGCGCAGGAACACGTT